>JASJDH010000009.1 GCA_030065175.1 Leptolyngbyaceae cyanobacterium MO_188.B28 | reverse complement strand
GGGAAAATTAGGCAGCGCTAATGGGGCGAGGTTTCGCCTTGTTTGTGGTTGTCCCTCTATTCAGGGCTACTTTATGAACTCCCAAGAATTTGAGTCAGGCTGTGATCTGTGTCTGATAACTTAAGCCATAATTTTTTTGAGGAGAACCATGTTTAAGAGATACATTTGGCTGGTTTTAGCCACTGTATTTTTTCTCGGTAACCTGTTTGGGGGGAGTGCGTTTGCCGCCGAGCTAGATGAAGCCACCCGGACTGTCCCCCTTAATTCCCAAGGGGATACTCTAATTTTAAGTTTGAAACAAGTTACCCAAGGAAAGAAACTATTCAACTCGACCTGCGGCACCTGCCATGCAGGCGGCGTTACTAAGACAAATTATAGTGTGGGTCTTGGTACTGATATGTTGGCGGGCGCTCTTCCTGCCCGAGATAATGTCGCAGCGCTTGTGGATTTCATGAATAATCCAACGACCTATGATGGGTTGACTGAAATTTCTGAAATTCACCCGAGCACCAAGAGTTCTGATGTTTTCCCCAAGATGCGGAATTTAAGTGATGACGACTTGGTGGCGATCGCGGGCTATATCCTGATTCAACCTAAAGTGGTTGGCGATCAGTGGGGCGCCGGTAAGTATCGGTTCTCGGCTCCGTAAATTCACTTTCATGAGTGCATAGTTACGTTTCCTCATCAACTGAGATTAGCTGTAGCAAAATAGAGTTCTTCTGGCTAGGAAATAATGTTTCGAGAGATCATTAGAGGCGATTGGCTGATTAGCGACAATTATGCTTGTTCTCCTCTATCTCTCGGAGCGACTTTTCACCAGGCGTTTATTTTTTAAACATTCATATTCCGTGGGTCAAAGACTCCATTGTTGCTACAGCTATTCTTTCCAACTGCGTCTGCCTTGCATTTAGGGTCAGATTTGTGTCTGGGATTGGATAGTTTGTATTCAGACTTCCAAGCATTTCGGATGAGCGGCGTCTACTGCAGTCATTAGGGACTGATTATTTCCTGATTGATGCGCAATGTTATGGTCTTGAACTAAACCGGCAAGCATTCAGTATGGGGTCGTAGATTGCTAAATTCTGTCTTTAGAGGGCAAAATTTGGTCCTTAGCCAAAACTTAGTGAAAATAGCTTTGATTAAACCGTTAACTTGCTCGGAAAAACAATAATCCAAGATAAACTATTTAATGAGTGAACGAATTTTAGACTCAGCCTTCAGAGGTAACTTATGAAATTGATTGCGAAGATTTCCCGTAGCTTGGGAGCTGCTTTTCTAACGGTTGCTCTGGTTATCGGTGGATTTATGCTGTGGATGTCTCCAGCTTCGGCTGCCACTGTCGAAGTAAAAATGGGATCTGATTCTGGCATGTTGGCGTTCGACCCACCTTCAGTAACTATTCAGGCTGGCGACACCGTCAAGTGGGTTAACAACAAGATGGCCCCCCATAATGTCGTCTTCGAAGATTCATCGGCGTCTGATAAGTCCCACAGCAACTTGTCTTTTTCACCCGGTGAGACCTATTCTTCTACCTTTGATACTCCAGGGGAATATACTTACTACTGCGAACCTCATCGCGGTGCTGGCATGGTTGGTAAAATCGTTGTCCAGTAAGTCTCTACCGACTTCGCAAAGGTGTTATAGGTAACGCCTGCTTGATTTGAGCAACTAGCTGTGCGGCGAGCCATGGGTTAATTTCTAGGGTATTGATCCTAAGGTGTTCGTAGATCAGACGGTAAAGCTTAATTTCCGCTTTGTCTCTTGTCTTAATTGCTGTTTCAGCTTCAACTTATCGGATTTAGCTTTCTCTAGCTCTGAATAAGCTTTATTCTTTCCAGAGGCGCGGTCATACCGCGCCTCTGGCTTTTTATGGGTTCACCTGAGTATTGCGCCTGGCCCCATTGAGGTGTTTGAAGCTTTTCGGAATAGAGGAATGCGTCTAACAATCCCCAACCCAGCTAGTTTAGTTGGATTGGCCAGAGTTTGACAGTGCATTTTGGAGGCCGAATATCGCTTACGCTTACACCTAGATACTTAAATTCATTTTGTTTACATCATGACCGACCTTAATTGGCTAACGTCTAGCCACTTCGTTATGCTGGGGCTTTTGCTGGGATTTGCGATCGCCCACAGTGGGTTAGCGGCTTTGCGGCCACAGGGAGAGAAACTGATGGGCTCCCGTGCATATCGGATCCTCTTTGCTCTGGTGAGTATCCCGCTGGCGGTGATCTTGATTACTTACTTCATCGGTCATCGTTACGATGGTCTCAGACTTTGGAATCTTCAAGGAACGCCTGGGATGCAAACAACTGTTTGGGTGCTGTCGGCGATTTCATTTTTGTTTCTCTATCCGGCTACCTTCAATCTGCTAGAAATAGCCGCTATTCAGAAACCTCAGGTTCATTTATACGAAACTGGCGTTATCCGAATTACTCGTCATCCCCAAATGGTCGGCCAGGTAATTTGGTGCATCGCTCATACCCTTTGGTTGGGGACGACGTTTACCATCGTTACGTCCCTCGGATTAATTTTGCACCACGCATTTGCCGTTTGGCATGGCGATCGTCGTTGGGGCTCTCGCTATGGGGAAGCCTTTGAAGCGATCAAAGCTCGCACCTCTATTATTCCTTTTCTAGCCATTATTCAAGGTCGGCAAGCCCTGAAATTGGGAGAATTTATACGGCCTGCGTATCTCGGCGTCGCTTTCTTTGTTCTGTTGTTTTGGTGGGGGCATCCAACCTTGGTTCAGGCGGCTCAATCGGCTGGCTGGTGATTTCAGGGACAACCTGTTGATCCGGCGCTGTGTCAGCTCTCATTAGTATGGAAGTATTTAAGTGTAAATGCTTATTTACTTCTTTCGCGTTTAAGCGTATGGATTTTAAAAGAAGCCCACAATGGTTCTTTCCCCTCTCTTATCTAGAGCCTGACTTACCCTACAATGATCCCAAAGCAAAATTTATTGATGACGCCTTTAAAGCAACTATGTCCTTATCTGTTAACGATCAGACATTTAATCAAGAGGTTGTAAACTCATCTGTCCCTGTCTTGGTGAATTTTTGGGCTCCCTGGTGTGGTTTTTGCCGCATGATTAAGCCCCTATTGCACCACTTTCAGGAAGATTGGGAAGGTAAGGTCAAATTGGTGGATGTGAACGCAGATGAAAACTTGCGGCTAGCAAATCTTTATCGGCTGACGACCTTGCCCACGCTGCTCTTCGTTGAAAATGGAGAAACTTGTGTGAGATGGGATGGATTTCGCGGTCGGGATGAGCTCCGGATAGCGCTGAATTCATTCATGCATAATCGTGAAAGCGATGGGTCTCTACCAGCTTCGACTCAACGTCTTGCTGCTAGAGAGATTTCCACGTTGGATCGAACCCTATAAGTATCCTTCAATTAGAAAATCATTTCCGATCTGAGTGACCTGAGTTCTTTCTAAACGAATGGCTTGGGTCATTTTTTCAAACCCAAGATCGCTGACTGGGGAAGGGGCTTGATCGCCGCCGATGATTTTGGGGGCAATGAACGCCCAAACTTTTTGAATGGCTTGATCGGCGATCGCCGCGGCGGTGAGTTGACCGCCACATTCCCATAAGACGGTTAGGAAGCCGCGATCATAAAGATGAGTCATCACAGCGGCTGGCGTTAAGGTTGGGAATTCGACGACTTCCACTCCTTTATCCCGCAATATTTTTTGAAACTCTGGGTTGGCGTTTTCTTCGGTCAGAACCAAGGTCGCAAATTCAGTGGTATCCCAGAGTTTCGCCTGGGAAGGGAGGACTAGGCGGCGACTCATGACTACCCGTAGTGGGTTGTGATCGCTCACTCCATGACTGGTGAGTAGAGGGTTATCTCGCCGCACTGTGTTTCCACCCACAATGACCGCGTCACAGCGGGAGCGTAGCTTGTGAACCTCTGCTCTAGCCTCTGACCCAGTCACCCAAGCACTGTGGCCTGTGGTGGCGGCGATCTTGCCGTCTAGCGTCATGGCGTATTTCAAGACGCCGAAGGGTCGTTGACGCCGAATGCGATGCACAAAGGCCTCGTTGAGGCGCTGGCAGGCGGCTTCTTCGATGCCTACGCTGACCTCTATTCCAGCCTGCCTGAGGCGTTCAACGCCCCCTCCGGATACGCGTTGGTCAGGATCAACCATGCCCACAATGACCTGACGGATCCCCGCCTGGATGACCGCCTCGGAGCAGGGCGGCGTTCGTCCATAGTGATTGCAAGGCTCTAGGTTTACGTATAGGGTTGCGCCCTTGGCTCGCTTTCCCGCCTCTCGCAAGGCGAATACTTCCGCGTGGGGCTGACCGGCCTGAGGATGAAAGCCTTCCCCTACAATCTCGCCTTCCTGCACAATGACGGCTCCCACCAGGGGATTAGGCGCGGTCCTGCCAGCAGCTTGCTCAGCCAGTTCTAAACACCGCTGCATTAGGGTTTGATGATATTCCGGGGAGGGCTGCGCCACGTTTTCAAGGATGGAAATAAGCCATTAGCCGCCAACTATACCATAAGAAATTCCTATGGTTGTTTGTGGCGGTTAATTGGGAATTTTGGGAAACGAATTTGAATAACTCCTATAGAGGGTTTGAAAATTGGGTGCTTTGCTTCTATCTGCTGTCAAAACGCTCTTTTTTTAGCCGGGTTGAAGAAATGCTTTAATTCATGAGGTTACTGAGATGGCTTACTCCTATAACGCTGACACTTTAAGCAAACGCCGCCGCCGCCGCGATCGCCATGCTAGTAAGCCCCCGTATCGGCCCACTAATAACGGTAAACCTAGCAGATTAGACTCCGGTGGAGGTCGGTAAGACTAAGGGACTTTTCCTTGAAGCGCTTGTAAGCTGTTGAAGCATAAACTCGGGAAATGTCCAAAATCCCATCTACCCATCCATTGCCTTTTACTGGGACTTTATCTTCACGCAACTCCCTTAGGAAAGGCGAATGCAGTTGGCGAATTATAAGTTCATGAGCTCTGGTTCCCCAAGCTTTGTCTGGGGAACTTGTCTGGCGGCTTTGCCTCTGTAGCCGCCTGTACCGCCTCCGGAGGCAGAACCTGTGATTCAGCAATTTCAGGCAGAGCTTGCGAGCGGGGATAGGGGCTATCCCGCCAAAGAATTTAGTGCTCAAGAAATTTCCCAACGATTTGTAATAATTCTGCTGCTTGTGGCGGTTTGACCAGAAACCCGCTGGCGCCGTTACTAATCGCTTGAGATCGGTCGAGCAAGGTATTTTGGCCGGTTAGGATAATAATGGGCGTCTTAGCAAACACAGGGGTGTGTCTCAAGAAATTGCAAATGCTGTAGCCATCTGCATTGGGTAGCAGCAAATCAAGCAGAATTAAATCCGGTTTGAATTCGATCAGTTGCGTAAACCCCCGCATCGGTTCTGGAATACTGATCATGCGATATCCAGCAGGCACCAGGATTCGTCTCAAGGTGTGAATGATGACGGGGCTATCTTCGATACAGGCAATGGTGGGTTGTTTGTGATTTCCTTGGGGGGATGCAGTGTTGTCGTAAAAAGGGATAGGAGGTATCCGCGCTGGAAGGGAGGATGTCAAGGAACCGGCGTTTTGTTTGGCGACAGCGGCGGGTTTAATGGCGGCGACAGAGACGTTGGTTGATATTATCGATTTGTTATTGATAGGTTTGTTAATTCTTGGCGGCGATAAATCCGGAATTGACTGGAATGTTAACAGATGGTTCTCCGCTAAAGGCTTTAATGCCTGGGCTACAACCGCTACAGTCTTTTTGAGTTGTAAGGCGATATCCCAGAGGGTCAATTCTCCTGTCAGATAGTGTCGTGATACGGGTAGTGTTTCGGGCTCAGCTTCTTGGTTCAACTTGGGAGAAAGGTTAGGACTGAGGCGGCCTAAATTAGCGCTTAGCCATTCCTGGCGGTTTTTAATCGCCCGACTCAGTAGCGTCTTAATCTCCCAGGCAGACAAGGCGGCGGATTGGCAGAATGGGGTGCAGAAATGGGGCTGGGGTTTCCAATAGCTTTGTAAGTTTGAGCACCCCATAAGCTCAAATAAACATTCTTGGATCACCGTTCGAATGACTAATTTGGTTCGGATTAAGCTCAATTGATTTTGCTTAATGCCTTGGTTGAGGATTTGGCATTCCCAATTGTGATTGTCTGAAATTTGAGAGGCGGTATCCAACCAGTCCCATTTGGGATAATTCTGCTTGAGTGTCCGATGCCAGCGCCTGACTGGGTGAAGCCTATCTGAAGCATAGAGCAACTGGCCGTTTGAGATATGGAGAGTCCAGAAAATTGTCTGATCCTGCAAAATCAGCACCCCATCGCTATGGCTATTCAGATTGTCTAGCGCTTCAGTTAGCTTGGTAGGTATCATGCTGGTTGGCGTTTGGAATACGGGGTATAGACAGGGGTAAAATTTTTGACGTAATTGCAATACAGAGAGTGTCTGGGAATAATTTAGATTTGGTGATGTCTCTGTCCTGATTCCCCGATTGGGTTACCTCCTTCCCTTGGCTCACTCGTCTAAATTCGCTGCTGCATTTCGTCGCAGCATTTTCGGTTTAATCCGCCGGAGTGCTGATGCAGGGAATCGCTGTTCCCACTCTTGATCTGAGAGACTGGCGAGTTCCTTGAGGGTCGGATTAACGTTCCAAGGATAAGGTTTGAAGGCAGGAATGTCGGTTGCCTGGGCAAAGCGTTGATTCCAGGGGCAAACATCCTGGCAAATGTCGCATCCGGCGACCCAACCCTGGAGTTTTTGGGCAACGTCTTTAGGCAGGGTGTCAGCTCGGTTTTCGATGGTGTGATAAGCGATACAGCGGTTGGCGTCAACCACGAAGGGTTGGGTGATCGCTGTGGTGGGACAAGCTTCTAGACAGCGGGTGCATGCGCCACAGTGTTGAGTGTGGGGACGATCGGGGGGCAATGGCAAATTCGTGAGCACTTCACCTAGAAATACCCAGGAGCCAAATTCACGGGTAATCACATTGCCATTTTTGGCGATCCAGCCAATGCCCGCCTGTTCCGCCCAGAATTTATCTTGTATCGGTCCAGTATCCGCATAGTAGCGGGTTAAAACACCGTCGGCTTGCGATCTCAGCCAGGTCGAAAGCTGTTTCAGCTGTTTCTGCATGACGCGATGATAATCCCGCCCCCACCCGTAGCGGGAAATTTTGGCGTATTGATTCCCCTGGAGTCGGGTGTCGGAGGTGTAATAATTCAGGGCCACACAAATCACTGATTGGACTTCGGGCATGACCTGGCGGATATTTTGACGCTTAGCATTTGACATCCAGGTCATATCCGCCTGATAGCCTTTGGCTAGCCAACTTTGTAGGGACGTCTGGGTTGATTGTTCCGACGGCGATAACTCTGAGCCGTTTTTGGTCGATTCCACCCTGGCGATTCCGACTTTATGGAAACCGATTTCACGGGCCTTTTGTTTAACGGTTTGACTTTGAAGAACAATAGACACCAGCAATCCTAGGTTTTGATTGGGCGAGCGGTTAGCTAACGCGTAAATTGAGGGATGCTTACGGTGTAAGCACGGTGTTATTCGCGCCAGACCGATTAGAGCTGATTTACAAAGGAAATCTTAAATGCCGTCGATTCAAGTTATTACAATGGTTTCAGCCAATAGGCGTTTGGCGAGCCAGTTTCCTTGAGTCAATCGCCGGATTGCCTATGAGACCTGAGACATAGTCCTCTTAAGCCTTTGTTTATAAATCAGCTCTTAGATCCCCTATTTTTAAGATATCTTGTAATTTCAACAGCGGAATGAGTTGTCATACAAGGTATTGTCCAGCAACTTAAATTACACGCGAGTGCAAGATTGTTATTCGCCGTCATCGGTTGACTGGCTAAATTTCTATTAAGAGGGCGTTGAGAAAGAAGGGCTCAAGACGATAATAAAAATATATTTATCTGTCGCTACATTATTTGTCGCTACATCAACAGTCACCTTGCAAATCTGATAGGGTTCTGGCGATCGAATTCTCTAACGCATTTTAAAGCGTAAAGAATATTTGCAAAGGGGTATCTAATCCTCGTTAGATAAGTCTGCTCACGATTGAACCCACTAGTGGTTTTGTTGCCGGAAAGGCAGCGTATCAACGGAATAGCAAGGACTGTCGCCCAATTTACTATTTCCTCATCCGGGAGGCCCTTATGTTCTTAAAGTCCAAGCGCAATGGAACGTTGTTAGAGGTTTTAACCGTTGGCGATTTGTTTGATCCTTGCCGAAAAGAGGTCACGGGACGGTTGCATGCAGGGGAAGAAATGCAAGACCCGTCAACTTTTATGAAGTCAGAGTTGATTTTTCCATCGGGTGAATCCTTGCCCCAGTGCTGGCTTGAGCCCAATTATCATGTCACGGTCTCCCATATTGCCGCTTCTCACGCATAGGAGATTGCAAAACACGATCAGCCTCATGACCGTTAGGGCTCGGCCCTTGCGGTCATGAGGTGTGATGTTCCGATACTGCATAGTGAGGAAGTAGGGGGAAGCCAGTCAGAGGGCGCTTCTTCCTGCGCCTATCCTCTACCGCCTGTGATCTCCTTCGGCGACGCCTCCTCACCTCTCTTACACCCTGCCTTCTGTTTCATCAGGGCCTGTAGGAATCCTTATAGACCTCTAGGAGTCGAAGAAAAATCACTTCTGGCTTGAAGTCGGTTAATCGTCTTCATTGTTTTTCTGTGAAGCTTTGGCGACTAGAAAGTATCCCAGGTTAGAGTATGACAAATCGAAGTTGATTCATTCTTGATGACCTTGGGTGTAACAGAGTGGGTGAATTGAAAAAATTACCAATCCTGATTGCTTACTTTTGGGGAATTATTTGGGGTTCAGGTCCGCTTTACGCCCAGTCCTTGTCTTTGACATCCCAGGTTGCCTCAACAATCGATCAACATTTCCTTCGGGGCGACCGGGTTGGAGCTGACCAACCGTTAAGTTATCCTTTGCAGAGTCTTGTTAAGACTGAGGAGGATGAACTCCAAGCCTCGAAATCATCCGATGATGAAACCAACGGCGACGGGGACGCTAGTACGCTTAAACCTTTTGATGAAACAGTAAAAGGGCTAAAAAAAGACACTGGATTATTTACGGTTTATCGGAAGCCGGATACGGGGAAAACCTATCTTGCGATCAAGCCTGAGCAACTGAACCAGAATATTTTGTTAGTCGCTACCCTGGAAGCTGGAATTGGTGAAGCCGGACTTTTTAGTGGATGGCCGATCAGCGACCTGGTATTTCAGTTTCGACGCGGCCCCAATAACAAACTCCATTTAGTCGTTCCCAATATCTATTTCCGTACAGAACCCAATCAATCCATTCCACAGCAGTTGCTGCAGCGCTCATTTAGCGATTCTGTGCTCTATGCGCTTGGGATTGTGAGTATTCATCCCGAGGATGAGACGCTGTTGATTGACTTGGGCGATCTGTTTATCAACCGGGATTTAGCGGGTCTGAAATCAAATTTCCCCGAAGCTTTTGGCAGCTATAGCCCTAATCAAGAGACCTCATATCTCGAGCAGATTAAGACCTTTCCCCTGAATGTTGAAATTGAATCTGTCTATGGATTCACGTCATCTGGGGTAGACATGGGGCTGTTCTCCCTCGGCAATTTTTCGTTTCCAAGTTTGCCGGACCCTCGAGGATTTAGTATTCGAGTTCGCTATAGCCTCTCACATCTGCCTGCTAACAATGGCTATCGTCCTCGTTTAGCGGATGACCGGGTGGGTTACTTCATTACGGCCTATCAAACGCCGCTGGATTACCGCCGTCGGGATCCCTTTGTTCGGTATATTCAGCGCTGGCGGCTAGAGAAGCGCAATTCTGAGGTGGAGTTGTCTCCGCCTAAGGAGCCGATTGTGTTTTGGATAGAAAATACAGTGCCGCTGGAGTATCGTCAGGCCATTCGGGAGGGAGCTTTACTGTGGAACGAGGCATTTGAACAGGCGGGTTTCCTAAATGCCATTGAAGTGCGACAAATGCCCGACAATGCTGATTGGGATCCGGCGGACGTCCGCTACAACACGATTCGGTGGTCCCACTCATTGAGACCCTGGGCTCTCGCTCTGGGACCCTCCCGCGTTAATCCCCTAACGGGGCAAATTTTGGATTCGGATATTATCATTGACGCGAGTGTCATTCGTCTGCTTTTAGGCCAATATCAAACCCTTGTGCCTGAACAATCCACCGACGGCGCATTTCATTATCGATTTTGTGATCCGCCCTTCCAGCGGGCATACCAAAATTGGGCTGAGCTGCAAACTGGCGCTGCCGACCCATTTAACTTGCTGCTGGGACATTCTGCTGGCTTTTCAAGCGGTGGGTTCCATCGCCGTGAGTTTCATGCGAAGCAGTGTTTTAGTTTGCAGGCTGCTAGGCAAGTTGGGTTCGGTGCATTGGCGATACGGGCTTTACAACTTGGCGGCCCCGACGACGCCGCGCTGGATGAGTATATTCAACAGTTTTTGCGATCGCTGACTGCCCATGAGGTAGGGCACGCGTTGGGGCTTCGCCATAATTTTCGAGGCAGCTTATTGTTGACGGCGGAAGAATTACACAACCCTGAGATTACTCGCAGCCGGGGACTGATTAGTTCTGTGATGGATTATTTCCCCGTAAACTTGGCGCCGCCGGATACCCCCCAAGGAGATTATTTTCCAACTCGGTTGGGCCCCTATGATTTATGGGCCATTGAGTATGGCTATAAACCCCTTGAAACCTTGATTCCTCAGTTAGAACAACGCGCACTGGCGACGATCGCTCAGCGGGCCACTACCTCAGAACTGGCCTACGCTACAGATGAAGACAGTTTTGATGCGTTTGATCCAGAGGCGAAGCCGTGGGACATGGGTCGGGATCCCATTCAATTCAGCCATTGGCAAATGGATAACGCCCTGGCTATTTGGGAACGATTGGACACCTTATATCGATCTCCAAACGAGAGTTATGGCGACCTCCGCCAGCAATTTGATACGGTGCTGGGATATTACTTCACCCAAGCCTTGACGATCGCCAATTATGTCGGGGGACGGCGGTTCAATCGACAACGGCCCGGCACAGCTAATGGCAGATTGCCCTTTGAACCGATTGCGATTGAACGGCAACGGCAAGCCTTGGAAATCGTCCAGGATTATGTTTTTGCAGCCGACTCCCTGGAATTTTCCTCTGACCTGCTTAATCAGTTGGCGCCTGATCGATGGAGCCATTGGGGGCAAGCCCCAGTGGTGTTTGGCTTGGACTACCCCATTCATGATCGCATTCTGTTCTATCGGTGCCTTGTGTTAAGCGAATTGCTGACCTCATCTCGGTTGGCTCGAATCCGAGACGAGGAATATAAAGCCTCTCCTGGGGACGCCTTAACGTTGCCTGAGCTATTTGAGGCCCTGCAAGCTGGGATTTGGACTGAAGTGATGCAAGATCAGTCGGAAACAATGACCATTTCTAGCCTGCGTCGGGGACTGCAGCGCCAGTATCTAAATATTCTTGCGAATATGGTGGTTAAAGATGTCGATGCGGTGGAGAACGCTCGAACTGTGCTCGACTTTATTGTTGCGATTAATACCTATAACCCCCCCGAGGACGCCCGGGTTTTGGCTCGTTACCAATTGGGTCAACTGCAGGAAGCGATCGCTCGCTCCCTCGATAGGCAGGGCTCAGAATTAGACCTTACCGCCAAATCTCACTTGGAAGACGCCCATCATCGCATTACGCAAATTCTGAATGCTCCGTATTAGGAAAGTGTATTAAAACTGTAGGGTGGTTGACCTGTCGTCTTCCACCCTACAGTTTTTCGGAGTCTCTTATTCGTCTCGTATCCGCCTACTATTTTTTCGGCTTGAATTGAGTCGATAAGACTCCCATTGCAGTGATTCCTAGCCAAATCGCTGCTGATATGGTGGGTTCAGGGACTTTTTCTGAACCTCCATTTAAGTTGAGGACGGTTTTCTTTATCTCAGAGTTAGAGAGGTTCATCAAACCCGCCATACTGTTGGCGAGGACCGCCATTTCATCATCATCGAACGTACAAACAGTAGACGCGCTAACGCTGAAATGGCTCCGATCATCGGGTAAGATGCCAGTCTGGGGCGTATCTGGAGAACTGGCGATAGGTAAACACACAGACTGATCGCTCGATTGAACACTATCAACAGAATTTTCGGGGTCTAGTGATTTGAGCGGTACAGTCCATAAAAGATTATCGGCCTCGGGGGAAAAGGCGCTCCTATCCATGGATTTGAAGGGGGTATCGGTATACAGGGTAGGAGGAGTTATGGGCGACTTGAAATCCAGGTTAATGCCGCTGAGATTGCCTTGTGGTTTTGAAGGATTAGACGCGGGCTTTTGACCCGGAAGCAAATCCAATTCGAGTATTTGGGCCTGGGCTTTTGGGGCCGCAAATAGCGTCATGGCTGATAAACTAAGTCCGAAGAAAACCGCTAAACGCCCGTAAAGGAACACTGGTGATCACCTCTTGCTTATAGCAGTGGATTAGATTGATTACCCAAAAAGTTAGACGGCTAAATTTAACTAAAGTTCATTTTTGTGAACGTTACTTAAGTCCATCTAGGGACCTATCGTTTTTACCTTGATCTTTTAACAGATCTGTTACCTAGATCTATAGATAGTCTTTCTCTCTACAAAGTGTGAAGCCTACTATCCTCCAACTATGTCTAGCCGCATTTAGGGGATAGAAGACAGACCGTCAAAGTCTTTAGCCAAAGCGGTAGAGCGATTTGACGTCTAGGCTTGCTTTTCTAGTAAGCTTTTGACGTTCTCGCAGAGGAGAGTGGTTGAAAACCATAGGGTGCAAGAGAGATGGAACCTAATTTAAATCGGCCAAGATCGTAACTTTGCTCTACGAGACGTTATTACTACGTCTGGAACACTGAGTCTAGATTGCCACATTCATTAGGCTCTAATCAAGCATATATACGGATCTTTATTGGAACTTTATTGATCTGCGACTGCGTTTCTAACTAGCGCCCAAGTTCCTGTCGAGCTTGCTCTCGCAATTTCGTCGCACTGAGGTGATTGGGGTCAATTTTTAACGCTCTATCAATGGAATCTACGGCTTCGTCATAGCGGCCTAAGCCCCAGAGCGCTGCGCCCTGATTCGCCCAGACTTCGGCATGGTTGGGGTTGATTTCGATGGCTTTCTTGAAGGCGTCAAGCGCGTCTGTATGATTGCCTAAGGCTTGTAATGTGACGCCTTTGTTAGTCCAAGCTTCAGCAAATTCTGGTTTGAGTTCAAGGGCATGGTCAAAATGATCAAGCGCTGATGTATACTTTTCCATCTGATGGAGGGCGTAACCTTGGCTAGAAAAGGCTTCGGGATACTTTGGGTTTAGTTTTAGCGCTTGGGCGCAGGCGTCGAAGGCGGCTTCTGGTTGACTGAGTTTGTTGAGGCTGTAACATTTGCCCCAATGGGCTTCTGGGACCTGGGTGTTGCGAGCGATCGCTTGATTGTAAGCGGTTATGGATTCCTGGTACTTTCCTTCTTGGCGTAAGCGATCGGCTTTGCCTAAAAGCGATATTAGTACGGGATCTTCATAGATGGTTCGATAGACATCTCGGTATACAGACCGACGAGGTAGTAACGCCCAGGAGACTAGAAAGGTTAACCCTACGGATATGCTGATGATCGCAAGGCTGGGCGCCCATCCACGGCCTTGTATCTTGGTGGTGTTTTCCTGTTTAGCTGGGGAAGAAACTGGTTTGTCTGACAGGGGCGCCTCAGGCGCGCTCCCGGTCAGCCTGGTGGGAGGGGTGGAGGTCTCTACTAGGGGGGGTGAGGCGCTCGACGGCGCTTTTGATATCCTTTTCGGTACTTTGGGGCGCCAGTTTGTCAGGGATGGCGACTCCTTCAGTAAGATGGTGGGGGCTTCGGTGGGAGAGGCTGACTGTGGTTGTCGAGATGTGACGATTAGGGAATCTGCTGTCACCAGCGGCAAACTCTGCAGCGCTTCTAAAGTCTGCACTGCTGTGGGATAGCGATCGCGGAAGTCATAGCGCACCATATAATCCAGCATGTCGGCTAGTTCTGGATTAACATTCGGGGCCAGCATCCGCCAACTCACTTCGCCAGTTTGACTGTCGCTTTCAATCTCTTTGGGGTGAACTCCGGTTAACGCTCGGATTGCGATCATCCCAACGGCGTATACGTCGCTACTGAAGTAGGGAGTTCCCGCCATTTGCTCATTGGGCATATAGCCCGGTGAGCCCACCACCACTGTCTGAGTGTAGTCATCGTGAGATTTGTTGGTTTGACTTCTGACTTCTTTAACCGCGCCAAAGTCAATCAGGATGATTTTGTTGTCTTTACTGCGACGAATTAAGTTAGCGGGCTTGATGTCGCGATGAATGACATTTTGCCGATGGACAAACGCCAGCACCTGTAAAATTTCTTGCAAAAATGCGACGACATATGCTTCACCCTTCTGGGTTCCCGTTGTGATTTCTTGGTTAAGGGGCAGACCCTCGATAAATTCTTGAACTAAGTAGAACTCGCCTTCTTGTTCGAAGTGGGCGAGTAAGCGAGGGATCTGACTATGGCTCCCTAGTCGATATAAGATTTGGGCTTCACGGTCAAATAAGCGTTTGGCGGCCTCAAGGGTGCTGTCGTCGTTTGCTTTGGGCTTGAGTTGCTTAACGACGCATAATGGGGTGCCGGGTAAATGGGTGTCTCTAGCGAGAAAGGTCACTCCAAAGCCGCCTTTACCAAGGGGCTTGACCAGCTGATAGTGACCCGCCAGGATAGTTTCCTGCATAATTTCCGCCCCGGACTGCTGGCTCAAGTTGCGCACCCCCTATTCAAAGGTAATGCTAACTCTTCTAGAGGAGGAGACTGCCAGGGGGTAAAGATAGTTCTCTTTTTCTGAGTCATGATTTTGACCTGAATTTTTGACCTCAACTCCCCCACACACGCTGTGAAATCTCAATATTCTATATGCCTTCCCAAACGAAGTTGCTCGGTTTCAAGTAAACGACAATGTTTACTTTGGATATTGACTTTATGAATTTAACTACAAGACTCGTGACAAATCCGGGTGAAAATCTTAGCCTTTATAGTTCCCCATCTGGGAGAAAATGGCGAGTCGAAGATTCAGTTTATGTGGTCAGGGCGAATCGAGGCGACTCTTGACTTGTGTCTCATGGCTATGGGGAAATCTAACTAAATGGGGTTCATCATCATAAATGGGGTTCATCATCCGCCTGGAGGTTGTTCTATGGGT
The DNA here is from genome assembly GCA_030065175.1 of Leptolyngbyaceae cyanobacterium MO_188.B28. Classification (GTDB taxonomy): domain Bacteria; phylum Cyanobacteriota; class Cyanobacteriia; order Phormidesmidales; family Phormidesmidaceae; genus JAKSDM01. The sequence goes on along the minus strand of JASJDH010000009.1, from coordinate 20,243 downwards.
TTCTTCGCTGCACTGGGGCCTTTGGGGTTGTTGGCGACTGGATTTTGGATTTGGATGATTTATGACTGCGTGCAAAACGAGCGCGATCGCCACATTTGGCTATGGCTGCTGATCTTCCTGCATGGGATTGGAGCGGCGATTTATTTTGTCGCCCGCTGGTTACCCCGCTCCTCTATTCCGGTCCCGGCTTCATTGGGGCGTTGGACTAAGCGAGACGAACTCTGGCAAGCAGAGGCCGCCGCAAAGAATATTGGCAAGCCGACTCAGTTTATTAAATTAGGAAATATCCTCCACCAGATTGGTGATTTGGATAAAGCCGCAGACGCTTACCAGCAAGCTCTGGCGAAAGAACCCGAGAATTTAGACGCTCTGTGGGGATATAGCACAGTAGAAATCGATCGGAAAAAACTATCTGCTGCAAGAGCGCATCTCCAAACCCTGATGGAGCTGAAGCCAGATTTCAAGTATGGCGACGCCTCGGTGATTTATGGCCGCGTTTTATATGAATTGGGGGATTTAGAGGCGGCCAAAGCCCATTTGGAGGGGCACTTCAAAAGCTGGGGCAGTCCGGAAGCGTATGTATTGATGGCTAAGGTTCATCATCAGCAAGGCAATATTCCGGCTGCACGAGAAGCCCTGGAGACCATGATTATCAAGGTCAAAGGCTCGCCTCCCTACTACTATCGCCAAAACCGCCATTTTGTCGGTCAGGGAGAAAGGATGTTAAGAACCTTGCAGTGAATTGTGCTTCAGGGATGTTTTTGCTTGTTTGGGCTACGCTAGCAACCTTTCAACATCAATTTGAATATCCAACAGCAAGGGCTTGATTGAACCAGAGGCGCAAATTAGTCGGCTTTTGTATTCAGTCTGATCAGGGTCTCGATTTACCTGTAATACTTTGTCCCTGAGGTTAACCACCCAATAATCTGGGATGCCTTCCATGGCGTAGGTTTGATATTTCTCTCCTTCAGTATCCCGCTCTAGAGAGGAATCAGAAAATTCAATAATCAGTAGGATATCGCTAAGGCATGGATGTCGGTCTTTATAGCCAGACTCGCTCGGTTTAACAATGGCAATATCAGGTTCGGGTTCGGATCGCTCCAGGGTGACTGGATTCCCCAAGCGAAACCAGGCTTGATTCTCTGCGATTAGTTTTCGCAGATACCGATCAGCTGAGCCAATGTCCCCGGAATGTAAGGGGCCTTCAGGACTCATTTCAAAAATCACCCCATTCAATAATTCGACAGCCCAATCGGTGAATATACCAGCTTCAATGGCGCGGTGATAACGAGCCACTGTCCATATTGCTGGTTTGGCTGGTTTTTCGTGGGTTCGAACCATTGTCTGTTTTTTCCGTCAGAGGCTTGTGTTGGGCTCAATTTATTGCCATTGAGCGTTGCCCAAACAGGATTGTACGATCTTGACACATTTGAACAGGGGTAGCGCGGCTACGGATGATGTAAATCATGAATGAGCAGTTGAGTGGGTAGATGCTACGGTCATTAACTTTCCCAAAGTTAGGGATTGATTTTAGCGATATGGGCCATAGTTTGGGAGTAGACCCGTGTTTAAAAGTCAGGAATAGGGCGTATGGGATTTGACCTAGGTCGGTTTTTCCGAGCGTGTAACCCTAGCAAAACCCTCAATCTGAAATCCCCCAACGATGAGAAGTTCTATATCGATTTTTCTAAGGTGCGGGGCAGTGACCTGGTGCGGGAGCTGAAACGCACCATTACCTTCTCGGGCCAAGAACCCACCTGTCAGCTATTTACAGGACATATTGGCTGCGGTAAGTCGACTGAACTTTCCCGACTGCAGCAAACTCTAGAGGCTGAAGGCTACCATGTGGTATATTTCGAGTCCACTGACGACCTGGATATGGGGGATGTGGACATCAGCGATATTTTGCTGGCGATCGCGAAACAAGTCAGCAAAAGTTTAGAAGCGTCGAATATCCGTTTAGCGCCGAATCGGTTTCAGCGGATGCTGCAGGGGGCGGCTGATCTGCTGAATTCGGAAGTGACGGGGTTAAAAATGAAACTGCCTGAATTCGGCGGGGTGAACGTGGCCGATCCGGTGGGCATAAGTGCTGAAGATGGGGTCTATTCCTTATCTTTTGGAATTGGTGAGTTGACCACTAAGGCGAAGGATAGTAAGGATGTGCGATCTCTGCTGCGCCAACACCTAGAGCCCCGGATTAATACCATTCTGGAGGTGATTAACACCGAACTAATTGACACCGCTAACCAGCAGCTGCGCGACCAGGGGAAAGCGGGGTTAGTGGTAATTGTGGACAATCTGGACCGAATCGACAATAAACCCCGGGTGCAGGGACGTCGACAGCCGGAATACCTATTTGTGGATCGCGGCGCTCAGTTGAAAAAGCTCCGTTGCCATTTGGTTTACACCATCCCTCTGGTGCTGTCGTTTTCGAATGAAAAAGAAAGCCTAGCCAACCGTTTTGGGGCTAGCCCCCAGGTGTTGCCCATGGTGCGCACCCAAAATCGGGACGGCAGTCCGTGTGATGCTGGACTTGCCGCCCTGCGGCAAATGATTCTGGCCCGCGCCTTTCCCGACCTGCCGAAAGATCAGCGGCTGGCCCAGGCGACGAAAATTTTTGATTCGGTGGAAACCCTGGATCGTCTGTGTCTGTCCAGCGGCGGCCACGTGAGAAATTTGCTGGTGTTGGTCAACGATTGCCTGAAGAAGGCGGATCCTCCCTTAACCCAGACGTTGCTGGATCAGGTGATTAGTCTGCGGCGGAGCGACCTGACCAAGGCGATTGATATGGATGAGTGGACATTACTGCGGGAGGTGCATCGCACCAAAGCGGTGAGGGGTGAGGGGGAATATCAGGCGCTATTGCGCAGCCTGTTTGTGTTTGAATATCGGGACGCCGGACAAACCTGGTTCGATGTGAATCCGGTATTGCTGGCCGCAAAGGAGCTAAAATCCGATGTCTGAGGACTCGTCACCCGACCGAGATCGCCTCAACCAGCAATCTTTGGAAGAACTCTGTCGTCTCTTGCGGTTTTCTCAGGGGGAGTTTGAGCTAATTTTGGCGGTGTGCAACTCCACCCAGCATCGGCGGGCGCTAGTGGACCAGTTGCGACAGCGGTGTCCTGTCCCCTTTGACGAAATTACCCTGAATCCCACCAGTCCCACCTTATTCACCACCTTGCGTCATCAGATCGCCGATCCGCCCCCCCAGGCGTTGATGGTCTACGGATTAGACGGCGTGCAAAATCGGGATCAGGTGCTCATCGCCACCAACCAGATTCGGGAAGAATTTCGCCAATTTCCCTTTCCTCTGGTGCTGTGGTTAACGGACGATAGCTTGAAGCAACTGATTCGCACAGCGCCAGACTTTTACACCTGGGGCAATTCCATTACCTTCGAAACGCCCCCTGAGTTTTTTCTCTCTTTTTTGGATGCCCTGATTCAGGATGTCTGGCGGCAGGTGCTGCAGTCCCGAGAAAATCGTTTTCTCAGCACTCAGGAGCTGCAACTGTCCCCTGGCTCCCCCCGCAGTCGAGAACTGGAAACCAGTCTCGCTGTTTTGGCCGCCCACCAGATTGAACTGACGCCAGCCCAATCCGCCGACCTGTCCTTTGTCCAGGGACGCATCGCCGACAACAACAAACCCATTGCCCGTGAGTACTATGAACGCAGCCTCGACCAATGGAAAGCCCTGTTAAGTCAGGAGGAGGGTCGAGCGGAACCAGATGCGCGTTGGCGGGAAAATATGGGCCATGTGCAGTTTTATTTGGGGCGGTGGTGGTGGAATCGGGCCGAACGCGATCGCCGAGGATTTGAAGCCGCCTGCAACCAAGCTCGGAACTACTTCGAAGCAGCGGTGCAGATGTTTGAAACGGTCCAGCAGTCCCATCTGGCGGCTAAATACATTAATTACTGGGCGGAAGCGCTGCATCGTTTAGATCAGTGGGAAGCGCTGGAAACCGTCGCTGCTAAAGCTCTGGCTCTCCACCAAAGTGAAGGAAATGCGATTCGACAAGCCCGCGCCGTCGGCTTTTTAGCAGAAGCGGCGTTAGCCAAAGAGGATTGGTCCACTGCGCAGCGCCATGCCGAAGCCGCCCTGGGCCTTATCCCGTCGTCGACGTCAGTTTCTCTGGATGACGCTGTGTTTTACGCCTGGGTCAATCGTTTTCACTGCAGCTGGTATCTCTTTTCTTTAGGAAAAGCCCAGTTTGGTCAGGGCCACATTGACGCTGCTGTCCAAACCCTTGAACAGGCGCGGATGATTACCCATCCGGAATATGACCCCAAACTTTACAGCAGTGTGTTGGAGTCCCTGCGGCGGGGCTATTTTCAGCAGGGGAAATATTTGCAAGCGTTTGAAACCCGCCGCCATAAAGATGCGATCGAAAGTCGGTTCAATTACCGGGCGTTTGTCGGGGCGGGGCGACTGCAGCCGAAGCAAGAAATCACCAATCCGGCCTTGCCTGCCGATGAAAATTCGCAGGATTTAATTTTCACTTCGGGGCGCAAGCATGATGTGGAGCGGCTGGTGAAGCGGCTGGCTCAGGATGAATATGTCCTGACGATTATCCATGGGCCGTCTGGGGTGGGGAAGAGTTCGTTGATTGAGGCGGGGCTGACCCCTGCGCTGGCGCAGGAACGGTTTGGGGTGCGGCGGGTGGATCCGGTCTATATATGGCGATACCGAGATTGGGTGGAGGATTTAGCCAGGGTGCTTTCGGGGAGTGAGGCAGATCCTTCTGCATCCCAATTTTTGGAAAGGGAGTCATTAATATCCGCTTCTGACAGTACATCGTTTCATTCTGGCAATGTGCATGGACAGATATCTGGTCCAGGAGGTGTGGAATCTTCTCCCCCCCTTAACTCCCCCTTGGTAAGGGGGGAGACATCGGTCCTCCCCCTTGCCAAGGGGGAGTTAGAGGGGGTTCAACCGATTCAAGACAGTACTGGTGATAAAGAAGACGCTAACACCGCTGAGATTGCAACGGTATTAGACCTCCTACACCGACAGACTCAGCGCAATCGGGTGATGGTGTTGATTTTTGACCAGTTTGAGGAGTTTTTCTTTGAGTTCGATCAGCCTGCGGCCCGCCGCCCGTTCTATGATTTCCTGCGCGACTGCCTTGCCATGCCCTATGTGAAGGTGGTGCTGTCGATGCGGGAGGATTATATTCATCATCTGCTGGAGTGCGATCGCCTCACCAAGCTCGACATTATTGACAATAATATTCTGGATAAAAAGTGGCTCTACTACCTGGGCAACTTTACCCTGAAAGACACGAAAGCCGTTTTCAATGACCTGACTGGCCCGACGCCTTATCACCCTGACCCGGCGCTGGTGGACCAGGTGGTGGCGGATTTGGCGGCGGGGGCGGGGGAAGTGCGCCCGATTGAGCTGCAGATTGTGGGGGCGCAGCTGCAGGCGGAGGGGATTACCACGGTGGAGGGTTACCAAGCGTGGGGCGACCCCAATCTGCCGACAAAGGAACTGCTGGTGCAGAACTATCTGGCGGACATTGTCAGGGCTTGCGGCCCGGAGGGAAATCAGCAGTTGGCGAATCGGGTGCTGTATTTGCTGACGGATGAGAAGGGGGTGCGTCCGCTAAAAACGGAGTCTGATTTGGCGGATGACCTGCGGACGTTGACGAGTCAAGGGGAGGTGGACGGGACGGCGTTGTCGCTGGTGCTGCGAATTTTGACGGAGTCGGGACTGGTGATGGAGGAGCCGGAAGCGCCAGCGGATCGGTATCAGCTGGTGCATGATTATTTGGCGGCGTTTATTCATTCGTCGCAGCAGCCGTTGATGGAGGAGCTGGAGCTGGAGCGGCGGTTGAGGGCGACGGCGGAGCAGGAAAGGTTTGAGGAGCAGCAGAGGCGGATTGAGGAACAACAAAAGCGTTTTGAAGAGCAACAGAAGCGTTTTGAGGCGGAGCAGAAGCAATGGCAGGTGAAATGGGTGGCAGTGCTTTGTGGGGGGCTCGCCTTAATGACACTTGGGGCGGGAGTTTTTGTGTGGTTGCAACAGCAAAAAATGGGTCAAGAGGAATTCAAAATTGATTTTCTTGCAGAAAGTTTGGTGGATGAGGGGCGTAAGTTAGTTGACAGGGGCGATATTGAAGGTGCGGTGCAAGCTTATCAGTTAGCAGAAAGCATAGGACTTGACGATGGTATTCCTGTAGAGAGCTGGAATATTCTATGTTGGTATAGCAGTATTAATCTTCAGGCAGAAAAAGTTATGTTTGCCTGCGAAAAGGCTGTTTCTCTAGATCCTGGTAATGGCAACATCATGGATAGTCGTGGCTTGGCCCGCGCACTTACCGGGGACACACAGGGGGCTATCGCCGACTTCAAAGCCTTCAATCGCCCCTCATTAGGGAACGAGTTTTGCCAAAGATATCCGCCCCCAGATCCCTGGGTTCTTCAAGAACCCAGGGATCTCGCCTCCCCACGCACGTTTACCGCCAGATTCCAACCCCTCCCAGCCCTATGAGATACCCAGCGAAAATTCATCGCCCCCTTGCGAGGGACCGGGTTTCTGCCAAAGACATTCATCGGGCATAAACCTATCACAGAAACCCGGTCCCTAAATCCCCCACGTGCATCTTTTTGTAACAACTTGCATACTTACCCCCCCCCCAAGCAAGAAAGAGAATAGAAGGTGCGATTAAAAAGCCTTCCGGGTGTGCCTCAAAGCTGTCCCTTACCTCGGTTTGCAGTCGGCTGGCCGAGGTTTTTTTTACAGGCGCCGTTCCGAGAAGATAGATGGGTGGATGAGTGGATGGGTGGATGGGTGGGACACTATTTGTTGTTTAGGGAAGTTTTTAAAAGTTTTGTGAGAACTGCGATCGCATCAGGAGAAAGGTCAATGGGCAAGCGTCCGGTCACTAAATTCACATCCCGTTGAGGGAATGGAATTTCAATATTGTGCTTGTTCAGGCACGCTTGGATCGCGAAATTCAGATTGCTTTTGATCTGGGGTTGCTTGCTGGGCTCAGTGATCCAAACCAACAACTCAAACTCTAAAGCACTGTCGCCAAATCCGGTAAATAACACTTGAGGCGGTGGGTCGGATAAAATGTCGCCATTGGTTTGGGCGGCTTCCAGGAGCGCCAGCTTGACTGTTTCTGGCTCCGATTGGTAGTCCACCCCCACCGGCAGTCGAATGCGAGAAAGTGGATTACGATGACTCCAATTAATCACCTCCTGCTCCAAAAAACGGGAATTGGGCACGATGATGGAGATTTGATCCAGGGTTCTGATTTCAGTGCTGCGAGCGCCGATGCGCTCCACCGTGCCCCTAAAGTCTCCAAATTCCACAAACTCCCCCACCTGAATAGATCGTTCAAACACCAACACAAGTCCACTGCCAAAGTCCTTAGCAATGTTTTGCAATCCTAAGCCAATCCCAATACCCAAGGCGCTAGCCAGTAATGTAAGGGAACTTAGATCTAAGCCCCAGACCTGCAGGATGACGATGGTCCCGATGGAAATCAAGCTGTACTTGGTCAGTGTAGCGACGGCTTCCTGAGCCCCTCGGTTAATCGGAGTGACTCGGAGGATGCGCGATCGCAGAAAGTTAGTCAGGGTTCCCGCCCCAATTACCAACCCGAGCAGCAATCCCGACAACAGCAACAAGCCCAAGATCGAAAATTCTTTCTGGCCCAGTGTAAAGTTTGGCTTAAACAGAGTGGTGTTCAGCGCTTCAATAACGCTGGCGCTCAACTTTTGCGTTATGGGGAAGAGATTGGTGATATAAATCGCCGCTCCTCCCCAGAGCGCTAAGCGCATCAATACCAGGGTTATTTTGAAGAATAGCTTTAAGGCGATAGACGTCTGTTCTTGAGGCCTGTCATGGGAAAACGTAATTCTTCGCAACAAATTACGCAGGGATTGTCGCCAAAGCCGTCCTGTTAGCCAATGCCCCACAAGTGCAGCTAGCGCAATTCCTAAGGCCTTTACGCCCGCCTGCCATAGGGAGCTGGCTGGTGCTTGCTCAAGATCTTGGGAGGCGGGCGGATCATGACCGCCCAAGTCATCAGCTTGGGCAGTGACTGTCAACGACTCGTGGTCGTTGGGACTGACAATCGGATCTTCCTCTTGTGACTTAAACCCAGTTGAAATGGAGTGCTCCTGGATGACTAGCCAGTCGTCAAGTTTTTCAAGGTTGGCGACTTTTTCTGCGGTAGTCTTGAACGCGTCTGCCGCCACTTCAAATTGGGGGGCTCCGTCTACCCTAATGGACGCCGATTCTATCTTGGTGTTCTGGGCAAATGCCGATGTGATCAGGAGCCCGCTGAATGCGATCGCGATCGTCACGATAATTATCCGCCAAACCGCCCTGTGAAAACCTTGGCGATGGCGTCGAATACGGAATTGACTATTCAGCGAAAAAGGACGCTGATGATCAACAGCGCCCTTAATTTTGATGGCTTTCATTCAGATGCATCGCGGCTACTGGTCTACTCGATCATATTCATTTCCAACCAATGCACCAAGTCTTCCCGCCCCTCAAAATCTAAGAGTGCTTCCCCCAACGCCTCAATCTGCTGCAGCGATAGCGCCTCCACCTGAGTAGTTAACTCTGCAGGCAACGTTCCCACCTTTCGATTTAACAGCCGGAGCACCAGCAATTTTCCTTCTTGTTGAAGTCCTTGCTGAAGTCCCTCCTGTATGCCTTCAGCCTTAATATCTTGATAAATTACAGACTTTTGCATAAATGTCCTCCTCAAGATCTGCTGAACCAGCCCTTTATCCAATACTAACCCGGCCAAAATTGCTCTAAGCTTTCTTCGTTCTACATTTAGCCAGTATTGGAAGCAAAGACAGCAAAACCAGCAAACTGAGGGCCAAGAACAGGGGAATCAGACTTTTCCCATCAAGCGCCTCCATGCCCGTTACCCCGAGCCAGGTGTAGGCCAGCGTGCCGGGAATAATGCCCAAGAAGGTGCCAGCGGCGTAGGACTTAAGATCAACCGAAGTCAGACCGAATAGAAAATTGACCACATTGAAAGGGGAAATGGGGGCGAAGCGGATGGTTAGGACACACCGAAAAGCTTGATGGTCCATGATTTGGTTGAATCGAGCTAACGCTTTATGTCGGCTAAACCGTCGCTTAAACCAATCCCTCAACAGGTAGCGGGAGAGCCAAAAGGCTGCGATCGCGCCAAAGGTCGCCCCAATCACAGACCAAATTGTTCCCCAAAAGAGGCCAAAGAGCATGCCTCCAACCACAACCAGTACGGTGCCCGGAACCCCCATCGCTGTCGCCACAATGTGACCGCCAATAAACAGGGCGACACTCCAGTGGCCTAAGCAACATAGAAAGTCAACTAACGTCTCTTTGTCGAAGAAGACGCTAATATGATCACGACAGCAAATCGCCAGGAAGGTGATCAAACCAGCAATCACCCATAGTAGATGTTTTCGGGGAACTCTAAACTTCATGCTCTACGATTTGATGTCAGCAATTGGGTTGATCACGATTCACTGTGCCAGGGTCTGTCAGAATGCGGCTCTTCGATCAACCCACATCACCACCTAAGCTTTCTAACTAGTTAGTTTTCAGGAACCGCTTGTGTTGTGTCGGGAACCGCTTCCTTTAGCGCTTTGCGGGCGATCCGGGTGATATAAACCGTAATGGCGACCACCGTCGCAAATATCAAGATTTTGATAATCCAATCAATCACGGGATTGGAGGGTTGTTCTCCAGCGCCGAGCATGGCTAAATCGCCAATTAAGGAGCCGAGATAGACGTACATGATCGTGCCTGGGATAATTCCAGTTGTGCCCAAGACATAGTCTTTCAGGGATGCTTTGGTTAAACCCAGGGCGTAATTGAGCACATTGAAAGGGAACGCAGGGGATAAGCGAATTAAGAAAATCAGCTTTAAGGCTTCTTGACTAATGGCTTCATAAATTGCGTTGAACTTGATATTCCCGGCAATTTTTTGGGCGATCCAATCCCGCGCCACATAGCGGCCAATCAAGAAGGCGGCGGTGGCCCCTAACATGGCTCCAATGAAGACGTAGATCGAGCCGCCCACGACCCCAAATACCGCTCCAGCGCCCAAAGTGACGATGGAGGCGGGGAGAAAAGCGACAGTAACCAGGATATAGAGCAAGATAAAGGCAATGGGACCCAGGGCGCCCAGGCTGTCAATCCATGCTAAGGCCGAAAGCAGAGCTCCTTGAAGGCTTTGCAAGAGACCAGCCGCCCCTTGGCTAGCTGAGTCCTGGGCAAAGGCGGGAGCTGTGGACAAGAGAATTGTGGTTGCAATCATCAAGGCTAAGTAGTTCAAAGTCTTTCGGAGTGGTCTTCGGTGATTGAATGGACGCATCATGGTTCGCAGTAGGGTGATAAAACAGCAGGGTGATAAAACAAACAGAGGTCATTGGGTTGGTCTGACGTTGGGCTAACCCAACTGTAAGCAATCATCCAGAAATTGAATTTTGAGCGGAAAAGAATACTTTGTGTCGCTTATGGCTAAAGCAGGGAACCGCCGCAACTTGAGCCGCTGCCTGCGGTGCAGCCGTAACAGAATGGAGCCGTCACGATTTCCTCAATCTGATTCAGCGTTCCCGCCTCGAGAAGTTTGGAGACGGTCAGATTGTCTCCCTCGGGCGTTTTAGCCGACAAATTTTCCATCTGGTTGAAATCACAATCGTAGACGTTGCCTAAATAATCAACTGAGAGTTGATCTCGGCACATTAAATGTTCAACTGTATTGGCGTTGTAATTGGATTCCAAGAACTTAAGATAGGGCTGATGGAGATGTCGGTGGTTTAGATGAAATTTGGTGCGGCCAATGGGCAAGTTAGTGATAGTAAATAGATTGTTGAAGGCAATTCCAAAGTGTTCGCTCAAGTAGGTTTTATAGCTGTTTTCTAGGGTTTGTTGATTGGGGGTGAGGGAGAAGGAGTCTGTTGTGGGAACGGCGGGATTATAGACTAAATCTAGTTGCAGCTCAGGATTGGCGCCGTAACCCAGTTGATTTAAGCGCTGTATCGCCCGGATTGAATCGTCATAAACCCCTTTGCCGCGCATTGTGTCCACATTTTCTTCTAAATAACAGGGAAGCGAAGCGACAACCCGCAGTTGTTGGGTGGCGAAATATTCTGGCAAATCTTCATACCCAGGTTCAAAGAAAATAGTCAGGTTTGAGCGGACAATAACCGCTTTACCGCTAGCTCTGGCGGATTCAACAATGGGTTTGAATCCATAGTTCATCTCGGGCGCCCCCCCAGTGAGATCCACCGTTTCGATTTGAGGGAATTTTTGGATGAGTTCAATCAGTTGGCTGCAAACCTCGGGTGAAAGTTCCTCAATCCGAGTAGGACCGGCTTCGACGTGGCAGTGGGTGCAGGTTAAATTGCACCGTCGCCCTAAATTAATCTGCAACACTCGTATTGGATGCTTGATTAATGGCGCGCCCAATTTTTGCTTAAACGGAGTAATTGATTCTGAGACAGTTTCGAGATCTTTTGATTGAACCATAATTCTGCTTGCAGATTGGGAGCGTAAGTAATTGTCTAATGGAATAGTATCTCCCAGGGGTTATAGGGTCTATTAAAGAGGGGGCTACTGAATTTTTCCTGAGAAATGGCCGATAACTAAATTAAGTTTGGGAGCTTGTAATTTAAGCCGGGAAAATCAAGTGGGGTAGGAAGACAGAAGATAGAGGACAGAAACAGTAGGGAACTGAATTCTGTCTCCTGACTCCTGTATTCCCCCGTCAGGGAAAATTTTCTATTTCCAGCTGGAAGTCAGTTTTGTGTTTGTTGATAGGGGAATAACGTTATCGGCAACTTTTTTAAGCAAGTTATGGCTGATTTATCAGGGTTTTCTCAGGTTCAGCTGTTAAATTTTGATCGTAGTTTCTTTACTCAAGTGACTTTCAAGCGGGTTTTGGACTGAAGGCGGGCGATCCTCATGGGAAAAATGAGATAGGAGTTAGAAGCAAGAAGACAAGAAGCAAGTGATATAAACATTCCTTAGGCTTCCATTCCTTTCCCCCTAAAATTCCCCGGTTAATTACACGCCTTTAAATGCGCCTTAACGGACGCAGGTTAGCAGGGAAAGTTTTTACCTGAGGTAGAAATCAGGGGCCAGCATCGAGAATTCAGACTAGGGTTCTCTCTTGTCTGCTTCATTCCTGCCCGGTGGTCAATTTCTGCCTAATTTTAAGGATTATGATTGTGTAGTTCATGAAGTTTATCCGCTCTTTCCTCCGGACTATTGGCCCAGTGATCAAACCCATTGACCCATTCTCAATTCAGTTTCGTCTTACAGTTGGGATCGGACTCGCTTCAGTATTGGGCATTGGCGGCATTGCTGGGTGGACAAGCTGGCGGATGCAGCAGATTTTGTTGGAAGGACATAAGCAAAATACCGTCAATGTTGCTGATCGGTTTGATCAGGATGTAGAACTGTATTTGATGGATCAAATGCCTTTGGAGGAGGCATTGCAAAGAGTAATCGACCATCGTACGACGGCTAACCTGATCCTTTGGGTAAAGTCTCCAGAAAATCGGCTTTTAGCCCAGTCTGACACCCTGTCGATGGGGTCCTGGCAGAATCAGGGCGTTGCGGATCAACTGCTGAGTCTGGAACAATCCGATTTGGTCGCAATTTACCCAATCCAAGACCGATATTTAGTGGTTTGCGCCAATTCTCTGGAGATTGGCGATCAAGTGATTGGAGAGGTGTTTGTGGTGGAGGACATCACGCCCGATCAGCAAAGTTTTTGGGCGATGAACCGCAGCCTGACCGCCGCGAGTAGTTTATTGATACTTCTGATTGTCATTGTCATCGCCATGTACGTCCGGCGATCGCTCCAGCCTATTTGTCGGATGAATCATTTGGCGGCGAATATTTCCGCCGATAATTTGGGAGAGGCGCGTCTTCAGTTGGACCAGGCCCCCTCTGAGGTGAAAGAATTGGCTCAGACCTGCAATATGATGCTGTCTCGCCTGTCCAAGGCATGGGAGCATCAGCGTCGATTTGTCAGCGATGTCTCCCATGAACTGCGGACCCCGATGACCTTGGTGCATGGTTATTTGCAGAGTACCTTGCGCCGCAGCGATAATCTCAGCGACCCCCAACGGGAGGGTTTGGAGATTGCGGCGTCGGAATCCGAGAGAATTATTCGATTGCTTCAAGACCTGCTGGATTTGGCGCGGGCGGATAGCGGCAACCTCTGGCTCCAGAAAGAGCCGATAATGCTCAAAGATTTAGTGCTGGAGGTGATGGATATGGCCCAATACTCCGGCGATCGCGTCATGGCTCAAATCGATCATGCCGTGGAAGCTCAGGTGGACCGCAATCGGCTGAAGCAAGTCCTGATTAACCTATTGGATAACGCCATCAAGTATTCGGAACCCGATCAGCCGATTACAGCCCGATTGGCCCGGGAGGGAGAGTGGGCGATGATTCAAGTGTGCGATCGCGGTCGCGGCATTCCCCTCTCCGATCAAAATGTGATTTTTGAACCCTTTTACCGAGTAGATGAAGACCGCTCACGGGCGACGGGGGGAACTGGATTGGGCCTATCCATTGTGAAAACCTTGGTGGAAGGCATGGGGGGCAGAGTTAAAGTGCAATCTAAGTTAGGAGAAGGCAGTGTTTTTACCGTGATGCTGCCGGTTTTGCAAACTACTGGAGCCCCCTAAAAATGATAAAGCGGTCTAGTATCGGGAGCGCTAGGCGCGTTATAATTCGCTATCCCTGATTTCGATTGCTTAGGCGTGTAACGGATCCCCTATGACAGCCAAAATCCTATTAGTGGAAGACGAAGAAAAACTGGCTCGATTTGTGGAGCTGGAGTTGACCTATGAGGGCTATGAGGTCACGGTGGCGAACGATGGGCTATCAGGGTTAATGACCGCCAGAGATTCTGACCCTGATTTGATCATCCTGGATTGGCTAATGCCCGGTCTCACAGGGGTGGAGGTCTGTCGGCGGCTACGCTCCACCGGGTCTCAAGTACCGGTGATTATGATGACCGCTAAGGATGATGTTTCCGATCGGGTGACTGGCCTGGACGCAGGGGCGGATGATTATGTGGTCAAGCCATTTAGCATTGAAGAGTTACTGGCCCGGGTGAGGGCGCATTTAAGACGCACCCAGCCTCAAGAGACTGATGTTTTGCAGTACGAAGACCTGAGCTTGAATCGGTCTTCCCGAGAGGTTTTTCGCGGCAAGCGCAGTATTGAGCTGACCGCTAAGGAATTTGACCTGCTGGAATATTTGATCTTGCATCCTCGCCAGGTGATTACCCGCGATCGCATCCTCGAAGAAGTTTGGGGATACGACTTCATGGGCGATTCCAATATCATTGAAGTTTATATCCGCTACCTCCGCTTAAAATTAGAGGCGGAAGGCGAAAAACGGCTGATTCAAACTGTGCGGGGGGTAGGATACGTCTTGCGGGAGTAATCAGGAGAGAATGGTTTTGTCGGTGATGCACCCGTAGTATTTTTTTGCTGTGTCGTGTTAGCACCCTCATTCTGTCGGCTAGGGTGAATGTCTACTTTCTCTTAAGGGTTAGACGAACGCCAATGATCCCCAGGGTGAGTAGTCCCACCGCCAAATCGGGATTTGTTAAAATAACAGGAATTTTTCCGCTTCTGTATTTAGCCAGTTGGGTCGACCATGTAGACCATGTATATCCAATGGCGTCCGACTGCGGGATTGTCCAAAATGTCTGTCCCTCCGCGCTGATCTGAAAACCGCCAATTGCAATAGTTGCCGCGATCGTCGTTGAAACGATGATCTGACTCAGAAATTCCATTTATCTTTGTTGCTAAAACCAAAAACGCCTCTGGATGCAGTTACTCGGGCGCTTCTGCGGATGAGGCGTTCAATAGTGTTTCTGGCGGAATAGCGAAAACTTTATGGGGTTCTAAGGAACTTCACTAAATAAACATAGCAATGTAATGCTTTTCTAAAGTTAGAGGATAAATCCTTGACAAAAGGGTTGGGTAATAGGTCTAGAGGGAGTAGTCAAAATCGCTCCATCAAGATGTCTGCGATACGGTTAGCGGCGCCTGGGGTTCCCATCCGGCGGCGACCATTTTCTTGGATCAGTTGTAAGCGATCGGGGTCTACCAAAAGGGACTCCATGGCTGTCGCTACGTCCGCAGGGCGCTGCGCCAAGATAACTGAGGAGCCCAGATGTCGGGCTTGGGCTTGGGCAAAAGCGGGGGTAAATTGAGGCCCTTGTCCGGCTAGGGTGATAGCAGGTTTGCCTAAGCCGACAAACTGTTCGGTGGCGGTGCCCGCCATGGCGATCGCAAAATGGGCTTGATGCAGACAGTCTGCGTAGGCGTCTTGAATCAGGGCCAAGGTGGCGTTGCGGTCAGTGAAAATTGGATATTTGAGAGGGGCCTGAGCCGGAACGGCGTCGGATATATCCGCATCCGTGGGCTGAGCCGTTGTTTTGGGAAGCCAACCCTGGTTCTTCAGTGGTTTCTGAAAAATATTGAGATCAAGGCCGGGCGCGATCGCCGCCAATAACAACACCCGACGCTGGCGAAATGTCTGAATCAAGCCAGAGACAACCGTCAACATCCGTTCCCAATTCTCATACGCCTCTGGTTCCCTTGACCCGGGCAGAAGCACCACCGTCAGAGGCTCCTCGTCTTCTTCCGGGGGATCTAGAATTGATAACGATAAGCCTGCGGCTGAGGGGGCCAACCCATCCATCATCGGGTTGCCGGCGTAAATGGCCGGAATAGGCCAACGTAGAAGGCGCTCTGTTGTCAGCTCATCCCTCACAAAAACCGTTTTGCAACGTCGCCGCGACATCAGCCATCGCTCCCAGGGATAGTAAATGGAGCCGACCCGACTCTGCAACCGCTGCCATCCGGATAGCTTCGGCAGCGGTCCAATTTCATCTCGAAAATAATAGTCAGACTTGGCGGTTCCGACGAAAGCATACTTAGCGCCGCTGAACCAGGCGAAGAGTAAGGGAACTAAATCCCCCACCGCCAAAATCGCCCCGCCGGACCGCGCCCAAGCGCGAACCGCCCTGAATTGCGCCAGGGTGAGTTGCAGCAATCCCCCCTTAATATCCCGGGCTAGCTGTCGACTATCCATATAGATAAATCCCCCGGAGGGCATTTTTTTTGTTGGGCCGATCACCGGAACGCCGAGCTTTGCGTAGATATGCCCCGATCCCACCATGGGAAGAGCGCAAATATCTGGCGCTGCAGGATGTTGTCGAATAGCGTCGAGAATACGGCCAGCAATGACATCCTCTCCATGTCCATTGCTGATGCAAAGTAACTTCATGGGTTTATGAACGGTTCAGGCTAGATAACTCTAGATGAGTGCATTATTTGGATATCGAACTAGCCTATCTCATTGCAGCGCTCCAATTGTGGAATCATTCAACCTATCTAAATCATTAATATTCAAAGAAATTCGGTACGTTGCTGCAAAAAACGATGTATAAAACACTCCCATGTATCCTAGACGCCTCCTAAACGGGGGCGCCAAAACTAGATGGAGGGTTTGTCGCCCCTTTGTTTGACTGAGAAGCTTCAAATCTATGTTGTTCCGATCGCCGCCCAGGAGAAAGTTGTTTTTGATGCAAAAATAAAATCCAAAGCATCGGAATGTTAAGCAAGTAAAACGGGGCAGTCTTCTGCCGATTGTTACACTCGCAGAAAGCTAAGTGGTTTTAATACGTGAGAGAGGTTTAATTATGCGTAATTGGAGTTTCCTACTGATGGCGCTCACGGTAGCGGTTGCCCCCTTGTCCGCCTGTAGCGAACCTGGAACGTCAACTAATACTTCCGCCGATGGTCAATCCTCAAATGTCGGCGGCAGCCGGTTGCAAGTGGTTTTGAATCGGGGGCGGTTGGTGTGTGGAGTCGAGGGGAGTATTCCTGGATTCAGTTTTTTGGACGAGAGCGGAGCCTATTCTGGTTTGGATGTGGATGTTTGTAAAGCGGTGGCGGCCGCTTTGTTTGACGATCCAGACGCAATAGAGTACCGGCGGCTTGACACCACTGAGCGCTTTACGGCGTTGACCGGGGGAGAGGTTGATATGCTCTCTCGAAACACCACCTGGACCATTACCCGGGATACCTCAGTGGGTCTGGAGTTTGCACCCACCACTTTCTTCGATGGGATGGGGATGATGGTGCGCGAGGATAGCGGCATCACCGAATTAGAAGATTTTGAAGGGAAGGCGATTTGTGTAACATCTGGGACGGCCACCGAGTTGAACCTGACCGATCAAATGCGGAAGCTCGACATCAGCTTTGAGCCAGTCGTCTACCAGAATCGCGATGCGACTTACGCCGCTTATGATGAAGGCCGCTGCGAAGGGATAACCTCTGACAAATCAACGCTGATTTCGCGTCGCAGCACCCTACCCACGCCAGGCGATCATGTTTTGATGGCCGTAACCATGTCTAAGGAGCCGCTGGGACCCGTCACCATCAACAATGACTCCGCTTGGTTTGATGTGGTTAAGTGGGTTACCTATGGTTTGATCCAGGCCGAGGAATTTGGCATTACCTCTGAAAATGTGGACGAGTTTACCACTAGCAAAGATCCCAGTATCAAGCGTTTCTTGGGGGTTGAAGGGGAAGGAACGCTAGGTGCGGATATGGGCATTCCGAATGATTTTATGTACCGCGCTATCACGCATGTCGGCAACTACGGCGAGATTTTCGATCGCAATGTGGGCAAAGACTCCCAGTTCAAGCTGGAAAGAGGGCTGAATGACCTCTGGACTCGGGGCGGCTTGATGTATGCCCCGCCATTCCGTTAAGACGGCTGGGTCGGTTTTAGTTGAGGCATTCGCATTTTCGCTGAGATGGGACACCTCTCAGTTGAGGCGGGAGGTAAGAGGGTAATCCGATGCTATCGAGCTGCAAAATCCTTTACCCTTCTTTCGCTCCCATTGAGCTAGCTGGCTAGAGGTTGATGAACGGATGATAGATAAATGGTAAGCGAGAGTGGCGGCAACGGTTTCAGCCTGCGTAAACTTCTGCGGGATGATCGCTTTTGGAAAGCGGCTTTCCAGGTCTTAACCCTGATGGGTGTGTGCTTGGTCTTTGCCTTTCTGATTAGTAATCTCAACCGCAATATGGCCCGGCAAAGCATTAAGTTTGGCTTTAGCTTCTTATCCAATCCGGCCAATTTCAGTATTGGTGAAAGCGTCGTTGAATATAGGCCCCAAGATTCCTACGCCAAAGCGCTGTTTGTCGGTTTGCTCAATACCCT
Organism: Leptolyngbyaceae cyanobacterium MO_188.B28; assembly: GCA_030065175.1. Classification (GTDB taxonomy): domain Bacteria; phylum Cyanobacteriota; class Cyanobacteriia; order Phormidesmidales; family Phormidesmidaceae; genus JAKSDM01. The sequence continues at coordinate 2,005 of JASJDH010000009.1, read as the reverse complement.
GAACCTGATGACGGCGGGCATTGTCTGGGCGACGATTGTGGGAATTACCGCTGGGGTCGCCAGCTTTTCTCAGAATTGGCTGGTGCACAAGATCAGTCGGGCTTATGTGGGAGTCATTCGCAACACCCCGCTACTCCTCCAACTGTTCTTCTGGTACTTCGCGATTTATGGCTTACTTCCCAGACCTCAAGCGCAGCTTAGCATCTCCAATCTAATTTTTCTGAATAACCGCGCTGTTTATATTCCCTGGCCAGCGAACACTTCGATTGCTTGGGCGTCGCTAGGAGTATTGATTGTGGCTGGGATTGCCGCCTTGATCATTTGGCGTTGGCGAATCCAGGTCATGGTCGAAAAAGGCGCTTCTGGCAAAGCACAGGGGATGGCTCTAATGGCTATTGGCGCGGCGGCCCTGATTATTTTGGTCTTCGGGCTGGGTTGGCAAGCGCCTCAAGGCCTAGAGGGCGGCGGCGCTACCGGCGGGCTCAAACTTTCCCGAGAATATGCCGCCGCCCTAACAGGGTTGACGTGTTATACCGCCGCCTTTATTGCAGAGATTGTGCGGGCGGGAATTCAGTCCGTTTCTCTGGGGCAGTGGGAGGCCGCCCGTTCCCTAGGACTCGCCCCTAATGTCGTGATGCGGCTGGTGGTTTTTCCCCAAGCCTTACGGGTGATTATCCCGCCACTGAATAGTGAATTCATGAACCTGGCTAAGAACACCAGCCTAGCGTTCGCCATTGGCTTTCCTGAGCTCTATTCTGTCGCCACCACTACCTATAGTCCAACCGGTCGTCCGGTTGAGGTGTTTCTAATATTAATGGCGACGTATCTGACAATTAATCTGCTCATTTCTTTAGGCATGAACCAACTCAATCAAGCTGTTCAGTTCAAGGAGCGCTAAGCAGCCATGACGATAACTACGCCGCCCGCTTCTGCGGAAACTCCGCCGCCGGTCGCTCAAGTTGGGCCCATCGCTTGGATGCGAAAAAATCTGTTCAGTGATTGGTTCAACAGCCTGCTAACGGTCATTGTCGCCGCAATTCTCCTGTTCGCCGCCAAAGGGCTGGTCTCTTGGGCATTGACGACAGCCCAGTGGAGAGTTGTGCCGGCAAATTTGGGTCTGTTTATGACTGGCCTGTATCCTGCGGACCTCTACTGGCGGGTTTGGATTCTATTGGGCTTTATCTGTGTGATGGCGGGTCTATCCTGGGGCGTCATCGGCAGAAATTTCGTTACTCTGTTTAATCGATATGTTTTGATTGGCGTTGGCGTCATCTGCGTCGCGGTTATCCTATTTCCCCTAACTCGGCCTAACAGTCCCAAGTTGCTGATCATGGTCGCTTTGGTCGTGGGCATGGCCTGGGCGGGGCGTCAGTTAGGGCAAAAATTGCCGGGCGTAGGCAAGTGGATCTCACTTATCTGGTTGCTGAGTTTTATTCCCCTTTATCCAGGCTTTGTCCCTTTGCCTTATGTTCCCTTGGTTCCGGGGTTACTGATTGGCGGTGGTTTTTTTGGCCTCAAAGCAGTCTCCTCTAATGACTGGGGGGGGCTGCTCCTGACCTTATTGGTGGCGATCGCCGGTATTTTGATGTGCTTTCCCCTAGGGGTCTTTCTGGCCTTGGGACGTCGGAGTCGGCTGCCCATTGTCAAGGGATTATCAACCGCTTATATCGAGTTGATTCGAGGCGTTCCCCTCATTTCCATTCTGTTTATGGGGCAGGTGATGATTCCATTGTTTTTGCCAGAGGGGGTGCGGCCAGCTCGGTTATTTCGGGCTGTAATAGGACTGACCCTTTTCAGCGCCGCCTATTTGGCTGAGAATGTGAGGGCCGGTTTACAGGCAGTTCCCCTGGGACAATCGGAGGCAGCCGCTTCCTTGGGCTTGAATAAGCCGCTGACACTGGCTTTGATTGTCCTGCCTCAAGCGTTGAAGACTGCAATTCCGGCTATTGTCGGTCAGTTTATTAGTTTGTTCCAGGACACCACTCTGCTAGCAATTGTGGGATTG
>JASJDH010000236.1 GCA_030065175.1 Leptolyngbyaceae cyanobacterium MO_188.B28 | reverse complement strand
TACTGACTGGTCCAGGTGAGTTCTCGAGGAATGATTTCTTGATAAATGGGATTTGCAATCCGCCAGGAGGGACGACGGCGGATCAACCCCAAATCTTCCACATATTGGGCGTCATCTGTTGGAAACTGTTCAACCTGGGCCTCACTGCCTAACATTTGGGCGATCACCCGATGGACGCGGGGTTCTTTGAGTTTGTCGGTGAGCTGATCGAGGTGGGTGTCGCGGCGCTGAATCAACTCTTCACGGGCGGTTTTCATCAGTTCGAGAGTGATGTGGGTGTTGCGATCGCGCCCCTCTTTCAACTTAAAGCAGGCTTGATAGGCCAGAGCGTTAACCAACCAGGGTTGGCCTTGGGTTTGGCTCCAGACATATGCGATCGCAGCCGGGGCGAACACCTGCCCAGTCACCTCCGTATGCTGATGCAGGAGCGTGGTCACCTCTGATTCAACAAAATTTCCCAGGCGGAGCGATTCGGCCTTAATGTTAAAGGCGCTGCCCCCCGTAACAATCTCCTGCCCCGAGGTATGAATGCGATAATCCCGCACATCCCGAACACCGCACAGAATCACCGAAAGGGGAAAGGCTAGGGGTCTTTGGGCATAGCCGCCGCGCAATTGCCGCAACAGTGAAATTAAGGTGTCGCCGACTAGGGCGTCTACTTCATCCAGAATCAGGATGATGGGTTTGTCAGACTGGCTAGACCAACGAGTCAGCAACTCGGTCAAGGCTCCAGGAATATTGTTTTCAGAAAGTACCTGTCGATTGAGTTCGGCTACCTGGCGATCTTTCAGATAAAGAGCGGCGGCATTAGCAATGCTATGGCAAATTGCGGTAATTCCTTGTTGGACATTGCTGCGAACAGCCTGGGCTGCTTCAATATTGGCGTAAACCGCTCGGTACACTCCTTGATCATTAAGGTATTCCATCAAGGCCAGCAAGCAGGAGGTTTTACCGGTTTGTCGAGGAGCATGGAGGACAAAATACTTACCCTGGGCGATCAGCCGCAGGATTTCAGCCATATCCCAGCGGGTCAATGGGTCGATTAGATAATGCCAATCGGCGCGGACGGGGCCAGCGGTATTGAAGAATCGATCCGTAAACGGGGCTGTCATGTTCAGGGACGTTAGAGGCCTACTTCTCTATCATGGGTCAAAATCGCAGCCAATGGCGATCGCGCTCCTAGATGAGTCATGCTTCCACGGCGGGAGACGGGTTGGGGCTGAGGGCTGAAGCAAGTCCCAGTAAAAGACAGTGGATGGGTGGATGGGTGGATGGGTGGATGGGATATTCTGAGTGAGTTGAGATCGCGACAATCTAGCTCCGTGATAAAGACACAATGGCCTGCGGGACGTTGGGTTAGGGATGCTACTGAGATAAGCAGTTCGCGATCTGGCAAATTTCGGTGATTTCTCTGGGCAGGGTGAAGGGGGGATTGGGCTTACTAAATTATTGTGTCCCCTTCCCTCGTTCTGCGTTGTGTTCAAGCTTTTTTCCGAGTGATTCGCCAGCTTGGTTGGATCTGACCGCTTTGAGTCAGGCTAACACCACGATTGTGATTAACACAACTCGGCTTGATTTGAACCTGTCTACATCAGGTGACGGCATCTGACCCATGCGCTATTTCTGTTTTGTTTTTTTGGATTTGCCAACCAGTTGGCCCCGTAGGAGCCTACCGATGAAACCAGACTTATTTCAGGGTCAATATCGGGTTTCATCGATTCGCTTACCCCATCAGAATTATGGACCGTCGGGCGGGTATTTTGTCACTATCTGTACGCAAAATTGGCTGCATTTTTTGGATGATGTGGTGGATGGGCAAAGTTCATTGGGCGCCATCATCCGGTCCTACAAATCTGCTGTGACGCGATGGCGCCGAAAAAATGGGTATGCCCCTTTTGCATGGCAAACCCGTTTCTATGAAAGCATTATCCGGACCAACAGTTCGATGGATCGGATTCGACGGTATATCGTGAATAATCCGGCCAAATGGGGGCGCGATCGCCATCATCGCGGATCATCATCCCCGCCGTCATCATTTTCCACGTCCCCGTCCACATCCCCGCCATCATCAATTTCCACGTCCCCGTCCACATCCCCGCCGTCATCATCGTCCACATCCCCGCCGTCATCATTTTCCACGTCCCCACCGCGAATGGTGTAGAGACGTAGCACTGCTACGTCTCTACAGGGGCAATTGTCGCTATGGACTGGGTTTTATGGGTATTCCTACATTGATTGATTATTGAAAATGTCTAAACGTCGTATCCGTCCTAACCAATCCAAAATCATCCGTCCTGGGTCTGCTCAACCATTCCAATGGCGAACCCTGATTGCAGCAGTCTTTTTATCTGGCGGCGTCTTGACACCCGGTCTAATCGCCTGGGCCAATGGCCCCGCGCCGGGAACCGTGATTCAAAACCAGGCGACAGGAAGTTTTGTGGACCCCACTGACAGCAGCGTCCAACAGGTGGAGTCTAATATCGTTCAGGTGACGGTGGCGGAGGTGGCGGGGATTACCGTCACAAGCTCGGGGGCGAGTGAGGCCCCCAGCGGCGTCAGCGGCGCAGGTCCCAACCAAGGCAACGGCTCGATTAACGCTGAGGATGTTGTCTACTATCAGTTCACCCTCACCAATGTGGGAAATGACCCAACCCAATTTTTCATTCCCGGAGCGCCTTCTGATATTCAGCTGAATGGAAGCAGCGGCGGCGGCAGTTTACAAGGCGATATCGAAATCATTGCATATGATCCAGATGGGGCCAGTGGAGCCACTGCGCCCACTGACTTGAGCGGCTCTCCGGTAACAGTTCCATCTGGCGGCGATACCACGGGCAGTCTCCTCAGTTTGCCGAATGGTTCGATCCCTCCGGATGGCACAGTCACGATCCGAGTCCCCATTAAACTGAGCGCGACTGTCAGTGATAGCGACACGGTGACGGTGGTGATGGGGGACACCGCCGCTGTTGGCGATCAGAATCAGGTGTATAGCGATGACGGCTCCAATTTCGATCTCTATACTCACGATAACTTGGACAGCGACACGGTGGATATTCCCGCCACGGCGGCGACGGAGCAAGAAGCAGCAGGCGCCCCAATTAACGGAGACGCCACCCACCACCGACAGGAAGCTAGCGCTAGCCAGTCGACCACCGTCGCCCTACCCGCGTTAGATTATGGCGACGCCCCCGACACCTACGGCACAGATATCACAGCGGGCAACAGCGCTAACAGCAGTGATCTCGTGGGCGCGAGTCATGCGATCGCGACGGGGATTTACCTGGGCGCCACCCCCCCCGATACAGAAACAGATGCTGCCTTACCCCTGGACGGAACAAGTGATGGGGCAGAAGATGACGCAATTGCGTCATTCCCTTCCCTAGACGCCGCCGCCACCACGTACTCCGTAACTCTACCTGTCTCCAATGACCCTGACGGGCTGGGGAACAGTGTAGACCCCAGCGCCAATCTAGTGGGTTGGATTGACTTTGACGGCGACGGCGTATTTCAGGCAGATGAAGCCGCTATTGCAACTGTCTTAGATGGAGACACGAGCGCTACACTGATCTGGAACAATATTGGCTCCACTGGCCCAGATATTAATGCAGGCTCCACCTATGCCCGGTTCCGCTTGACCACCGACGCTATTACCGGAGCTTCGGCCACAGGGTTTGCCAGCGATGGTGAGGTGGAAGATTACCCAGTCACCATTGCAGCAGCTCCACCCGCCTCAGTCACTGGCGCAGTCTGGCATGACGCCGACGCCAACGGCGTAGAAAACAGCGAATCGCCAGTGCAGTACGCGCAAGTCAATCTATACGACACCAACGGCACCCCAGGCGACACCAGCGATGATACAATCATTGCCTTCGTCTTCACCGACACCGCAGGCGCCTATAGCTTCACCAATATTGTCGCTGGCGATTATTACGTCGACTTTGTCAAGCCCGCCGTCGGTTACAACTTCACCAGCCAAGACACGGGCGGCGACGACCAAATTGACTCCGACGCCGACGCCACAACGGGAGAAACCGATCCCTTCACCCTAGCGGCGGGCGAGGCCAAAGCAGACGTTGACGCCGGACTGACGCTCCCTGAAAATACCGTGGTCGCTTGCACCATTCAATCACTGCAGTCAACAAATTGGACTCTGCCCCTCAGCATCGACAAATTTGCCCCGACTGTAGGCTCCCTCACTAGCGTTGATATCAAATTAAATTCAGTCATCGACGGACAGACGCTATATGAAAATGAGGATGTCTCCGCCATTACCTTAACCTTAAATAGAACCGGTAGTACGATAACGGCGAACTTGCCCAATACCGACACGGTCGTCAACACTTATAATGACACCCAAAGTCAACCAGTGGATGGGTTCGACGGTGGTGTCGACTTTTCCGGTTCATCCGGAGGGACCATTAATTTCATTAATGTCAGCAGTCAGACAGGAAGTTATCCAGCGGCTAATCTCGACGACTTTGAGGCGGCGGCGCCGGGTGAACAAGTGAATATTAGCGTTGCGACCGCAGTCAGTACGGCGGTATCAGGCGGCGGTAATTTAACATCCTTCACCACCCATGAGGCTGGAGCGACCCTTTGCGCCACCTACAGCTACGCCACTGATCCTAACGTATTGCTGGTGAAACGCATCACCCTGCTCAACGGTGACTTTTCCACCACCAACGGCAATGACCTATCCGCCTATTTCGATGACCCCGCCAGCGCTTACGACGACAACACCATCACTATTTCCACAGCGCCCGTGAACCCCGGCGATCCGGTTAAAGACACCGACCGATGGCCCAATCCAAACACCTTCCTGGTGGGTAGTGTTGATGGCGGCGATGTTCTGCCCGACGATGAAATGGAATACACCATCTATTTCCTCTCCAGCGGCGATGCCACCGCAAGAAATGTCTTGTTCTGCGATCGCGTTCCCGGCTTTGTCGACTTTCTGCCCGCTGTGTTTAACGTCGAAAACGCCAGTTTAACCGCAGACCCCAGCGGCAACCCGATTGGCGATCGCGGTATTGTGCTGGGTTTAGGGACCGGGGCATCTGCGATATCACAATTCTCCCTGACCAATGAAGCCGACGGCGATGGCGGCTACTACTTCCCCCCCGGCGTCAACCCCACTGTCACGTTCCCCAATCTTAACTGCGGCGGAACTAACGACAATGGAGCTGTGGTGGTTAATCTGGGCAATCTGCCTAATGCGACTAGTGCGGGCGAACCGGCTGGGTCTTATGGGTTTGTGCGGTTTCGGGCGAAGGTGAGGTAAGAGAGCAGGGGGAGATGGGGAGGCAGGGGGAGATGGGGAGGATAGAGATTAATACGCGTGGGGCGATAAGAGAGCACAGGGAGTTGGGGGTTTATGGAAAAGCTTTTGAGGCGGCGATGGAAATTTCTTGTTTGTCAAAGAAATTTCTAGTGGAAGAGCGATACTCTTTGACTGATTAAATTCGGCGTTCTTCTCGTTCTGTCTGTGCTAATTTAGCGGAAGCTTAGAGAAAACGCCGCTATGAGGCGGCATTAATATCCAACTGCTGACCAAACTCCTCCAGTGAGTTAGCGGTTAGCGCCTTCTCTAATAAGCCTTCCAAGTCTTCTAAACTTAAACTCTGTAATGCAGCCTCTATCTCTGGAGTAATTGCTCCAAAGCGCAACTGAAGTAGCTTCTGCAACTGTCTTAAAGCACCCTGCTGAACACCTTGCTCAATCCCTTGCTCAATCCCTTGCTCAATCCCTTGCTCAATTCCTTGCTCAATCCCTTGCTCAATTCCTTGCTGAACACCTTGCTTAATACCCTGCTGAACAGCTTCCTGATACCAGGGCGACTCTCGAAGAACGACCATATCCCACCTCAAGATTTCTTGAATGACTGGTATATCCAATACAAAGCTAGCAAAAAACGCTAACAACGGTTCCAACTGATTCAGGTTTTCATCTTGCCGTAGGCGCTGAACCGCCAGTCTGACCTGAGCTTCTGTATTGCCGCCCTTGAGAATAGGGACAAACGGAAATAAGGGTGACAGCGATTCTTGCAATACCAATTGAGCGTCCACTTCCCAGAGATTAATCACTCGATAGGCTTGGTAAGCTCTCAAGCCCATAAATTTGCTTTCATAGCAATCCGCCACAGTTACGGTTTTGGCAGGCGGCAAGATGTTAATCAATACCGGGTAAGTGGGTAATCGATATTTCTCTTCCGCCAGCGCCACATAGTTGCGCATCCGTCGGGGCATAAGGGAGTTATATCGCAATTGCAGTTCATTGAGAATCAGAAACTCACCGTGGTCAGGACTGTAGGCTTTCACGACTACATCGCTTTCGCGGCGAATCCATTGAAATTCGGCGTCAAGAATGTCGTGGGCGACCACCTCAGGGTTCTGCGTCACCCACTGCACCCAGGCGTCAGGAGCCAGACTGATCAAGCGTTTACTGCCAATATCCGCAGCTTTCGACATCAGGGTTAATCCACCCAACTCAGGAGTCCCAGTGTAGCAATCTGCGAATGCGATCGAATTGTGCAAGGGGGCAAGATACACTAAAAATACAGATGAACTGATGGCGTAGGGATGGCCAATGACTCAAGCAAAAGTTAAACACCCAATCCCACTAACTTTCAAGGAGTACCTGGAGTACGACGATGGCTCTGATACTCGATATGATTTATTGGCCAATGGAGAATTGATTGCCGTGCCGAGCGAGGCTGAGATTAACTACTATCTGGCAATGTTGTTGTATGGCAAATTGTCAGCATTCGTTAATTTCAGGCTGATCATGGTCCATGTTCTGACGATGGAAGTAAATCCCGTAGGCGACAATTATAGAAATCGTCGTCCCGATTTAGCCGTATTACGCCCCGAGCATTTACAGCTCGACAGCATTATCAATAAAACAGCCCTTTGCATTGGGGCTCCTGCACCACAATTTGTAGCCGAGATTGTCAGCCCAGGGGGGGGCAGCAGCGATAACCACCGACGTGATTATGAATGGAAGCGCCAGCAATATCAGACATGGGGCATCCCCGAATATTGGATTATTGACCCACATCGAATGCAGGTGACTGTATTAGCGCTGGTTGAGGAAATCTATCAGGAAGCCGTTTATAAAGACAATCAGCGGATCCATTCAGATACTTTCCCAGAACTAAATTTGACGGCTCAATCACTTTTAGATGTATAGAGTTTCATCGCCGCTTGCCCCCCTGCCTCCCCTGCCCCCCTTACCCACCTGCCTTGCCAACGCGCATACGGTAGGGTTAGGAAAGTAAAATCTCACTCCTAAAGCCGATGCCCCGATGGTTTAACACTGCTGGCCCCTGTCAGCCCGATATTCACTATATGCTGCCTGCCACGGTTCGCTTACCCCTAATTAAGCGATTGATCCAGCAACGGGGATACTTTATCATCCATGCCCCGCGCCAAGTCGGTAAAACCACCGCGATGCTGGCCCTGGCTCAAGAGCTGACGGAGAGCGGGCAGTATACGGCCATTATGGTCTCTGCAGAAGTCGGCGCGCCCTTTCCCAAAGCGGTGAGCAAGGCTGAGCGGGCTATGCTGGGGTCCTGGCGACTGTCAGCCGAGGTGCGCTTACCCGAAGCGTTGCAACCGCCTGATTGGGGACAGGCCGATGAGGGGAACCAGATCAAGCAGGGATTGCAAAGATGGGCGATCGCTTCGCCGCGTCCCCTGGTGGTGTTTATTGATGAAATTGACGCTCTCTGGGATGACGCTCTGATTGCGGTGCTCAGACAACTGCGGGATGGCTATCCTAACCGACCCAAGGGATTTCCGCATTCTCTCGCCTTGATTGGATTGCGGGATGTGCGGGACTATAAGGTCGCCTCCGGAGGCAGCGATCGCCTCAACACATCCAGTCCCTTCAATATCAAAGTTGAGTCATTCACCCTGCGCAACTTCACATTAGAAGAGGTGAGCAGCTTATATGCGCAACATACCCAGGAAACGGGGCAACCATTCACTGATGAAGCAGTCAATCACGCCTTTGATTTAACCCAAGGACAACCCTGGTTAGTAAACGCCCTGGCTCGGCAAGCGGTGGAAGTGATTGCGCCGGACGGCGTCACACCGATTACGGCTGAGCATTTTGAGCAGGCGAAAGAAATCCTGATTCAACGGCAAGACACTCATCTAGACAGTTTAGCGGAACGATTACGAGAGCCTCGCATTCGCCAAATCGTTGAACCCATACTGGCGGGTCAACGATTTGGCGATATTCCCCAAGATGATCGGCGCTACGCGGTCGATTTAGGGTTGCTTACACGAGACCCAATGGGAGGATTAACCATCGCCAATCCCATTTATCGAGAGGTGATTCCTCGGGTATTAGCCAGTGGACCGCAAGATAGCTTACCCAGTATTCAACCTAGCTGGCTGAAGCCGGATGGAGCCTTGGATAGCGATAAACTGCCATCGGCTTTTCTGAGTTTTTGGCGACAGCATGGGGAGCCGCTTCTAAGAAGCGCTCCTTACCATGAAATTGCGCCGCATTTAGTCTTAATGGCGTTTCTACATCGAGTGGTGAATGGCGGCGGCACGCTGGAACGGGAATATGCGATTGGGCGCGATCGCATGGATTTCTGCCTCCGCTACGGCGACGTTACCTTAGGAATGGAACTGAAGGTCTGGCGAGATAACCGACCGGACCCCTTGAAATCGGGGTTAGAACAATTGGATAGCTATCTGTCAGGTCTCGGATTAGATCAAGGGTGGCTGGTGATTTTCGATCGCCGCAGTGATATTGGCCCCATTGCTGAGAGAACGACGACTGAATTTGCGACGACTGCCAACAACCGATCAATCACGGTGATTCGGGGATAGGCAAGTCGCCAATCCAGCCAACGAGCATATTGCAGATAAAGATTAACGGCTGAAGCGACAGCATAGCCGATCGCATCTATTCCACGGGCGGCGTCATTGCGGGCAAGCTAAGCGGTTTCAATACAGGAAAATCCGCGTAAGATGACGGTCCTCCATAATTTTGCCTAGTTTAATACCGTATCGGGGTCTACGGAGCGCCACCAGCTCCCTAGAAAACCGAGTTGCGTAATTGCACTCCGCCACGTAACGGAAATAACTCAACCAATGACGGATTCACGAGATTGGTTGGCGTAGACTTCACGATTAGCTTATACGCGCTTGGTGAAAACAATGTGAGGGTTCATCACTAAGTCGATGAACTTTCTTTGTATGTCGCCCTGGGCGAGGCTTTCAAAACTCAGTGCAAACAGCAGTGTTTAATTCACATAGAAGTATACTATGATACTGATATGACACGGATACGGTTCGGTTTTCACTTCCTCGGAATCTGCTGATCAGCTTGCTTATTGTCTAAGGGAAATCGACATCGGTAAATAGGTCTAGCGCCGATGGCCGGATTCTTCAAAAGCGAAACCAAACCAACCGTCAACTGTTTGATAAGTTACCAAGGAAATCTATGAATCTCAGAGCCATCGCCACCCTCTCAGTCGCCGCTATTGCAAGTGTCTTCGCCATCACCGAGTCGGCTCGCGCAGCGTCTCTCAGCTTTTCCGACAGCATCGACCTGCAAAGGACCAATTTCACCGATGAGGTGCTGAGTGTTTCTCAATTTGACGCCAGCCTTGGTACGTTAACTGGGGTTGAGTTAGCGGTTTCGGGCCTTGTTCAAGGGTCAGTGAAATATGAAAGCCTGGATGCCGTCGCCAGTACGGTCACTGCAGATGTCGCCGCACTGTTGGAAGTATCTGGCGGTCCTAGCAATGAGGTGTTGTTCCAGGTTGAACCTACGGTGGTCGCCAACGAATCAGCCACCGCATACGACGGCGTTCTTGACTTCAACGGTTCATCTGGCGGGCGCTTCACCACTGATGCCGGGTCCGAAACAGGTTTGATTAGCTATAGCGATCCAGAGTTTCTGTCATTCTTTACCGGAACAGATACTATTGAGCTGCTGGTGAGCGCGACCGCAAACTCTTCCGTTACAGGCCCTGGCAACCTGTTCGCCAACATTCAGACTGAAGCGGGCGCAGAAGTGGTTGTCACCTACCAATATGATGTATTTACCCCTGACACGCCTGACACACCGACGGCTTCTACGCCTGAGCCGTCAACTCTGCTGAGTCTCATGGCGCTTGGCGGCCTAGGGATGGTTATTCGCAAGCGTCAAATCCAGGCCTAGGGCGCCACTCTACAGCTTCTTTTTCAAGAATTGAGCCTACTCGTGTCCCAAATGCCAAAGAATTTGGGTTTCCTAGAGGGGGCTCTACCGAGATCGAACGATCTAAATGATGAACAAGAAGTTCTACCAAGGGGATGCATCTCGATTACTAGCGATAATCTCTCAAGCCAGCCTCTTTGCTCCCTTCGTCAGCTTAGGATGGCCGATTTCGGGCGCGATCGCCATGCCCGATACCTACATCAGTGATGAAGTCGGCTTCAACAACGCCTCGAGTCGGAGCCAAGTCGATACTCAAGATGATGAGTGGCGGTTAGCGGCAACAGCATCAGGCCCCGTCGACTTTTTCCAAAATACGATTACCGCTGGCTCAAATAATCAAGCCATTCGCGCTGATGAGTACACTCTAATGACCTCAGCGAATGGAACGACAGTGCAGGTTTCATTGCACGATTTGACTGATGCCGACATTGCCAATTCAAACAGCGTGGGCTCAGTCGCCAGTGGTCAACCTCGCCTTGACAATACAAGTACTTTACAGGGAAACGCGCCTCGTCCCGCCAGTTACTATAATGCCAGCGCCCAGCCCCGGTTTTGGAATGAAAATACCGGGTCCACCACCAGCCGCAATGCGATCCTCTTCAAATTTTCAGAACCCGTGACGGCTTTTGGAGCCTGGTTTTCAGACATAGAAACCCGCACAGACGGCAACGGAACACCTGCAATTTTGAGGTTACTGGATGAAGCAGGCAACCGGATCGGCGACGATATTATCCTTCACACTAGCACCTCTGATCAGACTCAATGCGGAACTCCTAGCGCTGAGTTTCCCAGTTCGAACGATAATTTTCGGGGATGTGGCAATCGCACAACCCGCTGGATTGGGTTTGTTGATCCTGATGCACAAGTCAAGCAAATGTTAGTGGTCGTCGGGGATGATGATTTTGGCGATGATGGATATCGTGAGCATCTAAGTTTTATTGGCGCTACCTTAACTCAACCTGTCGCCAGTGATCCTAATCTCATTCTGGTGAAACGAATTACAGCAATTAATGGGGTCTCCTTTATGGATGTGGTGGATGGTCGACGGGATCTTGACCCGAATGCGCCTACGTATGGTGACGATCCAACGGTTGCTTACGTCCCTGCCCCCTTTGACGCCCATGATAATTATCCTGATTGGCCCCCTGGATACCTGAAGGGTCGGATCGACCAACAAGTTGTGCTGCCTGGGGATGAGATTGAATACACAATTTATTTTCTTTCCAATGGAGATGCAACCGCCAGAAATGTCCGACTATGCGATCCCCTCCCCGCCAATGTCAGCTTTTTACCGACCGCTTTCAATGGTAGAGCCGGAGCAGGCGGTACAGGAGACGCGAATCAAGGCATTATGATCAGTCGACAGAGTGAGGCGGTATTCCTCACCAATGCCGCTGACGGCGACATTGGAACCTTCTTTAATCGTCTCAGTGATGTTCCAATCGCTTGTGGCGCTCCGCAATCGGAGGACAATGGCGCGATCATGGTGAATTTAGGAGATATTCCCGCCGCCGCCAACGATCCTGGGAATGCGTATGGCTTTGTGAGATTTCGGGGACGGGTGAGGTAAAGAGAAGGGAGGAGCAAGGGGGCCAGAGATAAAACATGTAGAGACGCAACATGTTGCGTCTGGCGATAGGGGCATGGGGAAGATGGGGAGGCAGGGGGGCGCGAAGGAAGCAGACGAACCTAAAGAGGCAGTTAAGTCGTTTTACGAGAGCGCCTTGGGACTATCCATCATCTGTTGGGCTACTTGGTGAGTTTTATTGACCAACTTGCCTAGATCAATAGGCAGGAGGCGGCCTTGATCAATTACTTTGCGCCCATTAATAAAGCTGTAATCCACTCGGTCGGTTTGGCATAAAATCAGGGCGGCGACAACATCGTGGTGCGCGCCTGCAAACTGGGGGCGGTCGATATTGATGGCAATAAAGTCAGCCGACATGCCGGGAGCTAAGTGGCCAATATCATCCCGACCGAGGACTTGGGCGCCGCCTCGAGTTGCGATCGCCAACGCCTCGCGCGCCGTCATCGCCGTCGAATCCAGCTCTCGCACCCGCGCCGCTAGGAAAGCCATGCGGGCCTCCTGCAGCAAATTGCCCGAATCGTTAGACGCTGACCCATCTACCCCCAACCCGACTGGGACTCGGTGATTGAGGAGTTTACGAATAGGGGCGACGCCACTGGCGAGACGCATATTACTGCAGGGACAATGGGCTACCCCCGTCCCCGTTTGGCCAAATTTCTGAATGGATCGGTCACTGAGCTTAACGCAATGGGCGTGCCATACGTCTTTTCCCAGCCAACCTACGGATTCGGCGTAATCACCGGGGATGAGGCCAAATTTCTCTAAACTGTAGGCGACATCGGATTGATTCTCCGCCAGATGTGTATGGAGTTGGACGCCGGGATGCGATCGCGCCAGCTTAGCCGACTCCCGCATCAAATCCTGAGACACGGAAAACGGTGAGCAAGGAGCCAGGGCAATCCGCAGCATGGCGTGACGCGCGTTGTCATGATACTGCTCAATCAAGCGCTGAGAATCTTTGAGGATATCCACTTCCGTCTCCACCAACCCATCCGGCGGCAGCCCTCCCTGACTTTCCCCCAGACTCATACTGCCTCGGCTGGCGTGAAACCGCATGCCAATATCCTGCACAGCTCGGATCTCATCATCAAGCGAGCAGTCATTCGGGAATAGGTACAAATGATCGCTGGCGGTTGTACACCCCGATAGCATCAATTCCGCCGCCGCCATCTGAGCGCTGACATACACCCCTTCCGCCGTCAGATTCGCCCAAAGGGAATACAGCGCCTTGAGCCAATTGAACAAATCGCAATCTTGCGCAGCGGGCACAACCCGCGTCAGGGTTTGAAAAAAATGGTGATGCGTATTGATCAACCCCGGCAACACCACATGGCGATCCGCCAAATCCAAAACCTGATCTGCGGCCTGAGGCAATTCCTCACTCGGCCCAACCTGCTCAATAACC
>JASJDH010000235.1 GCA_030065175.1 Leptolyngbyaceae cyanobacterium MO_188.B28 | reverse complement strand
CGCCAACACAGATTAAATACTTTAAGGTTAATCGAGCCTCAACGTTAGACTCGCTCTGGTTAAGAGACATTCTAGATAGAGAAGGTGAATCGTTTGGAACTCGGGTGGAATTGAGCCAAGAAAATTCTTTAATACTCCACTGGGAATAAGTTCACTTTCTCCAGGATAGATGTCTATTCATATATGCACGCTAACTTTAATTTCGATACTGACGTATGCGCTTTATCCTATAGAAAGAGAACGGTATAATATCGTTAGAGTTAATAGTAAATGGCAGTATTATAAGCGCCTCGACAATTCATCGTCTCGCATAATTACCTGAACTGTTATTGATGCTTATACAACTCCCTACATTTATGCGAAGGCGGCCAACAGAGATTTTGATTTCGATATTGATTTGGGAAGTTGATAGATCGGATTGGGCCGCCCTCAAGGAGAAAGAGAATGGTGCTTCGAATCCGCTTCCATGGTCGTGGAGGTCAAGGTGTTAAGACTGCGAGCCGGATAGTGGGAACGGCTGCTTTCCTAGTCGGCTATCAGGTCCAGGATTCGCCTGTCTACGGAGCCGAACGTCGTGGCGCAGCGGTTGTGGCGTTTACTCGGTTTGGTGAAGAGGCCATTTTAGAACGGGGCGTCATTGAACACCCAGATTTAATTGTGGTTGGGGATGAGACGTTGTTAGCGAATCCAGCAGCGGGGGTGATGGTTGGACAGGAGACCGCGACAGCCATCTTTCTGAACGCGGAGTCGGCGCAGCCTCTGGTTGAGCAATACGCCCTTAGCCCATCTACAATCGCCTGGGATTTGACCCGTCGCACCCAAGCGATCGTGGGGGTTGCATCGGCGCTGAGCGTGGGGTTGGCGGCGGCGACAGCAAGGCTAGTGGGGCTAATTCCAGAAGCCCAATTGCTGTCGGCTGTGCGGCGGGAACTGATGGAACTGCATTTGCCGGAGGGCGCGATCGCCAAAAATTTGGACCTGGCCAGTGAAGTCTTCAATGCTCTGCCCAGCTTAGAATTCCCGTTGAGGGACGGCCAAGAGACGCCCCAGAAAATCAGTTCTGTCCTGTATGAAGGCCTCCTGAGGGGCTCCCCAAGCATTCTGAACACGGGCAACGCTGAGCAACGTCAGACGGGGGCGTGGCGGCTGGAGCGCCCTGAGGTGAACTTTGAGCAATGCACGCGCTGCGGCCTGTGCTTCCTCCAATGTCCAGATGGAGCGATCACGCTGGATCAAAACGGCTATCCCATCATTGACTATGACCATTGCAAAGGCTGCATGCTTTGCCAGACGCTTTGTCCCGTTCAAGCCATTTTGAGTAAGCAGGAAGTACGGTCATGGTGAGGATGTTATTGACGGGTAACGCTGCGGCCGCCTGGGGGGCTCGTCTGGCGGACATTGATTACGTTCCCGCCTTTCCGATTACGCCCCAGACTGAGATCATTGAATCCCTGGCCGCCTGGTTTGCCGATGGGACATTGCAGGGGAAATTTGTCACTCTGGACAGTGAACATGCAATGATGACGGCGGCGGGCGCGGCGGCGGCGACCGGGGTGCGGACGTTCACCGCAACCTCCAGTCAGGGACTCCTATATGCAATGGAAGCGCTGTACACCATTGCAGGTTGGCGTGCGCCTCTGGTGCTGGTCAACGTCTCCCGGGGGCTGTCTGCGCCGATTACTCTAGGCCCCGACCACAATGACGTGTTGGCCGCTCGGGATACGGGGTTCGTTCAAATTCACGCGGAGACCTGCCAGGAGGTTTTGGATTCAATTCTGATGGCCTTTCACATTGCTGAAGACTCGCGGGTTTGGGCCCCTGTTCTGGTCAACCTTGACGGATTTTATTTGTCATTTACCCGGGAATCTGTAGACATTCCTGACGAGGCGGCGGTGCGGTCTTTCCTCCCCGCCTATCAGCCCAAACATCCTGTATTCCGAGCGAGTCAGCCGATGGCTCAGGGGGTTGCAGTGCTAGACAGCTCCATCTACAGTTATTTCCGCTACCAACTCCATCGGGCGGTTGAAAACGCTGGGCCGGTTCACGCCGAAGTCTCGGCAAGATTTCAGGCGCAGTTTGGCCGTCCCTACGGCGCGATTGAAACCTACGATACGGATGATGCTGAGACGCTGTTGGTGATGGCCGGGTCGTTCGCCACCAAAGGTAAAGCCGCCGTGCGCCACTGGCGACGACAGGGCAAACGGGTGGGTCTGGTTCGGCTGCGGCTGATTCGACCTTTACCGGTGAGGGAGTTGACTGAAGTATTGAGCGGCCGTCGAGCCGTCGCAGTCTTAGACCAAAGCCTATCGCCTGGACTGGGGGGCATTTTATATCACGAAATTGCAGCCGCCCTAGCCGCCTCGCCCCAGCGCCCTCAAGTGTTGCGCTCGTTTATCGGAGGGTTGGGAGGCAAAGATATTTCCCAAGCAGAGTTTGACTATCTCCTGGAAGAACTAGAGACGGTGAAAGCAACCCCGTATTTTGGTCAACCGGAATTGCTGTTTACCGAACGCGATCGCGCTCGGGTGCGCCAGCAGTTGGCGCTAGCGGGTAAGTCGCCCGAAGGAGGTTAACCGTGAAGGTCAAGCGGGAGTTTTATCGAAGCTTCAAGGATTTGCCCTCGGAAGAATACCTCAGTCCGGGCTCTCCTCTATGTGCAGGCTGTGGGGGGCTGACCACGCTGCGGCAGATGCATAAGGTTCTGGGGGATAATGTGGTGATTGTGGATGCGGCGGGATGCATGACCCTGCTGGCGATCTATCCGTTTACTCCGCTCCGCTCCTCCTGGCTGTATACCACGATGGGGAGTCCCTCCGCTGGGGCCCAAGGGCTCCGCGACGCGCTGGACGTGCTGCTGGCGAAACATCGCATGAGCGCTGACGATAATCTGCAGGTGCTGGTGTTGGCGGGGGATGGGTCTACCTATGGGATGGGCCTCTCGGCAACTTCGGCGGCGATCCATCGGGGGTTAGACTTCTGGTATCTCTGTTATGACAATGAGGCGTATGGAAACACGGGCTTTCAATTATCGGAAGCGTCGCCGTTCGGCTCTGCAACCGCAACCTCACCGCAAGGAACCCAGCAGACCAAGAAGAATATCTTCGAGATCTGGCGAGCCCACCAGCCGCCCTACGTCGCCACGGTCTCGGCCCACGAACCGATTGACCTGGCTGAAAAAGTCCGGCGGGCGATGACTATGACGGGTCCCAAGCTATTTCTAGCGCTGGCGGTTTGTCCCACTGGCTGGGGATTTGACCCCGCCCTCAGTGATGAGATAGCGCGGTTGGCGATTGAAACCGGGGTTTGGCCCTTGAAGGAAGCGATCGCAGGGCAGGTGCGTCACACCTATATTCCACGTCGCTTACGTCCGGTCAGAGAATATTTGAAGCTGCAGCGCCGATTCCGTCACCTGTTCCAACCCACTCTCTGGGGGGAGACCTTAACGTATATCCAGGAGCAGGTGAATATCTATTGGCAGTCGGTAGCCAAAGCAGAGGGAGCCAAGCAGCCAACGCTTGCGTAATCTATTTCCGGCTTTGGTCTCTGTGCGGTGACGTGAAGTAGAGAAAGTATTTGAGTTCTACCAATAGAACCATTGTGGTGGATATGTCGATGGTTAATCAGCAATTGCTCAGGCGGGTTCTCCCCATATTCCTTAGCTTCTGCGCATTGCCTGCAGTGGCAGCGAAAGATGTTCTGGAAAAACACGATCTATCATTATCCTCCAATAGGCTTGTCCAGCAACCTTCCACCGACGTTTACCAAATAGTTGTTCAAGCCGTCCCCGAGCGAGAACATCAATTGGCCCGAGCTGATGCGCTGAATCAGCAAGTGATGGCGCTTTATCAATCGGGGCGCTATGACGAAGCGATCGAGCTGGCGGAAGAAGCTCTAGCATTGCGACGACAGGTGTATGGAGACGCCCATCCAGATGTAGCTACAAGCATGAATAACTTGGCGTTACTCTATCATACTCAGGGCCGCTACGATGGAGCAGAGTCCTTGTATGAAGAAGCTCTGGCCCTCTATCGGCAGGTGTATGGGGACTCCCATCCGGATGTGGCCATGGGTATGAATAACCTGGCGGCGCTCTATCAAGACCAGGGCCGCTACAACGAGGCGGAGCCTTTGTATGAAGAAGCTCTGGCGCTACTACGGCGGGTGCATGGCGACGCCCATCCGGATGTGGCTACAAGTATGAATAACTTGGCGTCACTCTATTATGCCCAGGGCCGCTACGATGAGGCGGAGCCCTTGTTTGAAGAATCCCTAGCACTACGACGAGAGATCCTTGGCGATACCCATCCGAATGTGGCTAACAGTATGAATAACCTGGCGGAACTCTATCAAGACCAGGGCCGCTACGATGAAGCGGAACCCTTGCTTGAAGAAGCTTTGGCGCTACGACGAGAGGTTCTTGGCGACGCTCATCCGAATGTGGCTCAGAGTATGAATAATCTGGCGGCGCTTTATCACATTCAGGGCCACTACGATGAAGCGAGACCCTTGTATGAAGAAGCCCTGGCGCTCTATCGGCGGGTTCTTGGCGATGCCCATCCAGATGTGGCCACGAGCATGGATAACCTGGCGGCGTTATATCATGTTCAGGGCCGCTACGATGAAGCAGAGCCCTTGTATGAAAAAGCTCTAGCGCTGCGACGAGAGCTTCTTGGCGACGCCCATCCAGATGTGGCCACAAGTGAGAATAACCTGGCGGCGTTATATCATGTTCAGGGCCGCTACGACGAGGCGGAGCCCTTATATGAAGAAGCTCTGGCGCTGCGACGAGAGCTTCTTGGCAACGCCCATCCAGATGTGGCCCTGAGTATGAATAACCTGGCGTTGCTCTATCATGACCAGGGCCGCTACGATGAGGCGGAGCCCTTGTATGAAGACGCCCTGGCGATCGCTGAAAGTCTGCTCGGAGAGAATCATCCCTATACAGTGTTTATCCGACGAAATCTTGAGAGTTTACGCAATCAACAGACCGAATAATTCGTTCACTTTAAAGCTCACAAGTTCCTCATACTGTTTCAATAAATTTAAATCATCCTGACTATGCAGGAAATGCTTTGCTGGAAAAGTCCTACTTCACAGGTGATCGTTGATTGGTTCTTCATTTTAGCCCGTGTGCTGCGGCTTGAAGCAGAGAACAAGCTTGAGTTCCACAAAATGGACTGTCTCGGGAGGTATGTCGATGATCAATCAGCAACTGCTCAGGTGGGGGCTCCCCCTATTCCTTAGCTTCTTTGCAATGCCTGTAATGGCGGCCAGGGGTGTGTTGGAAAACCAACATCCGGCGCTATCCCCAAATAGACTGGCTCAGCGAACGTCTATCGAGACAGAGCGCCTGCTTATATTCACGGGCGAACTCAATGCAGAGAGTCTACGACTGGATGACGGCCGCTACTACAACCGTCATCGCTTTGAAGGGCTAGCGGGTGAACTGATCGCGATTGAGCTGACCAGTGATGAGTTTGACGCTTATTTGATTTTGCAGGGGCCAGCGGGGACAACGGTTGCCGAGAATAATGATGGCGACGGGACAAATGCCAGGCTGGTGGTGACCTTACCCACTAGCGGCGCATACGTGATTCTGGCCAACACCTCTACAGCGGAAGGGACCGGCGCGTACCAATTAGTCGTTCGAGCCGCCACCGAACGAGATCAGCAACTGGCCCGGATCGACGCGCTGAATCAGCAAGTGAGGGCGCTTTATCAATTGGGACGCTATGGGGAAGCGATCGAGCGAGCAGAAGAAGCCCTAATGCTGCAAAGACAGTTGCACGGTGATGTCCATCCGGATGTGGCTGAGAGTATGAATAACCTGGCGGTGCTCTATCAAGACCAGGGTCGCTACGATGAAGCGGAGCCCTTGTATGAAGATGCCCTGGCGCTGCGACGACAGCTGCATGGCGATGCTCATCCGGCTGTGGCCAACAGTATGAATAACTTAGCGATGCTCTATCGCGCCCAGGGCCGCTACGATGAGGCGGAGCCTCTGTATGAAGAAGCTTTGGCGTTACGACGACAGCTACATGGGGACGCCCATCTGGATGTGGCCACGAGTATGAATAATTTGGCGGGGCTCTATCAAGCTCAGGGTCGCTACGATGAAGCGGAGCCCTTGTATGAAGACGCCCTTGCGATCGCTGAACGTCTACTTGGAGAGAATCATCCCAATACAGTGATTATTCGTCGGAATCTTGAGAATTTACGCAATCAACGGACCGAGTAATTCGTTCACGATACAACTCACAAGTTCCTCATACTGTTTCAATAAGATGAGTTTAAGCCAGGAGAAAACCCTTCACCTAGCAGCCGAAGAGTGATGGCAAGTCGCCAATTTGTCAGCGTAGTGGGATAAACAACGAATGGGAATAAATCCAGCTTGTCTGATTAGCTCCTGACCCAGATCGGTTAGCAGCAAGTGAGCATAAGCTTCGCCTGCCCGTTCATTAGCTTGGCTGTCGTGCTTCACAGCGACAAATAACGGCTGAAGGATGGGGTACTGACCAGTTTGCATGGCAGTCACATTCAGTTGATTGCGCCGTCCTGGACATTCTGAAGGCGTAACCAGCGGCTCTTGATAGGGTGGGATTAGTTCGTCAGAATCGTATCCGATAGGAAGGGGTTTGATTGTGCATTGACCGATAATCTCTGGCGCTGAACCATAGTAAATACCGCCAACATTATGTGCTACCTGCCCCACGGCGCTGGTGGCGGTCGGGACAAAAGTAACATTCTCAGCAAAAGTAAGATCCTGCATGACAAAATGTGCGAAGAACTCTGCGATACCAGAGTCTTTAGCTGAAAGGGAATAGGGAGTAATTGCCAAATTTGCCCCCCCGACTTGACTCCAATTAGTTATCTTACCTGTGTAGATATCCTTCAACTGAGGCAGGGTGAGACCAGGAATGTCGAGATCTGGGTGAACGACAATCGCAATTCCCTCCAACGCTACTGTAATTTCGCTGAGATTATAGCCCTGTTGTAGCGCCTTTTGATATTCGTCGCTGTGGAGGGGACGGGAAGAATAGGCAAACGCCAGTTGATCATTCAGCAACATGCGGATGCCTTCGCTAGAGCTAGGAATGCTGCTAGATGGAAGAGTATAACGCAGTTTAAACTCAGGTCGAGCAGCTTGGAGTACTGGGTCTAACTCTCGGTGGATCGGAACCCAAGCAGCACTGCCGCCATAGGCAAACTCTCCAGAGGGGACGTTCTCTACGCTTGAGAAATCATTGATATAATCTCTGGTGTGTTGAGGACTAGATATCTCGCTCCTGCTACCATTCTTACTAGTATTGGGGGGCTTCAAATAGGTTGCAGGGGGACTACCAGGATCCGAGCTTAGTCTCTGGGTCAACGACCAAACCCCGCCGCCTAACAATCCCAGTGTAACTAGAAGAGCGGAAACTAGCACTGAGGGCATTGCAACTTGCTGCTCTGATTTGGCGGAAGCGCTAGAAGGTTCTGCTTCAGCAAGAATTTCTACTTGCTTTTGAGATTGAACAGGGGGGGGTTGAATCGCTTGGGAAGGCGCCTGAGTATGTTGTCCCGGATTAATTGCACATGATTCCTGTCTTTGAGTAATAATTCGTTCTTTAAGCGGAGTTACATCTTCATCGCTTAGGCTCAAAACTTTCTGAAACCGCCTTAATTCATTCGCAGTTTCCTCGCCCAAAGGATACTCGTAGCGAATCGCTTCGACCAATGCCTGTTGATACCGCTGCAAATTTTGTTGGCGCTCTTTTATTTCATTAGTGATGCGTGCTTCAATGGGCGCTATATTTTCTCGACTGAGGTTCAAATTTTGTCGTAGTTGCTCTAATTCGCGGCGCTTACTATCGTTGAGGGGACGCCTTTTCTCCCCAGTTGCTTCAATTAATGCTTGTTCGTACGCTTGTAACTTTTCTCTATGCTCTTCTATCTCAGTAGTGATGAGGGCCTCAATCGGCGCTACCTCTATAGCCGTAAGTTCCAAGCTTTGCTGTATCTGATGCAAGCGATCGCGAGTTGCTTTACTCAGGGGATACTCTCGCTGCATCGCCTGAGTAAATTCGCTCTCATACTGTTGCAATTTTTGCTTGTAAGTGTTGAGCCGAGCAATGACCCGCGCCTCGATTGGCATGGTGTCTTCATTTCGCAGTCCTAGAGTGGATTGAAGATGGCGTAAATCGTCGCGGGTAGCCTTGCCGGGAGTTTCTTCTCGCTTAATCACTTCACAAAAGACTTGCTCGTACTGATGTAGTTTTTTCCTAAACTCTTCTCGGAAAGGTTCGAGAACTTCCTTCTCAATGGCAGTCGCTTCGACCTCTGACAATCCCATTTGCATCCTGAGCACGTCTAAAGTCCTGCGACCTACCAAAGAAATCTCTCCCCGGCTAACGAACAGCTTGACTTCTTTGCGATATTTTTGCTTGGGCTCTTCCGGGGGAATTTTGGCGACCCGAATCTTAAAGCCTTCTCGGACAGCATAGATCCCCGGCTTCATAGATGGCTGAACTGCTCTGACTCTAGCACTCGCATAATCGTGCCACTCCTCAATGCTAACCACGCCATCGCCGTCTAGATCTGCAGCTCCAGTTTCAATTCCCTCAACTAAGTAGCGAGTATAAACCGAGAGATCCGACCCTTGCTCCTCGAAGGAATATTGACTAGATGTGGAAGCAGTCAAAACCACCCTCCCTTCGCCGCCCAGTTGTCTTTGAACGTCAACAGAGCCATCATCTTTAGCGGTCATTCCCACAGCAAAGGCGCCGCTAAAGCAACAGTCAAGAATCACGATTCCTCGCCGACAACGACTGTTGCCCATGATGTCATGGACGAAATTTGCGGGAACGGCAGTTGCTTTGACAAGCTCTCCTTTGCGATTTTTGCGCGTAATCTGGGTGGCAAAGTAAAGTCTACCTGCATTATCTTTAATTCCGTGGCCGGAAAAAAACAGGAGAGCCAGGTCGTCTTTAGTCCGATCTGAGAAAAGCATTTCAATTGCTTCCTGCATCTCCAGGGGGTCTGGATTTGCAAGTGTTTTCACTTCATCGAACCCCCCCATGTCCTGGTTCTGTAAGACTCTCTGCATCGCTTCGATGTCTTTGAGGGCTTCGGGAAGTGGATTCAAGCCAGGTTTGTATTCACTAACTCCAATTAGGAGGGCTGTCTTAATCATGTTAGTAGGGCTATTTTAAGTATCGGTGTATCGCCCCTTTATGCCGATTTTTATATTGAAAGGTTTGTGAACTTTGTAAAGCAAGGCTTTGACGCCTCGAAAACTTTTATTTGGTATTTTTTTAAGCGAAAATCTATGTTTCACAAGCAGGAGGGGCGGAGGAGAAAGCTTTCTGTGTGTGATGGGACTTATAGAGCAAATTCAGATTAGACTCAAATCCCCTTGACAAGAGTTCTTTTTCTTAAGTTGCTACCAAGCCCGCCATTATGAACTGCTCTGCAGCTTGAACCGCTTCTTTCAATTCGGCCTGATTGCTGACTTTGACTTTAAGGCTTTTGCCATTGCCGGTTACTTCCATTTCAATTGTTTGCCCAACCAGGCGATCGCCCAGAAATTCCATAAACTGCTTGATGTGGTTTGCCTTAATGACAGCTTTGAGAATTCCCGGCAGAAATCCCCCCAGAGCCTTGTTACCGACTGGTGGATTGGGATCAAGAACGCGGCCAACTTCTTCTAATTCATCCAAGGTTTTCATCTGGTTCAGAAGCTTTTGGGCTTGCTCGTCCTGTTCCTCTAAATCCAACTCTGGATCGGTAAAAGAAATTGTGAATTTAATATCGGATTTGTCTGCCATCGGAACCTTTGGAAATCTTCCGGTCTCGTGTGTCATGTGTCCTCAGTCCTTAGTAAAACGGTTGCATAAATGATCAACGACGAATTGAGCGGGTGTTTTATGACAGAAGCAGGGATACTATGTTCAAATAGCAGTGCAACCCATCAAGACCGCACTGTTGAACCATTCACTGTTGATCGTAATAATGTCAACGAAATTAGCAGCGCTGCTCGTCCACCAGTGAGTATTACCCCAGGCTAAGAGCGCGTCCAAGATTTCCAGGAACTAACGAGCAATTTCCATTATGAGAAATATGATCCGATTTTGAAGGTACCCATAGGGATAATATCAGCGCTTTCTCATCGAAGAAGATTTTTAGAAGAAGAATTTTAATAGTGGTGAATTTGTCCTATATTCAGCCCAACGATTACTGGCCCCTTGTCAAAAGTTGATACTGGCGGCGAAATATTTTTTAACATTGTTAGGGAGTGATCACCTCGGCAAGAATTGAGCGCTTTTTATGGTCGGAAATCCTTGTAGGAAATGGATTGTTGTTTAGAACTTATATAGTCAGAGTAATGGCTTGGCGTCAGGAAGACAGCAGTAAGCCTGGAGCCTGAAGATGGCGGCAATCTTACTCACAAGTTCCTCATAATCATTGCCTAATCTTTGGGACAGGAGCAGCTTATACAGCAATTCTCACTTGGCCTGAACGCCTCTCGGCAAAGTGAGGTGTGGGGCATTGAATTAAAGAGGAATAGACAATGAGTTTAGAAACTTATCAAAAAGAAGTGGCCCACCTTGGGGAATCACCAGGAATTAAAGACCACGACCACGATATGATTCATGATTTGAGTCGAAGACTTGATGCATTATGGCGGTATGACCAGTACATCGCCAACGCTGAGGGATATGAATCGGTGCAAGCCTTCTGGAAAAAAGTAAAGGAACAAGAGCAGGGAAATGTAGCGGAATTAAAGAAACTCCTCTCCGAACATATTCGACTCGGTGATTTTTAAGCACGTGTAGAAGTATTGTTAACGGTGGTGTAGAATGAGCACGCGACGCAAGTCGGGCATTATTTCCCCTCCTTCCTCTAGCTTGGAGCAGATAGCTAACCCAATCTCGAAGGCAGGTGAGCGGCAATTCTGCTCGAAATCCCTCACGCATCTCTTTCGCCCACGCACAATAGCTGTCATTGGCGCTAGTCGCGATCGCACATCCATCCCAGGCTATCTGTTCGCTAACCTGCGCCAGTCCTTTACAGGCGTCGTTTATCCCGTCAATCCCAACGCCGCCAAAGTTCAGGGAATCCCTGCCTTTGCTTCGGTACTGGAAATACCTGACGAGATCGATCTCGCCTTTATCGCTGTGTCAGCTAACACAGCGATAAAGGTCGCCCATCAGTGCGTTGAGAAGCAAATTCCCGTTCTGGTGGTGGTGGCGGCCGGATTCGCTGAAACGGGCGAACCTGGCGCCGCCCGCCAGCAGGAACTGTTGCAACTGGCCCACGCTAGCGGAACGCGCATCCTCGGTCCCAACTGCTTCGGCGTCTTTAACACCGATCCATCTGTGAAGTTGAACGGCGTCTTTTCGCCAGTGGTCGTTACACCTGGAAACGTCGCCCTAGGGATGCAAAGCGGGGCTTTAGGGGTTGCCATGCCTGAGGCCTTGGCGGGAATGGGGGTGGGCGTCTCTTGTTTCGCGTCAATCGGCAACAAGATGGACATCGGGGAAAATGATCTACTCGAATACTGGCGAGATGACCCCGCCACCCGCGCGATCGCCCTTTACCTTGAGTCCTTTCAGCAGCCTCGCCGTTTTCTACAAGTCGGTCGTGACGTCGCCCGCCATAAACCCGTAGTGGTGTTGAAAGGGGGTAGGACGGCGAAGGGGGTCCGCGCAGCCAGCAGTCATACAGCCGCCCAGTCTAGCCCTACGGCGACGGTGAACGCCTTATTAGTCCAGTCGGGCGTGATTCAGATCCATACCCTGGAGGAAATGATCGACGTGACGGCGTTGCTGGCGACCCAGCCGATTCCCCAGGGTCGACGTGTGGCGGTGATCAGTAATGCTGGGGGGCTGGCTGTGATGTGCGCCGATGCGCTCGAGCTTGAGGGGCTAAATGCGGTCGAGTTTCCGATGGAACTCCGCCATCAGCTGCAGCAGGTCTTGCCTGGGAAAGTGACGATTCGCAATCCCCTAGACCTGGTTGCCTCAGTGGACCCACAGGTCTATCGACAGGGCATCCAGCGCCTGTTGGCCTCTGAAGTGGTGGACGCCGTCATCGCTATCTTCTTGCCGCGTCGTGCGGGAACAGCGCCTGGCGTCGCTCGGGCGATTCGCGAAGCAGCGCTGACGGCTAGCGGCTCAAAACCTGTTCTGGCCGTTTTCTCCCAAGCCGATCCCCCGCTTCACGCATTGCAAAACACTGGTTGCCACATCCCCTGCTACCGCTTTGCCGAGTCGGCTGTCAGGGCGCTGGCCCGAGCCGCTGAATACAGTCAATGGCTAGCGCGTCCTCAAGGCTGCCTGCCTCAATTCGCAGATCTCCAACTGGATCATGCACGCCAGGTCATCACATCAGCCCGCCAGCGACTCGGCGATCGGGACGGCTGGCTAGCCCCCGAAGAAGTCCAGCAGGTGTTGTCTGCGTTCGGTTTACCCACACCAACGTCAACTGTGGTCAGGTCCGCTGATAAAGCGGTGGCGGCGGCGAGGCAAATCGGGGGAGCGGTCGTGGTCAAGGTAGTTTCCCCCACCGTAATGCATAAATCGGACGTGGGCGGCGTCGTGCTGGATGTGCAAGGAGACCTTGCGGTGAAAGATGCTTTCCTCCGGGTGACCGAAGCCGTCGCGGACGACCAAGGGGCTCTGGTGCAACCGTTGGTTCAGGGTGGCCAAGAAGTCCTCATCGGGATCAATCGAGATGCTTCATTTGGCCCACTCGTGGCCTTTGGTCTGGGGGGCGTGCTGGTTGACTTACTGGAGTCAGTGGCGCTTCGGCTTGCCCCGCTGACCGACCAAGATGCAGACGACTTGATTCGGACGGTGAGAGGCGGCAAATTGCTGCAGGGATATCGAGGTCAACCGCCTGCGGATGTTCCGGCGATTAAGGACGCCTTGTTGCGGGTATCAACGATGGCGGAGGCGCTGCCCGAGGTGGTCGAAATGGACCTGAATCCGGTGAAGGTGTTTGCGCCGGGTCAGGGGCTCATGGTCGTCGACGCAAGAATTCGGATTGGACCGCACTGAGAGGGGAAATTGTGGAACTTCAAGGACGTTGTATTTTGGTTCTCGGGGGAGCTGGGCTCGTAGGCAAAGCC
>JASJDH010000234.1 GCA_030065175.1 Leptolyngbyaceae cyanobacterium MO_188.B28 | reverse complement strand
CCGCTATTTTGCTGATAAATGCATTCAACTATTCTCTTGCCTAGTAGATGGATTGGCCCGTATCACGGCAATAATCTTCAGGGGTAAAGCAGGTACGGCCCAAACCTTAAATTTAGAGAAAGAGCTGTGGCGTGCAATGGAAATAAAAATGTAGTAAATATCACACGAGGCTTTGACCGATCAAGTTTGATTGAAACCGGTCGTCGTTTTCCCGCAGTATGAATTTTACGCAGATCCCAAGCGTCCCTATAGAGAAGGATCCGCCAAAAGCTGTAAAAATAAGGGGTATGTCATGAATGACCTCTGTATCTACCGTGACCAAAAGTGCAATGATCCACCTTCTAAGGAAATGTATTTATTTAGGCTAGATACCTTGTTTTTATGTTCCTCAAATTTCTAATCGGCACTGATAGAAAAGTTACTGAGGACGTTTCCCTAAGAACGCTTCTGACCATTCTCTTTGTGTTCCAGATCATTGGCGCAGTGGGACTTGTGGGATTCCTCTCGTTTATAAATGGGCAACGCGCCGTCAACCATCTGGCCTATCAACTGCGGAGCGAACTCTCTTATCGAATTCAGCAGGAACTGCAGGGGTATTTTGAAACTCCCCACGCCATCAATCGACTCAATGCCGACGCCTTTGTTCAAGGTGTTTTGGATGTTGTCAACGCCGCCACTGGTGAAACCCAATTGTTTCAACAGATGAAAATCGCCCCAACCATTGCGCTTGTCTATTGCGGCGCCGCCAACAGAGGGGAGTTTTTCGGCGTTTTACGCTCCCCTGAGGATGGCTCTTTGCAGTTGTCGTACGGCAATAAATCGAATGACCATTTGCGGGACTACTACGGCTTAGATGTGCGGGGAAACCGCACCTATCGACTGTATCAAGCCTCAAAACGCTTTGATTCTCGCCTTCGCCCCTGGTACAACGCTGCTCTAGCTGCCGAGGGGCCAGCCTGGTCCGAAGTTTATCTTGCATTTACCACTGGGTTGCCCAATGTAACCGCTAGTTTGCCTGTCTATGACAAAACAGGCAATCGTGTCCTAGGGGTCTGTGCAACGGATGTTGTCTTACCAGAGGAGTTTAGAGACTTCCTGAAGAATCTGGAGATTGGTAAGTCTGGACAGGCGTTTGTGGTGGATCGGTCGGGGCAACTGATCTCCAGCTCCGCTAATGAACCCTTGATGATTCGGCGCGGAGAAGAGATTGAATTTCTGCGGGCGATTGAGAGTCAAGATTCTCTTGTCAGGGGAACCGCCCAATATTTGCTCAGTTACTTTGGGGAATTTAGTCGGATTCAGCGATCGCAGCAACTCGATTTCAACCTTGAGGGAAAACGGCAATTCTTGCAAGTCTTGCCCTTTAGCGATGGATTTGGATTGGATTGGTTGATTGTCGTGGTGGTTCCTGAAGATGACTTCATGGCCGAAATCAACGCCAATACCTTCACTACGCTTTGGCTCTGCCTAATTGCCCTAGGACTTGCAACAGCCTTAGGAATGTTTACCTCCCGGTCTATTTCTCACCCCATCTTGCGGTTAAGTCAGGCGAGTCAAGCCATCTCAGGCGGAAAATTAGACCAAAAGGTAACCATAAAAGGGGTCACCGAATTAGAAGTGCTAGCTCGTTCCTTCAACACCATGGCGGAACGCTTAAAAGCATCCTTTAACGCCTTGGAAAAGACCAATGAAGACCTAGAAAATCGAGTTGAAGAGCGCACGATTGCTCTCAAACAGGCCAAAGAGGAGGCTGACGCCGCTAATCGAGCCAAAAGTAGATTTTTGGCCACCATGAGTCATGAGATCCGGACCCCTATGAATGCGGTGATCGGGATGACGGAACTCCTGCTCGATACTGAACTAACTCCCCAACAGCGTGAGTTTGGTGAAATCATTCGCCATGGCGGCGACAGTCTTCTAACCCTTTTGAACGACATCTTAGATTTTTCAAAAATTGAATCAGTCCAATTAGATTTAGAAGCACAGCCCCTTAATCTACGCGCCTGTCTTGAAGAATCCCTGGAACTGCTTGCGCCCAAAGCGGCTGAGAAAGGCATCGAGCTGGCCTATCTACTCGATCCAAGCACACCGGAAAGCATCATCGGGGATGTCACCCGACTGCGCCAAATCCTAGTGAATTTGATCAGTAATGGCGTCAAGTTTACCCATACTGGAGAGGTGGTGGTTTCCGTAAATGCACACCCCATTGTGCAGGCGCCTTTGCAGACTCATCCAGAGGCGGCGACAACCTACAAACTAGAATTTGCGATTAAAGACACCGGCATCGGCATTCCCCAAGATCGGTTGGATACCTTATTTCAACCTTTTAGCCAGGTGGACGCTTCGATTACCCGTAAGTATGGCGGCACTGGGTTGGGACTGGTCATTAGCCGTCGCCTGACTGAAATGATGGGCGGACGAATGTGGGTAGAAAGTCAAATCGGCCGGGGGACGACCTTTTATTTCACCATCGTGGCGATCGCAGTGTCCGCGCCCGCCTTAAAGCTCCTTTCAGATACTCAGCGCAAGTCATTGGCGGGTAAACAGGTGTTAGTTGTCGGAAACCAGACAGCTCATCGGCAAATGTTACAGCAGCAGGCGCAGTTTCTGGGTATGACAGTTCACTGCGCTCAGCCTAGGGAAGATGTTTTGGTTTGTCTCTCGCAAGTCCCTGCCTTTGACATTGCCATTCTGGATGTGGATACCCCAGAAATAGAGCCACTAGAGCTGGCCGCGCAAATTCGCCAACAGCCCAACGAAAAACCAATTCCGCTGATAATACTCACATCAATGGGACAGCAAGAATCGTGCGCGCCCTCTCCCTCGCTTCACATCAGTGCATACTTGAGCAAACCGCTGAAATTATTGCAACTTTACAACACCTTGGCCAACGTTCTGGGGCATCAGATTATCCCTAACAATGGTCGCCTCGCCGAGTCATCTCAGTTCAATCCGAAACTAGCCCAACAACTGCCCCTTAAGATTTTGCTCGCTGAGGATAACGAAGTGAATCAAAAGGTCGCAGTCCGAATTTTGCAACGCCTAGGATACCAAGCAGATGTCGCGGCCAATGGCTTAGAAGTGCTAAGCGCCTTAAGACATCAGACCTATGATGTGGTGCTGATGGATGTGCAAATGCCAGAAATGGATGGGCTGACCGCCACCCGTCTAATTCGCCAGGAATGGCCGCATTCTGACCGCCCTCGAATTATCGCCATGACTGCAAACGCAATGCAGGGAGACCTTGAGGAATGTTTAGCGGTTGGGATGAATGACTACATCAGCAAGCCCATTCGTCTAGAGACGTTAGTCAATGCATTAAGACAATGCCGCCTTGACTAGGGTTAATGTCGAGCAATCGCGCGGTTATTGATTAGCCAGTTCCGTCACTACCTCATTCAACTGCTAATTGAATTGCTCTGGTTGCTCCAGCATCAGATAATGACCCACACCCTCAACGAAGGTCGCATCGAAATCCCCATACTTATGATTGACTGCGATCGCTGTCGCTGGAATTAGGGGGGGCAGCGCTGTAGCATTCACACAACGAATCTAAATTAGCATAGGTGCAGAATGAACATTTGTACTTCTGTATATACCTCTATGTACAGTGGGTGTAACCACTGGCGGTTTGAGCATCTCTAAGGCATTGAATGAGAATCAAGACCGCTTAAATCTACATCAAATCAATGTAAATACTGCATCACATTGACGAAAATCAGTATTTGTACGTATTGCGCTGCAATATCTTTGTTTGCAAAATAGTAAGAAGAGCTCTAAGGCTCCAACAAGCTGACCTATTACATGGGTGCAGAGCCATCTTGTATATCCCTTTAACCTCTGTCGCTTCGGCTATAGAGGTTTTCTTTGCGCTCCCGTTGTGAGATTGTGGTGAAGTAAGCAGTGTTTAGAAAACAATTCCAGGCGCTAGACCGAAAACGTCTTCACAGACTTGTAATGTTCGTTGGTCTATTGTTGATGGCGAGCATTACACTCCAGGGCTACCCTGGTTCGAAAGTTGCAGCTCAAACTGCTTCTGACTATTCTTCATTACCCATTAGTCAAGTTCAAACTATGAGTGCTCCTCCCCCTCTGTCTTCCTATGAACTGGATTCAGCGCTGAGCGAATTGGAAGGGTGGACAATCCACGCAGGGAAACTCCATCGCCAGTTTCAGTTCAATTCGTTTATCGAGGCGTTTGGCTTTATGTCTAGCTCAGCTCTAGTGGCTGAATCAATGGGGCATCATCCAGAATGGTTTAACGTTTACAACAAGGTTACGGTTGACCTAACAACCCATGATGCAGGTGGGATTACGACGCTGGATGTGAAACTCGCCCGTAGGATGAATGAATTGGCCCGGTAAGGGGAAGGACGGTCAGCGTTAGGTATTAGGGGGGGATAGAAAAAGGTGGATGGGTGGATGGGTGGATGGGTTATAGATGGGCGAGGGATCTGTTAACACCAGATTTCATCGGTGGGATTTGGGAGCACTCTGAGGTGGCCGCGGCGGGGTAATTTCCCGGGTTCCACTGCATTGGCACCGCTAGCGACCAAGTATCGGTTGACTAACGCCTTGGCGGATTCTTCTGAAGGCAGTCTGTAATTAACTGAAAATAGATAGGGTTTTACTCGTTTTACGGTGATTGGCGCCGGCTCCCAAATTCGCAGACAAACCCCTTTGCCGTCATTGGAGATGTTGTATTTAATGATGTGATGGGTGGGAGAGGAAATCATGGAATGGAGCCTTTTGCCTGTCAAAAAAAGTGACCCTATTCCTATATTGCCCCTAGCCAGTCTCGGGGTACTCGTCAAATCTGACCAAATTTAACCAGCGGCCCTCATCCCCTAGCCCCTTCGCCCAAGTTTGGGGGAAGGGAGATAGAGTTTTGGGATTCTACCAAACTCGCCAATCCTCCCAATCTAAATTGAAGATAGAGGTATCTGGGAAGGCGGTGGGATTGCCATTGCGTTCAAGCCGCTTACGCAGCTCCTCTAGCATTGGCTCTTGTCGCGGTAGGTCATCTACTAAGTCTTGGGGCAAAATGCCCTGGCTGAGGACAAAATCGAGGGTTGTGCCTGCCGCCGCTCCCACTGACCATTCAAACGAGTGGACTCGATAAGCCGCTGCAGCGATGGTACTGGTGGCGATACTCTTTCCGGCGATTAGTAAGTTGTCAACGTTCTGGGGAATCATCGCCCGCAGCGGAATTTGTCCCGGATAGGCTTGACCGTGGGCTCGACGCACCCCGTCTCGTTCGGTATTACCCGGGGCTTCTGGCGGCGACATTGTCATGCAGGGGTGAAAATCAATGGCGTATTGGGCGATGCCGACTGAATCCGGATAGATGGTTGACCGCGTCCGTCGACTGATTTCCTCAGGCGGGGTGCGATTTTCAATCACCCGGATGGTTTCCAGTCCAGCTAAGGACCACCACAATTGGGAGAACATTCTTTCAGACAGCGTACTGCTGTAAAACTCGTCCCGAAAATCCGCCTTTGAGATATCGATCTCGTTGATCATAAACCCATCGACGAAGCCGTAGGAAGGTCTGCCAATGATGCGCCGACCTTCCCGAATGTAGGGATGCTTAGAGAGGCCGTGGGCGGTGCCCATGGGCATGTCAAAGCCGGATAGAAAGCGATGATTCGGATTGGGCTGCTTAATTCCCTCCCCCAATTGAGAATCGGTTTCGCCCGCCACCAGCCAGTAATAATAGCTGTAGGCATTTTCTTCGCCTCTTCGCAGGGTTTCGGGGCGCAGTCCCCCCATCCAGCCGCCGGGGTCAAGTTGACCTTGGTCCTTTAACTGTTGATGGGAGTAGATCAGATTGTCCTGTTCGGTGCCGGGTCGGTAGTCATTGCCCCAGGTCCAGTTTTGCATTGAGATGTCGCCTGGCTTAGGAGCGGAAACTCCGAACACCCTTTCTTTGGATCGAGGTCGGGACGCCCATATGCGCCGGTAGGTAAAGACAAAGTCAAAGTAATTAATGTTATCCCGGCGTCTTTCATAGCTGAAGTAGGGTTCATAATCCGGGTAGTAGAGCGGCATTGTTTGGGTTTGCGGCTCTTCGGTCCGCTCCATGGCGAAGGTGTAGGTGAAGCCCTGGGTGCAATACGGATCTTGCGACAGCACGGGCGAAGAGGGATTGAGATGGGAGCGGAAATCCAAGCCAAGTCGATAAGGAACGCCCGCCAGAACAATCACTTCTCCCGTTTCAGTGGCGTCGACCACATACCAGTCCGCCGGTCTCGCCAACTCTACCTCTTTCTCGTTAGGCGGCTTGGGAACAAAGCGAATGATTTGTTTGAGAAAACGTTCGGAGTCTTCGTACCGATATGCCTCTTCAATGGAGTAGGAGAGCGGTTCTGTATTCAGGGGCGGCGTACCGGGGACAGGTGAGTGCTGAATCGCGATCGCACCTTCGATCATCCGACCGTCTGGACTAAGCTTCAGATCTTTGATCACCGTTGAGGGAAACCACTTGAGTTCGCCATCCCCTTCTTTGGCCGCCTCCCGAAGTTGTCGCCGCAGCAATTCATGGGCGTCCTTAGGGAGAAAACAAGAGACACTCACCCAGCATCCCCCCGGATTGAGCTGCTTATACTTGCGTTCAATCCGCCGCCGCAGTTCGTTGTAGCCTTTGGCGTAGAAAAGCAGTTCTCGCTGCCGCTTAGCTTCATCCAGCGCAGAGGTTCCCTGAGATGAAATCTGACCTCCCAGCCAATCAGTCAACTCTGTCATACAAACCGTGCGGCCAGCCTTAAGGCTCTCATAAGCAGTGGCGGTTCCCGCCAGTCCGCCTCCTACCACCAGCAATTCACATTCAACCGTTTGATCAACCGCTCTGGGAATAGCGGCCAAGTCTGATGAAGCAGCTTGGGCGACTGTAGACGATAACGGCGGAGAAACTTTAGCGGTCGGGGCGGCGAACACAGACAGCGCGGCGCCGATAAAACAGGTAGAAAGTCTGATGCAGAAGCGATTGGCCATCTCACCTTCCTTTATCCTTTCTGTGGGTTATTCCGAGAGCGTTTTAGAGGAATAATTGTCATTGGTCATTGGTCATTGGTCATTGGTCATTGGTCACTGGTCATTGGTCATTGGTTATTTGGCTAATGATTTAGGGTTATTTCAACCTGAATAAAATCGATGTCTTCTACGTTCAAGCTCAAACCCTTTCTCCCAAGTTTGAAAAACAGAGGAACCTGGTTTTCTCCCCTCTCCCAAGGTTGGTTTTCTCCCCTCTCCCAACCTTGGGAGAGGGGTTGGGGGTGAGGGCAGAGTAAGCAAGGTGAGGGCAAGGAAAGTCATGCAGGAATTAAATACCTCTGATCGAGTGACCAATGATTGAGTGACCAAGAACCAAATCGTCCTAGTTTACGCGAACACTCCCATTATTTGTCATGAATGAAGAAAAATATAAAGGTTTGAACTGAAAAGCATGAAAATCAAGCCTAGTAATCGGTTGGATGATTTCACCGGTTCCTTTGCCCGAGTTTTCCACTTTTGGGCGCTAGACTACCTAAACACCTAATGGGATAAAGCACTACACTGAATACCAGATAAGGTATTGCAGAAGTGTATTGCAGGACTTCCATTACGGGGGTTGGGGTGAATCACATGATGGGGATGCGATCTCATCCCGCACTCAGTCTATAGTGCAAAAGCGCCAACAGAATTTATGAAAATCCTCCTGGTAGAAGATGATGAATCCATCGTAGAGGTTCTGACCACCATCTTGGGTGAGCGAAACTATCGGGTGGATGTGGCCAGAGATGGTCAGATCGGATGGGAGATGGCTCAAACCCAGAGCTATGACCTCATCCTCTTAGATGTCGGGCTGCCAAAATTGGACGGCATTAGTATCTGTCGACGATTACGGCAGGTGGGCAATCAGGTGTTGGTCATGCTGTTAACGGCGCGAGACACCACCACCGACAAATTATTTGGGTTGGACGCCGGGGCGGATGACTATGTGGTTAAGCCCCTGAATCTACAGGAATTGACGGCTCGTATTCGGGCGCTCTTGCGTCGCCGAGGCGCGATCGCCGCCCCAGCCTTGGAATGGGGGCATCTTAGCCTGGACCCCAATACGCGGGAGGTGACCTACGAGGGGCAATCCCTGCAATTCAGCCATAAGGAATATCAGCTGTTAGAACTGTTTCTGCAAAGCCCTAATCGGGTGTTAAGTCGAAGCGCCATCATCCAGGATGTCTGGAGTTTAGATGAAACACCGCCCAACGAAGATACAGTTAAATCCCACATCAAAAGTATTCGCCGCAAGCTCAATACCGTTGGGGCCCGAGATTTGATCGAAACGCTTTACGGACAAGGCTATCGACTCAATCCAGACTATCGTGTCGATAAACCCCAGCTAGATGATCAAAACTCTGCTGAGCAGGAAACGTTAGATCTAGCCGTCGCTAAAATTTGGCAGCGCACTAAAGACTCTACTCTGGAGCGCCTCGATTCCCTGCAGCAGATGATTTATTTTCTCCAGTCTGGGGCCTTGGACAGCGATCTAATCCAGCGAGTTTCCCATAGCGCCCACAAATTGGCGGGGTCTTTGGGAACCTTCGGTTTCCAGAATGCCTCTCGGCTGGCTCAGCAATTGGAGACGGTGCTCCGGTCCAAAGCGCCGCAAGAAGTATTGGCCCATAACGCCCAACAACTGGTGACCGCCCTATATGAATCGCTAACGGAAGAACAAACTGAAGGCCCCGAGGAGCCCCCTCTGGACATCCAGGCGGCGCCCATGTTGGCGAACGAGGAATGGCCTTTGCTGTTGGTGATTGATCCGGATCGGGACTTAGCTGAGAGTATCGCCAAGGAAGCCAATGTGTGGAAAATCCGCACAGAGCTAGCGACGGATCCCGCCATCGCCCGTATACAGATCGCCCGCCGCCTTCCAGATGTCATCTTGTTTGGCGCTCCTCTGCCCGACAAAGACAAAGAAGCGATGACATTCCTGCAAGAAATTGCAAACCGAAAACCTCCTATTCCCGTCATTATTTTCTCAGCCCAGGAGACGGCGAATGATCGACTGGCCTTAGCTCATTTAGATAGACAAACTTTCCTACAGAAACCCGCCCCGGCAAATCAGGTCCTCAGAGCGGTCAACCAAGCCTTGCAGTCAAAACCCACCACCGCAAAGATTCTGGCGGTGGATGACGACCCTCAAATTTTACAGGTCTTGAAGGCGCTGCTCGATCCCCAAGGCATAGAACTGGTGGGATTGGACGATCCGAAGCGTTTCTGGGAAACCCTAAAACTCACCCAACCCGATTTGCTTATCCTTGACCTATTAATGCCGGATATTAACGGTTTGGATTTGTGTCGTTTGGTGCGCAGCGATTTTGAGTTCAATTGGCTGCCAATTCTATTTCTCACGGCTCAGGACGATGTCTCTACACTGCAGCAGGTGTTTAAGGCGGGGGCGGATGACTATTTGACGAAATCCCTGATCACAGAAGAATTGGTCACCCGAGTGCAGAATCGACTCCAGCAAAGTCGGATCGCCAGGAGTCAGCTAGAGATTGACTTATTAACCGGGTTAGCGAACCAACACCGGGCTATCCAATCGTTAAATCAATTGCTTCATCTCGCCAGTCGATCTCAACAGCCGGTGTGTCTGGCGGTGCTGGATTTGGACGGATTTAAGCGGATCAATGACGACCATGGATTTGTCCAAGGCGATCGGGTGTTGCGGCAGTTTGGCTGCTTCCTTCAGCGGCAGTTTCGGGCGGGGGATGTGGTGGCCCGTTGGGGACGGGGAGAGTTCGTTGTGGGCCTGTATGGAATCGGGCGGGATGAAGGCGTGGACCGGCTAGCTGAAGTGTTAGAAGATTGGCGATCGCAGCCTTTGACAACGCCAGACGGCCATTCCCTCAGGGTTAGTTTCAGTGCAGGCATTGCCCAGTATCCGGTGGATGGCTCCGCCCTGCATATGCTCTATCGCACCGCTGACGCCATGCTTTATCAGGCAAAATATGCGGGTAGAAATCGAATTTTATCGGCTGGCTGGCGGCCTTGGTCGGCGTCTGCCGCCACTCAGCCCGATGTGGTGCTGATTCATCCAGAAACCGAGGCGGCTCAACCCATTTTATGGGCTTTGGAAACCCGTGGATATCACACCCGATGGGTGCGGTTTGGTCGAGAGGCGATCACCGCCCTCAGCGGCGAAACTCCCAGTCTCAAGCCCCGCTTAATCCTGCTGTCTCAGGATTTACCTGACATTGAAGGAATAAGTGTGCTGAAGCAGTTAGGGGTCAACGTCCTACAACAATCCCGAACCATCTTCATCCTCAACCAGCCTGATTTAGTGGAGCCCGCTCAGGCGCTAGGGATCTTTGATTATGTATTAACCCCCTTAAACATTACGGTGTTGATGCAGCGATTACGCCAGACTTTGCTGATTGGGTCTTAATTAAATTTCACCTAACCCCAGGTCAGAGGTTGGTTAGCGTTTTGCTAACTCTCAATTTCTCATGACCTGATTAGGGATGGGTTAGGGTGTAGATTAGGGAGCTGAGGTTAAGGGCTCAATGATTGGAATAAGGGAGTCAGGGATACGGGGTTAACTCGGTGAAGCGGATAATTTTCTATTTCTGAAGGGTTTTCAACGGGGAGAGGAAAGCAGTCATGGCGCCTAAGCGAGTTTTGGTGATTGATGACGAAGAAGATATGCGGGAGGTGGTCCAGGTAAGCTTAGAGATTATGGCTGGCTTAGAGGTGATAGTCGCCGGTTCTAGCCGAGAGGGACTGGTTAAAGCTGAGGCGACTCAACCCGACGCCATTTTACTGGACTGGATGATGCCCGAAATGGATGGTCCGGCGGTGTGTCGACAGCTTCAGGTTAATCCGAAGACCCAGAACATCCCGATTATTCTCTTAACCGCGAAAACATTATCGTCTGAACAAGACAACTTGACTCAATTGGGGGTCAAAGCTGCGATCGCCAAACCCTTTAAACCCGCCAAGCTTGCAGCGCAGCTTCTATCGGCGCTGGGTTGGAGTTAGACGTGTTATAAGGTGGATAGACGCCTAAGGAATTTGCGTCAAAATAAAATCCCAGTAATGGGCAGTTGATGGGTTGATGGGTTGATGAGACAGCATTGGTCTGCAGACGCCGAACTTCATTGAGTTAGCTTTCAATATTTGGTTGGCAAATTATCATTGAGACAAAATACAAGAGTCAGGAGTCAGAATTTTAGTCGCCTTTAGGTTGTATTCAACTTCCATTGGACTTCCCTAGCTTAAATTGCAAGCTATTGGGTTAAATCGAGTTCAGAAGCCCTGATAAAAAATTTGACAGGTCCAGAGAAATTCTCTGATACCTTCAAAACCTTTAGTAAAAGAATGCATGAAAGATGATTGAGGCGACGTTCTCTAAATTTCCCTTTTCTAAGGAAACCGGAGCAAATTAATTATCAAAATACACAATTACCCATGCCTTGATGAACACTTTGTTGAACAGCGACTGATTCTGGACATGCTGAACGACTCGTAAATCTGACTGACTGTATGTATTCATGGCTAACCCTGTCGTAGAAAGTCAAGCCGCGCACACTGCATTTAAGGGAAATATACTGGTTGTTGACGATGCGCCGACGAATTTAAAGCTATTAGCCAAAACCCTGACGCTTGAAGGCTATGAAGTCTGTACAGCCTCTAGTGGTCAGTTAGCCCTCCAGACCATTCAGGCCGCCCAACCTGATTTGATTCTGTTGGATATTAAGATGCCCGTCTTAGATGGCTACGAGATTTGCGAGCGTCTCAAAGCCGATGAAAAGACCAGCGGTATCCCAATCATTTTTCTGAGCGCGGTCAATAACCCAATGGATAAGGTTAAGGGGTTTTCGGTCGGCGGGGTCGATTATATTACCAAACCCTTTCAGCGCCAGGAAGTCATTGCTCGAGTCGAAAATCAGCTCAGAATTTGCCGATTGCAGCAACAGCTGGAAGCGCAAAATGCCCAACTGAAGCAAGAAATTTGTGAACGCAAGCGCATTGAAGATGAGCTGCGGACTTCTGAAACCGAACTGAGGGGCTTGTTTTCAGCCATGACTGATGTGGTCATGTTGCTAGACGCCCAAGGCCGCTATCTGAAAGTTCCCTCATCGAACAATCTGGAAAACCTGTTTAAACCGGTTGAGGAGTTAGTGGGCAACACCCTCCACGAAATGTTGCCAGCCGAACATGCAGACAGGTTCCTGAATTATATTTGGCAAGCCCTCACCAGTCAGCAAACCACCCATTGTGAATACAGTTTGCCCATTGCTGGACAAGAAACCTGGTTTGACGCCCGGATTTCCCCCATTTCTCCCAATGAAGTGGTTTGGGTGGCGCGAAATATCACTGAGCGGAAGCAGATGGAGGAGGCTTTAAGGGCAAGCCAAGAACATTTCGCAACGCTGGCGGGGACAGCCCCGGTGGGTATTTTCCAGACAGATGCGCGGGGCGTTTGTTACTACGCCAATGACTGTTTATGCGCCATGGCGGGATTATCCGTCGAGACCTTTTGTCAGGAGGGGTGGACCCAGGCGATTCATCCGGTTGATCGGGAGCTGGTTGTATCAGAGTGGCGAGCGGCTACTAAGGCGAAGACGAGCTATCGCTCCGAGTATCGGTTGCAGACGCCAGAGGGGATTGTTCGTTGGGCGGTGGGCCAAGCGACGCCGGAATGGGCCGCCAATGGCGATTTGATCGGCTATGTGGGAACGGTTACGGATATTAGCGATCGCAAACAGGCGGAAGCGGCGCTGCAGTACCGGATCAAGTTAGAGCAGCTAATCAACAGTATCTCGACGCAATTCATCGACCTCAAACCCAGAGATATTAACCAAGGCATTGAAGACGCCCTG
The DNA here is from genome assembly GCA_030065175.1 of Leptolyngbyaceae cyanobacterium MO_188.B28. Taxonomy (GTDB): domain Bacteria; phylum Cyanobacteriota; class Cyanobacteriia; order Phormidesmidales; family Phormidesmidaceae; genus JAKSDM01. Next base: position 219 of record JASJDH010000234.1, on the reverse strand, counting down.
CAGAAAATTGGCGAGTTTACCGAAGTTGACCGCAGCTACCTGTTCTTAGTCACCGAAGACGGTTGGCGAATCAGCAATACCCATGAGTGGTGCGCAACCGGCATTGAGTCTCAGAAAAATCGATTACAGAGGATCCCGGCAGAAAGAATTCCCTGGGCGATGGAGAAATTGAAGCAGTTTGAGGTGTTATCTATCCCTCAGATGACTCAGTTGCCCGCC
>JASJDH010000233.1 GCA_030065175.1 Leptolyngbyaceae cyanobacterium MO_188.B28 | reverse complement strand
TTTCTCTGAACCTGTCCATCATCTATCTATGTCCGTCAAGCTATTGGAAGGGCGTTCTGAGACCTTCTGTGGAGTCGTATGTCAAATACTTGACAAATCCCATAACTGGGTGGATGGGTAGATGGTTGGATGGGTAGATGGGTGAAAGTGATTTGTATTGGATTCCTGTTTTCCCAGGCATCCATACAAATCACTCGACATTCGCCTGATGGATGGCGGCCCACTCCTTGGTATGCTGCACATATCCTTGCATTTGAGACTAGCGATCGCTTAGGCGCCCCAAATCTATGCCTGGAGCTGCGCCGCGTCCCATTGGCGGAGGCTCACTGTAGGGATTCAGTTTAAACCGAATTAGGATCATGACTTTAACGCCTTCCACATCCACACCGGCGGTTGACGAAACCCATCGGGTTCAACTGTCGGACCTGAAAATGCCGACTCGGTTATTGCTCGGCCCCGGCCCATCTAACGCCGATCCCGCCGTACTCTCAGCCGTCAGCATGGAACCCATTGGCCATCTCGATCCGGCGTATCTTGCCCTGATGGATGAAGTGACGACACTGATGCGTTACGTTTGGCAGACCGAAAACCAGATTACCTTTCCGGTGAGTGGAACCGGCAGCGCCGCAATGGAGGCGACGCTAGCCAACGTCGTTGAGCCTGGGGATGGCGTCCTGGTTGGGGTTAAGGGATATTTTGGCCACCGCTTGGTGGATATGGCGGGCCGTTATGGCGCCAAGGTTTCCACCATTACCAAGCCTTGGGGCGAAGTGTTCAGTCTGGCTGAACTGCGAGCGGCGCTGGAAACTCACCGCCCCGCTGTTTTGGCCCTAGTGCACGCCGAAACCTCCACGGGGGCGCGTCAGCCCCTGGAAGGGGTCGGCGATCTCTGCCGTGAGTTCGATTGTCTACTGCTGGTGGATACGGTCACTAGCATGGGGGGCGTGCCGGTTTTCATAGACAAATGGGGAGTGGATCTGGCCTATAGCTGCGGTCAAAAGGGGCTGAGCTGCCTTCCGGGGATTTCTCCCTTCACCATGAGTTCCCGCGCGATCGAAAAGCTGACTGGGCGGAAGACCCAGGTAGCGAACTGGTATCTGGATGTATCGCTGCTGCTGAAGTATTGGGGCTCTGAGCGGACTTACCACCACACCGCCCCGGTCAACCTCACCTACGCCTTGCGGGAGGCCCTTAGACTAATTGCGGAGGAGGGGCTGGAGGCCCGATGGCAGCGGCACCAAACCCACGCCGAATATCTTTGGAGCGAGTTGGCGAAACTGGGTTTGACTTGCCATGTCGACCCAGCGTATCGCTTGCCCACCTTAACGACGGTGAAAATTCCGGCGGGGGTGGATGGTAAAGCCGTCACCCGCAAACTCTTGAATGATTACAACATTGAAATCGGCGGCGGTCTGGGGGAACTGGCGGGTAAAGTCTGGCGGATTGGACTAATGGGCTACAACAGCCGCAAGGAAAATGTCGATACGCTGCTAGGGGCGCTGAAAGAAGTGCTGTAGGGGCGTTTGATTTCTGCCCTCATCCCCTAACCCCTTCTCCCAAGCTTGGGAGAAGGGGAACCAGGTCTTCTCCCCTCTCCCAAGTTTGGGAGAGAGGTCGGGGGTGTAGAGCTTTGCTCTTCTCGCAGAGTGGGCCCGAATATAGAAAGCATAGGTTTTATAGAGAATCAAGTGGTACTGATCCTTTAAAGACTTGGCCAATCCACCATCGCACCTCAAAGGTGGTCTGAGTAATCGACTATCAAACTATCAACTTAAGGCAGGAAATTCTCCCTTAAGCAGAATGAAGAATTCAGGAGATAGAATCCAATTCCTGACTTACTTCTGACTTCTGACTCCTGACTTCCTTGCCTATCCCAGCATCAATTCACATCAGGTAGTGTATCTTACCTCCCCAGATGACATGGGGCTGCTTATGATGAATAAAACGCCATTCCTCATCCGCTATCCTCCTTCATGCTGAGTCAAATCAAAGAAATTGCCGAAAACCTCGCGCCTCGTCTGATTGAAATTCGTCGCCATCTCCACAGTCACCCCGAACTGAGCGGGCAGGAGTATCAAACGGCGGCGTATGCGGCCGGGGTGATGTCCTCCTCCGGGCTACACGTTCAGGAGTTGGTGGGTAAAACCGGCGTTGTGGCTGAATTATCTGGCGCCAATCTAGACCTTCCGGCGCTGGCCATTCGCACCGATATGGACGCCTTGCCGATTACAGAGGGGACGGGGTTGGAGTATGCTTCCCATAAACCTGGGATTATGCACGCCTGCGGCCATGATGTGCACACCACCATTGCATTAGGCGTGGCAATGGTGCTGGCCCAGCTGGAGTCGACGCTGGCGGGAACGACGCGTTTTTTGTTCCAACCTGCGGAAGAAACGGCTCGCGGCGCCCGCTGGATGATTCAAGATGGAGTAATGCAGAACGTTGGCGCCATTTTTGGCCTGCATGTGTGGCCCACCATAGCCGCTGGCTCAGTGGGCGTCCGTTATGGGGCGATGATGGCGGCGGCGGATGATCTGGAAATCACGATTTTGGGGGAGTCTGGCCATGGCGCCCGACCCCATGAAGCGATCGATGCGATTTGGATCGCCTCTCAAGTTATCACGACGTTGCAACAGGCCATCAGTCGCACCCACAATCCCCTACGGCCAATGGTGTTGACCATTGGCCAAATTTCGGGGGGACGGGCGCCGAATGTGATTGCGGATCGGGTTAAGTTGCTGGGGACGGTTAGATCGCTCCACCCAGAAACCAGTAAAACACTGCCTGACTGGATTGAGAAGATTGTGGCCAGTGTGTGCCATCCCCACAATGCTAAGTATGAGATGAACTATCGCCGGGGGACGCCTACTTTGATGAATGATCCGGGGTTAACTCAGATTATTGAACGGGCGGCGACGGAGGCCTGGGGTCGAGATCGGGTTCAACTGGTGCATGAACCGTCGTTGGGGGCGGAGGATTTTTCCCTATATCTGGACCATGCGCCGGGTACGATGTTCCGCTTGGGGGTGGGGTTTCCGGATCGACCGAATTATCCGTTGCATCATCCGCAGTTTGAGGTGGATGAGTCGGCGTTGATTACGGGGGTGGTGACGATGGCCTATGCGGCGTGGTGTTATTGGCAGCGGGTGAATTAATATTCAGGGTGATGAGATGGGTCGATTCTGGATACTGAAAATCTATGCCTAAGCAACATCTTTTCCTCTCCTACTGTCGAGATAACGCTGACGAGGTTCGTCGTTTGCACGATGAGCTGGTGGCGGCGGGCGAAGCGGTGTGGTGGGACAAGAACATTCTGCCGGGACAGGATTGGAGATTTGAAATTCGCAAGGCGATGAGAAACGCCTATGCTATTCTCCTGTGTTTATCTAAAGAGACGGAAGCCCGCACGACATCGGGCATTTATCCGGAAGCGGCGGACGCCATCGTTGCGTTGCGAGAATATCCCCCCGGTGATATTTTCCTGATTCCGGTGCGGTTGTCTGAGTGTGAGATTCCGATGATCGAGATTGATGCAACCCGGACATTGGACCGGCTGCAATTCGTTGATTTATTTCCTGCTGGGCAACGAGACGCCGGATTCCAGAGACTGCTTCAGGCGCTCCGGGCTGCGCCTTATCATCCGTCGTCATCCTCAGCGACGCCAACTGCAACGCCAACTGCAACGCCAACCCCATCCCCTACCGCAACGCCAGCCCAACTACAAACCCCACAGCCGAGTCCGCAGTCAAAATCATCTGGGCAAAATAGCGGGGCCATTGCACTTTGGAAAGAGAAGTTGGCATATTTTCAAGAGCAGGAAGTTATTGCCGCTGATCCGGCGCAGAAGTTTGCGTTGAAAAAGCAGATTGAAGAAGCCCAGCAGAAGATCCTTGAACTAAGTGGATAGTTTTGTTCTGAAATGGCTTGGGATGAAGGTTGGGGGTGGAACAGATTTCAGGGTGGATTCGAGATCCTTAGATTCCGGTGCGAGACAGATCCCAGTGCGGGACAGATCCCAGGGTTCTAGTCGAGACTCTACGCGTAAAGTATTGCGCCCACATTTAAGAACCCTGGGATCTTGCCGCGTAGAGTTTTGGGGCAGGACCAGATCCCGGGGTTCTATCCGAGACTCAACGCAAAGAATCTCGTGGCCATATCCAAGAACCCCGGGATCTCGCAGCGTAGAGTTTTGGGGCAGGACCAGATCCCGGGGTTCTATCCGAGACTCAACGTAAAGAATTTCGTGGCTATATCCAAGAACCCCGGGATCTCGCAGCGTTGAGTTTCGGGTCAAAACCAAGAATCATGGGATTCGAACTCTGGGCAGTACCCCGTCATCCCCAACGACGCCAACCCAACCAACTACCTTCACCCACGGATACCAATGTATCGGATATGATCCAAGCAGACAGCAAAATCATGTAGCCCCATGGCCGAGCAACAAGCCCTTCAGCTCTTGCAAGAACAACTTGAGTTTTTCCTTCGGCAGGAAGTGACTGCAACTGGCGCAGCGGAGAAATTTGCGCTAAAGAAGCAGATTGAAGAGTGCAAAGCCAAAATTGCTGAATTGTTAAACCCACCTCAGGCAAAACTGTCTGAACAGTCTGGTCCTATAGTTTCCATCGCCCATTTGCCGCCAGCAGTGGCCCACTTTATGGGTCGAGAGCGGGAGCTAGAACGGCTAGATGCAGCTTGGGAAGACCCCAATACCCCCGTGATCAGTCTGGTGGCGTTTGGCGGGGTGGGCAAAAGCGCCCTAGTCGCTGCATGGCTGCAAAGCCTCCGGGCTGACAACTGGCGCGGCGCTCACTATGTCTTGGGTCATTCGTTTTACAGCCAGGGCTCACGGGACGACGCCCAGGTGTCGGCGGAGGGATTTATTGATGAAGCGCTGCGGTTTTTCGGCGACCCTAATCCGGAGGAAGGGTCGGCTTGGGACAAGGGGGAACGGTTGGCGCGATGGGTGCGTCGGAGCAAAACTTTATTGATTTTGGATGGGGAGCCGTTGCAGTGGGGGGCGGCTTCGGTGGAGGTGGGCCGGATTAAGGACCAAGGTTTGACGGCGCTGGTGCGGGAGTTGGCGGCGGATAATGCGGGGTTGTGTGTGATTACGACCCGGCAGCCGGTGGCGGATATTCCGGCGGCGGCGAAGATTGACCTGGAGGCGTTGTCGGACAAGGCGGGGGCGGCGTTGCTGGGAGCATTGGGGGTAAAGGGACTGCCGCAGGAGCTGGAGGAGGCTTCACGGCAGGTGAAGGGACATGGTTTGGCGTTGCGGTTGTTGGGGACTTATTTGCGTAAAGCTTGCCAGGGGGACGTGAGTCGGATTGGGGAGGTGGAGCTGGCCCTGGTAGACCAGCGTTTAGGGGGCCATGCTTTCAAGCTGGTGGAAAAAAATGAGCGATGGCTCAGAGAGGGACCAGAGTTATCGATTCTGCGACTTTTGGGCCTGTTTGACCGCCCCGCCGAACCCGATTCCGTAGCAGCCGTCTGTGCGGCTCCGATTATCCCCGGGCTTACCGATACGCTGGTGGGTTTGAGTTCTGAAGATTGGAATTGGCACATCTCCAACCTCGTGGACTATGGCCTACTCAGCTCCGATGCCAAGACTACTAATGGAAATGAACACAACCTAATCCAAAATCCAAAATCCAAAATCCTTTGGACGCTCATCCTCTCATCCGCGAATACTTCGCCACCCAACTCACCACCCAATACCCAGATGCAACCCGCGAAGCCAATCGTCGCCTCTACGAGCATCTTAAACAGATTGCCCCAGAATTACCTGATACGCTGCAAGAGATGATGCCGCTATACCATGCAGTAGTTCATGGTTGTAAAGCAAATTTGTATCAGTCAGCTTATGACGAGGTTCTCAATCCTCGTATTTTGCGTGGTGATGAATATTATGCATGGAGTAAGCTTGGCGCATTTGGTACTCATTTAGTTGCCGTTTCTAGCTATTATGAACAGCCTTGGAATGGGATTCTGAAGGTTCTTAGCAACGATGCTAAGACGAACTTAGCTAATGAGGCAGGTTTCGCACTTCGAGCCTTGGGACGACTCCTAGAAGCAGTTGATCCATTTCGAGAATGCATGCTTCTTTCGCAAGATCTTGGAAATTGGACAGATTCTTCAATTGTTGCCTCTAACCTCAGCGAACTATACCTGACGCTGGGTAATGTGGCGGCTGCTGTGCGGGTGGGGGAGCAGAGTTTGGAGCTGAGCGATCGCAGCGGCGACCCCTTTCAGCAAGAAGTCAAACGCACAACACTAGCCAATGCCCTGCTCCAGGCGGCTCGTCTGCAGTCCTCCCAGTTGGCCTTCCGCGAGGCCGAGGCGCTTCAGGCTGAGTGGCAGTCCCAGTATTCGCTGCTCTACTCGATGCGAGGATTCTATTACTGTGATTTGTTGCTGGAGCGTGGGCTTTTTGAGCAAGATGCTTCCATCCCGGCCCGTTGCTCAGACCAGACAGAAGAGGTCAGATCGGTTAGGGTTGAGCCGTCATTCTGGCTAGCCCGCTGTGGTGAAGTGCGCGATCGGGCTGAGAAGACACTGGAGATTGCAAAATCAAACAATTGGCTTCTTGATATAGGCTTAGACCACCTGACTATGGGACGGACCTGGTTCCTAGAAGTAACCCTCAGGCTTAAGGATGCGGTTGAACCCAACACCCCAGCAAATCTCGCTGCTCTCCTTCAACAAGCCGCCCAACATCTTGACAAGGGTGTCTCGCTGCTGCGTCAGGCTGGAACAATGCATGAGTTACCTCGTGGGCTATTGACTCGGGCGGCGCTGTGGAGGGTCAATTCAAAATTCAAAATTCAAAGTGCAAAATTGGAAGCAGACGAGTATCTGGAAAAAGCCCGTCGCGATCTCTCCGAAGTCGAACAAATTGCCGGACGCAGCGGCATGCTTATCTTCCAAATCGAAGCAGCGCTGGAGCGCTGTCGCTTGGCGTTGAGTCTGGGGGACCAAGAGGAGGCTCGGACCAAACTTGAGGAGGCCAAGGCACTGGTGAAGCGAACTGAGCGGCCCTATGAGCCACATGTGCTTGACTGGGATGAGTGGGAGCCGCCAGCGTATGTGGGGGTGTTTAAGGCGGGAGAGATTGTGGGGTACCATCGTCGCAATGGGGAGATTGCGGAGCTGGAAGCGGAAATTGAGTCGGGGTGAGGGACTCAAAACCTCCCAACCCTGTGGTATCGTCGGATCAAAACAACCTCCTCCCAAGCCTCCGCCCCGCCCACCCGCCATGAACCGGCTCCTCTACGAAAAATCCGTCTCATACAAAGGATTTCTCATCATCCCATCCGTATATCGTCGACTGAGCGGCGAAACCCTTTACACCTATCGCCTACTAGCCGACATCGGCCACAAAAGTTCCCTACATCAAGCCGACAACTCAGCCGGACTCTACTCCAGCGCCATCGAAGGTATCGTCAAAATCGCCAAAGCGCATCTAAACACCCAGCCCCCCGGAACAGAACTCACCAATCAATATGGCGTCGATCACTTCAAACATCGCTACACCTATCGCCACAATCTGATCATCGTGGCGGAAGCGGGGGGAAAAATCTTCTATGACCACTATCCGCCCTTTGAACTCCGTAATATCGCCGCCCCTCGAATATTTACAAGTCCGCAAGATTGTATGCAGTGGGTCAAGCAAGGCCTCGACCGAAACCAGCCCCCCGTCAAAGACGATTCCCCTTTTGTCAAAGACGGAGAAAAATAAGTAAACTTAAATAAATATAAACTTTCCGGATTCAATTCCATTAAACTTTAGTTGAAATGTTACAGCCCCTATCCTAGGCTGTTAAGTTAACGCGCTAAGATTCCCGTTTTGATCCCTGTAATGGAAATCATGATTTCATCGATCTATTGGATCACCCGCTTAGATCACACTTGGTTAAAAGGCTCAATCCACTAGTCATTAATTATTCCTAGCCCATTCATAGACCACTCGATCAGACTCCGATTTTCCTTGGGGCCCTGGTTTACTTCATACCTACACTTGTTGACTGACATTTATTTCAGGGGACGCTTATGGTTTTGTATCAGCAGCACCAGCCTTCCACGCGCATGGTAATTAGAGATGGCGAAACACCCGATATCGTTCGGTTTGGCGATCCGCACTCCCAATGGCGCGACTTATACTATCACCTGCTCACAATGCCCTGGTCTGGGTTTATTGGGTTGCTTGCTCTCCTTTATATGGCAGTCAATGCGTTGTTCGCCGTAGCTTACCTCTTAGGCGGCGACTGCATCGCCAGTCCAAATCCGGGTTCATTTTCAGACGCCTTCTTCTTTAGCGTTCAAACTATGGCGTCTATTGGCTATGGCGCCATGCACCCGACCACGGTATACGCCAATTGGTTAGTCGTGATGGAGTCATTCATGGGGCTGCTGTTCATCGCCATGGCCACTGGGATGATTTTTAGCCGCTTTTCTCTGCCCACCGCCCGAATTTTGTTCAGCCATGTGGCGGTCATCACCCACCATAACGATGTGCCGACCTTAATGTTTCGCACCGCCAATAAGCGGCGGAATCGGATCTTGGAAGCGCAGTTGTGGGTGACGCTAGTGCGGGATGAAATTACCCCAGAGGGAGAATATTTACGCCGATTCCATGATCTCAGTCTGATTCGCTCCCATACCCCCCTATTCGCCCTGACCTGGACGGCCATGCACCCGATAGACGCCAACAGTCCGCTTTACGGCGAAACCTATGAGTCCCTGTCTCAATCCCGAGCCGAAATTGTGGTGACCATTACCGGCATTGACGAAACCATGTCCCAAACCATCCACGCCCGCCATTCCTTTATTACGGATGAGATTTTATGGAATCGCAAGTTTGTGGATATTTTGGGATGGACCCGTGAGGGCCGTCGGGCAATTGATTTCAATAACTTCCATCGGGTTAAGTCAGTGCTTTAGGTAAGAAAAGAGTGAGGTGTTGCTGAATACCGGGATGAACCACCCTCATCCCCAACCCTTCTTCCTAGGGGGCTACCGTGTACACACAAGTTATCCGCTATTTCTTACACTCCCTTGCCAAAGGGGATTTCGCGGCAAAAATCCCCTCCTGGGAGGGGCGCCCAAAGGGCGGGGTGGGTTTTCGGTCGTTAGCGCCAGGATAGACCCACCCCGTTACCCCTCCCAGGAGGGGACAGCTGATCAGTAAGTTCTGGAAAGTACGGGACAAAATCATCAAACGCCAACCGTATCGATTTGTGTGTACACGTTAGCTCCCTGGGGAGAGGGATTTAGGGTGAGGGCGATTAAGGCGCCACAAAACCCAGTCATCCCTCTGTTCAGCAACGCCAAGAGAGGGGGGAGACAGAAGATAGGAGACAGGTTCTGAAAAACTTCTGACCTCTGTATTCCTTCTCTATTGGATTGTCCCGCTTTAAGTTGCCCCCCATTTCCGTAATGGCGATCTGTTTGCGTGTAGCTATAACAGGTCCACCTTATTTCAAACAAACCTTGTTTCAAACAATGAGCTGGACAAAATAATACTACAAGTGTAGCATTATAAGCATTGAGTATTATCACACCCATACAGCCTTCAATGAGCAGTCTTTTCCTATCCAACTTATGCAGCGTCATGTCGCGCCGACTCCATCACGAGTCGGGCCAGACATCGGCGCTGTTTGGGTTTGAGGGAACCTATCAATTTAACCAGGGTAAATCCAACAGAGAAAGCGGCGAAGGCATTGATGGCGCGTTCTCGCATTGGCCGAATCTAGATTCATGCATCCAGAGCGGGAGGTGTTGGGCGACCCTAACACCGACATAGGGAAATCCAGATTAACTTCCCAAACCCCCGCTCCTGGCATCAGAAGCGGGGGTTATTTTTTGAGGAGTATTCACGATGCCAACTGAGCAGCAAAGTCAACACCCACCCATATTCCAGAATCAGGTGGTGGTGTTTTCTAAGAACTACCTACCTCTAACGCGAATCAATATTAAACGAGCCATCGTTTTACTCGTAACGGGGCAGGCGGAATCGATGGAATTCAACAGCGCCCAGCAATGGGAAGTGCGGTCTCCCAGTGTGGTCATATCCGTGTCAGAACATATTCGTCTGACCAAGGGCAATCCCAAACGGCGATGGAAAATACCGCCCGTTAGTCGGCGAGAAATCTTCCGCCGGGACGACCACAATTGCCAGTATTGCGGTAGCGCCAAGCATCTCACGGTCGATCACGTCATCCCTCGTTCAAAGGGGGGGACCCATAGTTGGAGTAATGTTGTGACCGCCTGCGAGAGCTGCAACTCAGCTAAGGGCGATCGTCTATTACACGAAATCGGAATGGCGCTCAAAACCAAGCCTAAGGCGCCCGTTCACCCCGCAATTGCTTTTGCTGAGCAGTTTTGGAAAGAACAACAGCCAATCGATCATTGACCTCAGGTTAGGAAGGAGGTAAACCCGATGTTAAAGCTGAACTATACCGAAATTGGATTGTACGTGGAGCGGGTAATGGGCTCGCCTGAAATCGCGATCGCGCAGCGAGTGATCCTGGCGATGCGGTTATCCCAAACCCTCCACGTAGAACCTGGTCGCGCTTCTTTTCTGTTGCCCGCAACTATCTCCGAGTTGGAGCCTCTAGAAGCAGTGCTGAAGCAGAATCCCAGCAGAAGCGCGACGGTCATGCCGGTTGATGGCGACTATGTGGAAATCAGCTTACGCGGAATCTGGGTCGCCGATAGCCAAGAAGCCTATGAAGGGATGTTTCTGGCGGCCATGAGCGATTTTCCGTCAGAGCCCCTGCGGGAACGCGCCGAGTCGCTCATCTACCAACTGTGGCTAATGAGCGAAGCGCCAATTTCTTCTGCGGCGTAGGGGTGAGGGTTCGGGGCTTTGCGAAAGAGTGAAGTCCTGAGGGGTGGATGGGTGGATGGGTGGATGGGTGGATGGGCTGTTGTCAGGGTGCAGATTCCTGAGTTGATGGGCATCTAGTTTGTTGTTTTAGGCAGTGGATGGCGAGTGAGATAAGCTCTCCGCCTACTGTCTGCTGCCTACCTAAACGCCAATATCCGAAAAAATCACCTAAATAAGGTTAGCTCCCCTTCTCCCAAATTGGGAGAAGGGGCTGGGGGATGAGGGCCTTCAACCAATTCAAGACCTGAAAAAATCACTTGTGTGAACACGGTAGTCACGGTAACTGACTCAGAGAGTTGTTGAATAGTCCTGTCGTGGATTAGTAGGGGCAAAGTATTTGGCTGTTAGTTCTCAGGTTTTTCTGTTAATTTTACTCCAAATACTTTGCCCCTACATTGGTACAACCTTTATTTGTAAGTTTCCAACGGTAGGCATTTGTTAGTCTCTTACTCCCTCCAAGAAAACTGTAGTATGGCCTTGACATCTTGTAGCATGTTGTAGTATAAAAGTAGTATCAACACTACAACGTCTCCTAAAGATGCTGCAGTGACGCCTCTGAACCTTGACAACTGAATCAACAACAACTTGGGGATGTAGCTTAGCCTGGCTCAAAGCAGTCGCCTGTCGAGCGAAAGACCGTGGGTTCAAATCCCATCATCCCCGTGTAGCCGTGTGGACGATTAGATAAGTCGCTCTGGTTCTCAGCCAGAGAGAAGCGAGTGCAACTCTCGTCACGGCTTCCAACAAGAATGTGTTCAGGGTTATTCTCGCTATGTCCAGGTCGCCAAATGGGAAGGCGTCAGTCTGCAAAACCGATCATTCGAGAGTTCGATTCTCTCCCTGGACTCCAGTTTGGTTGGGAAGGGGTGCAGTTTGTTCACTTTCAAAGCTTGGCGCTGTAGGCAAATCGGTAAAGCCGTCGATCTTTCAAGTCGATGTTTGCGGGTTCAACTCCCGTCGGCGCTGCCAAATGAAGCTGTCAAATGGGAACGTAGTGTAATTGGATAAACACATCGGTCTACGAAACCGAAGAGTGGGGGTTCGAGTCCCTCCGTTCTCGCTTTGGAGGATACCGCTGAATGGTCGGCAACTGGTCTTGAAAACCAGGGTAGTCCTTGGGCTAGGGGTTCGATTCCTCTATCCTCCGCCAAAACGGGAAGTTGGTGAAGCTAGTGCTCACGCGCCGCTGAAGACGGCGAGAAGGCGGTGCGATTCCGTCACTTCCCACTCATTGCCCCATAGCTCAATGGTGGAGCGGGCGGCTGTTAACCGCATGGTTGTAGGTTCGAGTCCTACTGGGGCAGCCATTCATTGCCGAGTGGACAACTTGGAAAGTCGCTGTGACTCTGAATCACAGAGATGCTGGTTCAAATCCAGCCTCGGCATCCAACACGGAGATCAGTTTAAAGTGGGACACAGTCTTTGGAGAAGAATACAGGAGTCAGGAGTCAGAATCCAGTTCCTGACTGACTTCTGTATTCTGACTTCTGTATTCATTCTCTGCTAGATTGTCTCGGCTTAGATTGCACTCCTCTAACGCCATTGGGAAGTACGCAAATAGGCAAAGCGGCTTGACTTTGAATCAGGTGTTTGAGGGTTCGATTCCTTCCTTCCCAGTCGGGGGGCGTGAGATTTGACCCAGTCAATATCTCTATCCTCCTGTTCCACGCTCCTGTAGCCCAATCGGTAGAGGCGACTGCCTTAAAAGCAGTCCAGTGTGGGTTCAAATCCCGCCAGGAGTACTCATCATGCTGCTGTAACCCAATTGGAAGAGGTGCTGGTCTTAGAAACCAGTTGTTGTGGGTTCGACTCCCACCAGCAGTACTTATCGGGATGTAAGTCAGAGGTCAGACGGCTTGTTTTGGGGACAAGCAGCCGCTGGTACCCTTCGGGAAGCAAGCTACAAATCCAGCCATCCCGACCACTAGCCTTAGCGGAGATGGAGCTATGGTGCGCTCTGGGGTCTCATAAGCCTTCACGTACCGGGTTCAAATCCCGGCTCCGCTACTAAATCCTGGGGAGGCTCAACGGTGGCGCGATCGCCTGACAAGCGAGCAGTTGTGGGTTAGATAGCCGCCAGGACTACCCAATTCAGATACTGCTGGCGAATGATTTCGTAATATCGTGAGAACGGCTGAAAGCCCCCTAAATCCCCCAATT
>JASJDH010000232.1 GCA_030065175.1 Leptolyngbyaceae cyanobacterium MO_188.B28 | reverse complement strand
GTATGAATTGCACAATCGTCTGGTTCCGCCGCGATTTACGCATAGCTGATCATGCGCCTCTATATCGAGCGGCTCGCCGGGGATTAGTGGTTCCGGTGTTTATCTTTGACCGATGCCTTCTGCATCATCCAGAAACGGCGGCGGCGCGGGTGGCGTTCATGCTGAATTGTTTGCAATCGCTGGATAAAGACCTGCGGCGGTGCGGCGGACGATTGATTTTGCGGTCAGGGGATCCGGTTCAGGTGTTGTTGGCTCTGATTCGCGAAACTCAGGCTGACGGTATTTACGCCTATATTGACTATGAACGAATCTATGGTCGGGTGCGAGACGCACGGTTAAATCAGGCGTTGCAGCAGCAAGATTTGAAAATTCGCTGGTTTGAGCCGATTGGCGGGACGCCGGAGCTGATTCCCTATCCTCAGTATCGACAATTTTGGTTCCAGGATATGAGAACGGACCTGACGCCGACGCCTCAACAAATTTCGGTTCCGCCAGAGATCCCGAGTGATTCGTTACCCAGTCTCGAATCCTTAGGTTTAACGCCAGACAGTAAACCCCTTCCCCCGGCGAGTACAGAGGCTGCGCGAACGCTTTTACAGGACTTTCTCACCCATAAGCGCGATCGCTATTATTGGCAGCTTTCCTACCCCAGCGCCGCCGTCACCACTGGCTTAAGCCCGCTGATTAAATTTGGCGTGATCTCCGTTCGGGAATGCTTTCACCGCATCCAACAGGCAATAGAGTTCGCCGATGATCTGCGCGCCCAGCGGAGTTGCCAGCAACTAATTTCCCGACTTCGTTGGGGCAATGGGTTTACCCAACGATTTCGCTACTTGCCTCAGCTGGAATTACGCTCCCTTTATCAGGTGTTTGATCAAGATGGATGGGAATTTGACGAAGCTCTCTATCAAGCGTGGCAAGTCGGAGAAACGGGCTTCCCCATTGTGGACGCGGCAGCGCGCTGCCTCCAAGCGACGGGGGGATGGTTAGAGCTGAACTTTCGCAGTCGAGCAATTTACGCCAGCTTCCTGGGGAATTTGCTGGGGATGGATTGGCGCTATGGCGCGCTGCATTTTATGCGCCATTTGATCGATGGCGATTGCCCCATCGATCACTATCAATGGGCGATGCAATCTGGGGTGACCCACTGCGTTGATAAAACCTGGACCCGGATTTATAACCCGGGGCAAGTCGCGGTGGATCGCTGTGACCCAGAGGGCGTTTTTATCAAACGCTGGATTCCGGAACTGGCCCATTTGCCGGTGGACCAGTTGGGAGCGCCGCCGCCTACTCGGGGATATCCCCAGCCTATTCTGAACTATAAAGAAGCCCGCCAGCGGCGGGTGGCTTGTCTAGAAAGGCAACGCCAGCCATTTCTGGGAGAGCAAAATGTGGTTCCATTTTTAGCGCGATTGCCGGAGAGTTGGGAGCCGTTCGGGCGCGATCGCGTCCCCTGCGATGTCAGCTGGGCCGAGTCCGCCACGTCTAAGAAATTATCGCTCTTCCCACCTCCAATCGACTTAGACGCTTTAGATCAAGCCCAAGCGGAGATGTTACGCACCTGGTTTGTGGCGCATGTAGAGATTAAACCGCATCGAGGCGCTAAACAATGGTCTCGTCAACAGCGGAATGAGGATGATGCGGTTCAGCTTCGTTTACTGTGAAAGTTTACTGTGAAAGAGGTAGTGTGAAATAGAAAGTACTCCCCTTACCCAACTCACTTTCCACCTCAATTTGCCCCTTATGCTGTTGTATGATGCTGCGGCAAATCGCAAGACCTAACCCCGTTCCCTCATGGTCGCGAGAATCGGAAGAATCAACCTGTTGAAATCGTTCAAAAATGGTGTCGATTTTTTCGGCGGGAATGCCTCGGCCCTGGTCGCGGACACTGAACAGAACATACTCCCCTCGCTCGCCGTTAGAGGTCTGTTTGACCAGTTCAGACGTCAACCAAACCGTTCCCCCAGGAGACGAAAATTTAATGGCGTTGCTAAGCAAGTTGGTGAATGTCTGGATGATCCGATCGGGGTCGGCCCAGACTTGCGCTGACAGGGTAGACACCGAGAGGGTAATTCCGGCCTTATCCGCCATGGTTTGCATTGTGTTGGCGGCCTGGGTCATGATTTTCGCGACCCAACAGGATTGTTTAGCCATTTTGACCTTGCCGGATTCAATCCGCTCAACATCGAGAATATCGTTGATCAGGCGCACCAATCGATCGGTGCTATCCGCCGCAATTTTTAGCAGGCGTTGGCTCTTGTCCGGTTGGTCGTTTAACAGACCGCTGGCCAGCATCCTTAAGGATCCATGGATTGAGGTCAGGGGGGTGCGTAATTCATGACTGACGACGGAAATGAATTCGTCCTTCATCCGTTCAACAATCTGGCGATCGCTGATATCCTGAAACGTAATCACCGCCCCGACAATTTTCCCTTTTTCACGAATCGGCGTACTGGCGTACTCCACAGGAAAGTTGGATGTGTCTTGGCGCCAAAAAAGGGCGTCTTTCACTTGATGCACCTCGCCATCTGTTAATGAGGCATAGATAGGAGAGGTGTCTGAGAGATTGGGGTCGGCGTCCACAGAGGCGGGCGACAAAATGATATTAACCGACTGACCGATCAAGTCGTCTACGGAATACCCCAGCAGTTTTGCCGCCCCCAAGTTGGCGAAAGTGATCTGGGCTTGCAAATCTAAACCACACAGCCCTTCATCCATCGAGTTTAAAATCAGCTCGTTTTGATGGATGAGACTTTCTAAGGCGACCTCCGCTTGTTTCCGTTCGGTCACATCCCGCAGAATAACCGTGAAGATTTTTTCGTTGCCTAATTCCAGCTTCGAGATCGAGGCTTCCGCTGGGAACTGCTCCCCGCCTTTGCGTCGACCAAAGATCTCTCGGCGCTCCCCCATCTTCCTCGATTTGCCTTCCGACTGACTGAAGTCGACAACATGCCGACGGTGGGCTTGAATAAACTGCTCAGGCAATAGCAAATCTAGGGGACGACCCAGTACTTCGTCGGCCGTGTAGCCAAAGATTTGTTCCGCCGCTTGATTAAACAGAGTGATTCGCTGGGACTTGTCGATCGAAATAATAGCGTCTCCGGCAATGCCCAGGATTCCGGCAAATCGTGCTTGGGAGACTCGCAGCGCCTCTTCAATCTGCTTGCGTTCACTGAGTTCCAACTGAAGCTTCTGATTAACGCTGAGCAGCTCCGCCGTCCGTTCGGCCACCCTTAGCTCTAGATCATCTTTGGCGATTTTGAGCACCCACTCAATTTGCTCCCGCTCCCGCAGTTCCTCCTGCAATTGCTGATATAGTTCAGATTGTTGGATCGCCAACGCCAATTGCGCCGCCAGTTGGGTCAATAAATTGATTTCAAATGGCTGCCATTGTCGGGGTTCTGAACAATGATGGGCTACCAGCAAGCCCCATAACCGTTCCCTTTGCATAATCGGCACGATCAGCGTCGCCCTGGCCTGAAATTGTGCGAGTAAGTCGAGATGGCAGCGGTCTAGCCCTGCAGTGTAAACATTCTCAATCGCAGCGACTCGCCCCTGACGATAATGCTCGGCAAAGTCACTTTCAAAGCAGGGGTCATAGATCTGCAAACCCAGGGTCGCTGACCAGTTTCCTGCGCCAATTGACTCGACGATGACGTCTCCACTCCAGTTCGGGTTAAACCGAAAGATTAGGGTTCGATCAACCTGCAGTAACTTCCTGACTTCGATAACGGTCGCCTCAAGGATATCCTGCAGGTTTAGGGACTGCCGTATGCTGCGGGCCAGGGCTCCTAGTAGACGCTCGTGTTCAGCTTGTTGCCTTAGTGTTGCTTCAGCCCGGCTATAGTCAGTAATGTCAATCCCAGTGCCGATTACATATTCAACCTCCCCCTGCGCATTTCGCAAGAGGGTGTTCGACCAATCGATCAGGCGATATTCGCCGTCCTGGGTCACCCAATGATGTTTAGCCTTAGTTGCTGACTGGCCTGACCTTAAGGCCTCAAAGACGGTTTTAACCGCTGTCTGTTCTTCAGGGGGAACTAACAATTCCCAAACACAGTGATCTTTGACTAGATCCAATGAATAGCCGGTCACGCGTTCGCAGGCTTGATTGAAGTTCAGAATCCGCCCCTGGGGATTAAGGACAACCACTAGCGTATCGACGGCGTTTAGCACCGCCTCGATGAAATCGCGCTCTTGTCTCAATTCAGCCTCAATCTTCGCCTGTTTGTGCTCAGTGCTCATGGAACCTAATGCTCATGGGATCTATCGAATACTGGATTCTGGCTCGGTTGCTTCCGCTGTGTATACGCACATCTGCTGATCGGCCTTAGCTTGCTGGAGCGCCCGGTATGCCGATTGATAGAGGGATCGGATGTCGGTTCCCGTTTCTGGGTATTGCGCTACGCCTGCATTAAACGTGAGGGATAGCGTCTTACCGCCAACGGTCTTGTAATCCTTTGTTTGGAGGGTTTGTAATAGTTCAGTCAGCTGTTGGCTCCCTTCACTTTGGGGCATTCCATATAAACCGATGATAAATTCCTCGCCGCCCCATCGAGCTACGACGTCCTCGGGGTGGAGAGATTGCAACAGTAACTGGCCTAGCTGACTTAAAACGGCGTCTCCGACGGCGTGGCCATAGCGATTATTGATTTCCTTAAAGCCTTCTAGGTCAAGAATCGCAAAACAAAGGGGGTGATTGGCCCGCTTGGCCAAGTGAAGCAACGATTCTAAATCTAAGGTTGATTTGTACCGATTAGAGACGCCTGTCAAGGGATCAATATCCGCTAATCTCCGGAGTAGTTTAGTTCGCTCCAAACGGTTTAAGATGCGAACCACCAGTTCAGGGCCGACAATCGGTTTATTGACGAAGTCGTCCGCTCCGGCTGAGAAGACCTGGTTGATGATTTCAGGCCCGGTATGGGCGGTTAGGAAAATCACTGGCAACCCGCCCCAGTGGGGATCGTTGCGAACCACCTGACAGAGTTCAACCCCATTGACATGGGGCATTTTGACATCCAGGATTAATAAATCCGGCGAAAACCGGGCTAATCGTTTCCAGAACTGGCGAGGATCCGCTAAAGTGCTGACCTTCAGTCCCCAAGGTTCAAGTAGGGCTCGGAGAGCCGCCAGAATCTGAGGATCGTCATCCACAATCAGAATCCGCGCTTCTGCTGGGTCGATGCGCTGCAATACCTGGTTGACGACCTCCAACACGAGGGGGGGGGATTGGGGTTTTTCTAGAAATGCGCGTCCCCCCATTCGGGCCGCCGTTAATCGGCTGGTTAAACTGTCTTGGGTGGTGAACACTAGACAGGGGATAGGCGGAGATTGACTGGCCAGTTCTTTCAGGAGGGCGGCGTCTTCCTGCCCTTTTCGGGTGACGGCGGGGTCATATAAAACGATGTCGGGACGATCGCTTTGGACTGATTTCCGGGCGGCGGACAAGGTGGCGGCGGCGTTGACTCGGATATCCCATTGTTCGGCTTCCGCCTTGATCAGGTCAATCAGTGGTTGGTCGCGATCGACCACCAATAGCAGGGGGCGTCTATCGGGATTAGTAGATTGATTGAGGCGGGGTTCAGAGCCTGGCGTTCCAATGGGCTGACCATTGGGCGAATGTTGGTTAATGACTTTTCGCAGTGCAGTGACCTGTTGCTGCAGTTGCTTCACTTGTTGAGATTTTAGTGATGTTTCAGCCTGCAGAAGGCGCTCTATTTCCCGAGCTAATTGGGTGCCTTCTGGTAACCCAAAGGTTCCCAACGCCCCGGCTAAGGAATGGGCTTCCTGTTCTGCCCGTTGTCTAAGCGCGTCGTCCAATTTTTTCTGAGAAAGGGCTGTCGCCGCCTGTTCTAGCAAACTGACCTGGGTTGCAACCCGCTGTTTGAATTGTTCCCAAACCCCTGCGATCGCACTCAACGTTTGCTGCTGAGTAGACTCTCCGGATTGACTGGCGACCGGCTTTGATTCAGTTTCTGGCGATGGCGCCTCGGCGACGGAGGGTTTTAAACGATAGCCAATGCCGTAGACGGTTTCAATCAGATCCGGAGGCGCGCCCGCCGCCTTCAATTTTTGTCTGACACATTTAATATGGGTTCGAACCGCCTCTTCTCCAGGGGCGTCCTCATAGGACCAAAGGTGCTCAAGCACCATACCGCAGCTAAACACCCGCCGCTGATTCCGCATTAGCAGCTCGAGTAAAGCATATTCCTTGGGCGTTAACTGAAGTTGATGGTCGCCATACTTGACCTCACAGGCGCCGGGATCCAATGTCAGCGCACCCCATGTCAGAATTGGCGAAACGGCCACCCCGCCCCGTCGCAGAAGGGCCCGCACCCGAGCAACGAGTTCTTCTGGATCAAACGGTTTAACCACATAGTCATCCCCCCCAGCATCCAGACCAATGGCCTTATCATGGCCGCTATCCCGCCCAGTTAAAAGAAGAATGGGCATCGTATAGCCGTGCGATCGCAGCTTTCGACATAGGGTAATCCCATCTAATTTAGGCAAGACGATATCCAGCAGAATCAGATCATAGTCAAAGGCGTCCGCCAATTGCCAAGCGGCGTCGCCATCGCTGGCCCTCTCAACTGCGTAAGTTTGATTGGAGAGGATGGTTTCCAGCGCTTTAGCAGTTATTTCGTCATCTTCAACGATTAAAATCCTCACGACTGCTAGCTCCAGCAAATACTCACGTAACAAACAGGATAAGCCGTTTGGCATTTAAGTTGACCATTTGTATGGGTCATTAGGAAGATAGGATGCAGTCAGCGGTAGAAAGAGGATTTGTTCCATAATGCCTACTCCCTACTGCTTTTCGCCTCAAACTGCAAATAAGACGTATTTAACCTTACCGTCCAAATCTGAGGAATTTGTGAAGAATTTGAGTAAACAAGCACCTGTGCAATAGCGGCTACAGACTGGATTCAGGTTCAGGTGGTTTCAGAGACTTTTTTCTGTAATTATCTCTGCCTACCCACCTAACCCATAATTTCTGTCGATGTCAACCTTGGGCTTGAAGGATGTATCCGCATAAACACGAGGACTATCGCCCCACAAGTCACGTAAATCTCCCCATGCTGAAGGTTATGTCATTGCTGCATATTGACAACAGACAATCCTCCTAGGAGCTTTGCCATGGGAGAAATCCTCTAAGCTGAGTTCTCTTTAGAAAAAAGCATTAATACCTCTTCACAGAAAATCAGATGGTGTCTCAACCCATTCAGCACGTATTGGTTATTGAGGACAATCAGGGCCAGCGCATCATTACCTTAAAATCCGCAACCTGTTCGATTGGCCGTGATTCAAGGAATACGATTGTACTTGACTGCGATTTGGTTTCGCGGCAGCAAGCTATCTTACTTCGTCTGACTATCCCTGAAACCGCAAGTTATCTCTTCCGAATTATCGATGGCAATCTTCAGGGTAAGCGCAGTAAAAATGGCATGAGTGTCAATGGCGAACATTGTCTGTCCCACGATCTCAAGCACGGAGATGAAATCGTTTTTGGCGGTCAGGCGAAAGCGAAGTACTACACTACATCCGATCCGAAAGAATTACAGCGGCTAACCTCCTGCAACGCCAATGAGATATCCGCCTTTGCATCAGCGCTCCGTAACCCTTTCGAAACACTGGTTCTATCAGAGAATGAAATAAAACATTCGAATGAATCGGCGTTGGAACGCTTAGCCTCCTTTCCCGAACTGTTTGCTCATCCTATTGCTGAGATGACTCTAGCAGGGGCCATTACCTACCTAAATCCGGCGGCGTCTGCCGAATTTCCTGATATTCGAGAGGCGAAACTCGAGCACCCTATCTTAGCTGGACTGGTTGACACGGTTCAGAATGGTCAAGAAAAATTCTTGGTGCGCGAGGTGAACGTTGGCGATAAAGTGTTCGAGCAATCGGCAAACTACATCGCCGAAAGCGATTTAATCAGAAGCTATGTAATCGATATTACTCAACGAAAACAGGCGCAATCCGCCTTACAAGTCGCCTATGACGAGCTAGAAGTTCGAGTAGAGGAGCGGACATCTGAACTGAAGCGGGCGAATCAGCAGTTGCAAGCGGAAATTTCTGAACGGAGACGGGCTGAAGCCTCTTTGCGCTCAAGCATATCAACCAATCGGGCTCTGCTTAACGCCATCCCAGATTGGATGTTTCGCATCAGCGCCCAGGGTGACTTTGTCAACTTCAAGGCGCCTAAAAACAGCCCTGTCCCCTTAACCACAAATAATTTTTTAGGTAAACACTTAAAGGAAACGCTCCCTGAAGAGATCGCTAGAAATCTAATGGAGGGTGTGAAACAAGCCCTTCTGACAGGGGATGTCCAACTTGTTGAATACCCCCTGCGCCAGAATAGTCGTTGGTTTGAGTACGAAGCGCGGATTGTTCTGAGCGCCGAAGTCGAAGTTATCGCGATTATTCGCGACATCACTGAACGTAAACAAGTCGAAACTGAAATTCGGCAGGCCCTGGAAAAGGAAAAAAGGCTAAACGAATTGCAAAGAGGACAGGAATTGCACAGACAACCCCATTAAACTCCCTTTTTGCCAACAGCCATCTGAAGAATGGTCGGTTCTCCCCCTGCTTGATGGTATTTATCAGCCCAAGCTCGCATCAGCTCATCCAACTCATCAAGGGCTGGACCTACTTTCTCTGAGGGCACATCCAATTCTTCTAAGATTCGTAAAGTATGGGGTTGTCGATCAGCCCAATCTCGCATAATCCGAAAGAATTGGGCGGTATCCTCAATCATGGTGTAAGTGCGAGCTTCTTGATCCACGGGTGAATAGGATGCTCGGGTTAATGCATAAAACGGCGGTCCCCAAGCAGAATCAACACGTGTAACTGTGCCAGAATACATCAGTCGGCGCCGGATATGCTCAGTTAACGCTTCACTCAGCTGCATCCGCCGATCCGGCGCGAAATCTTTCTGAGAGCGAACGTGGAGGATTTCAATCAGATCCATGAACTGGAAAGAGTCAATTAATTGAGCATCGGGTATATTTTCGGGCAGCTTTTCCACCATCCGCCGCTTTTCTTCCAAAGTGAGATTATTGCCCGAAACACGAGATTTTCCAGGACTCCAAGGATACTTTTCCAACCAAACATAGGGAAATTGAATCAGATAGCGGGGTTCCTGAGAACCCAACATTTTCAATAACTTTCCTTCTATGAGAGCCCCGCGAATTTCTTCAACGACGGCTTTAACTCGTTTAGGTTCAATATGATGTAGATGACCTGTCATTCGCAGGTTCTGCCCCTGTTCTTGATAGGTCATATAGATAGCGCATTTAGCGGCAGTGGCGGCTGCATCTAAAAATGCTCCGTGGCGATGCCCTCCGGTCCGCATTGCGCTAAACGCTAAATAGAGCATGATTTGGTCTATCGCACTCGGATCAAGTTTACGAATCAACTCTAAATCATTATTCATCAGTGAGAATAAGTCAGGCATTGCAGTTAATGGGGGAGGTGCGACATATAGAATGCGTAAAATTATTTGATTAAACGCAGTGAGTTGTTAATCAAAATTAGCCAGCCGAATAACATATTAAAATCAACATTCACTTTAAAGATTTATAGGTTTATTCCAATTTATTTTAAATTGAGGAACTTTTTCTAATAGATGATCGTCTGCAGTGAATTTGCATGTCAAAAGTTTCACTTTTGGCTCGCTATAATCCTACCTCTTGATCTTTTTATCTATCAACCGTCATTAGTATATTGCGCCAAGTCACTTCCAAGAAGTGAAAACCTCAAAACAGGTAGATAATTTTTCGGCAAGGCCTGTTTTGAGGAAGGGAAATATCTCTCTACCCATTACATACTCCGTCTGATTTGGTTAAAAACCATGTTCCCATATTGATATGCAATTTAGATTCCAACCTGCATCTAGGGGAATCTTCTTGTCTATCCGCCACATTTAGCGCCTCTTGGTTAATGGGTCTAACCTTCAGATTCCGGGGGGTTCCAAACCATTGATCGTCAGCATGGAGTCGAGGTACTCTAGTCTATGCTGTTTCCTAGATCCTGTAATTGGCTCCGTAAAATTTTCTGCTTCAAGCGGATAGTCGTCAAAAACTCAGATGCGCTGTCTGTAGAGTTATTCAACAGATATTTGAGTATAGAGCGCTTTATTTGGCGTATTTCACATGCTTTTTGAGGACTTTAAATTGATTTCTGAATTTGAATGTTATTCTCCCCTCTAACGGGAAATGCATAGTCGTCTAGACTGGTAAATCCCCTAAGAAATGTTTGAATTCTGGTCATGCGAAATTAAGGTGTTTAAGTATAAATGTACTAATTCCAGTGCGGCGGAAAGGTTCAATAAGAGAACATCGAAGCAGTCAAAGATAATTGCCAAAATTCGAATTGAGTGCTCCTAACCCCTCCTTAAATTTGGAGGGATTAGGAGTTCAACACTTCCCATACGGTGAAGGGGTTAGAAAACTAAAATGAAGAGACTCAAACTAAAGGAATTTACACCGACAGAGATCTCTTTTGGGGCAAAAGATGATAGGAAAGTCCTTAGTTTAAGGATAGTTAACTTAATTAATGGGGCTCATAGTTACGATTAGAATTCTAGCTTTGGATTAGGATTCAATCATGCTCTCTAATTCAACAAACGGAATAAGCCAGGCCACATCGTAAGGTTGTAAGGTGACTTCAAGGCCTTGATCATCTGCTCGCCAGCCCCGCTTACCGACCAGGTCGTACCAGTAGGTTTCCTCAGGGGTGGCGCACATGATCGGGGTGGATGGCGATGCAGCGTCGCCGTCTTGAGGAATTTCCGGCAAATTATCGACGGTGTATGTTCCCGATACCCCTAGCTCAAGCAGAGGAATCTTGATTTGCCGCACAGCATTGGTAATGTTGGTCAGCGTTAGGAGGTGCTGAGTGCAATCTGGACACACTCGCAACACTGCAAACACATCAGGGGAGAGTGTGAGGACTCTTTGTTCGCCATTGGGATGAAATGCGCTCTGCTGTACTCGGATATCGAGCAGTTTGCCTAGCTGACGGACAATATTTGACAGGGTAGATTTGGAATCATCAAGGGCCTCAATAAGCTCATCTTCATCGACAACGCAACGATTGATATCCCGTTTGGTTTTTGTTCTCAGAACAGTTTCCACATCATTTCGGGTTCCGAGCAATCCATGGAAGTAAATGCCGGGCACCCCCTTTAAAACCAGCGCAATACTCCTTGAAGCTACATAGCGCTTTACCTGAAAGGCGATGTCTTCTTCACTATTGTCCAAGTTAAGGGCGCTAAACCAGGTCGTGTTAATTTCATAGGGTTCATCCAGGCCGCCTTCTCCTGTTTTATAGGAAACAAAGGCGCCATGCTCCCTTGCATTTTGGATGATGAAGGCAATGTCTTCCTTCGGTAAAATGTTTTTGACCCCTTGGAGACTGACGCCATCATGGGTGTCGAGCATGTTGAAGAAGGTGGTTGTTTTAGAGGGATACTCCAGATCCTTGGCCCAATCAGACAAGGCAGTGGAGTCCTGTTTGTAGAAAGTGTAGAGAACAAGCGGAGATAGGGCGAAGTTGTAAACCATTTGAGCTTCATTTGAGCCATCCCCAAAATAGGAAACGTTGTCTGCATGAGGCACATTGGTTTCAGTAATTAACGCCGTTTCAGGGGCGACGACGCTTAAGATGTCACGGAATAGCCGAATCACTTCATGGGTCTGATCTAAGTTGGCGCAGGGGGTTCCCGGTTCTTCCCAAAGGTAGGTTACGGCGTCCAGGCGAATAATATCTGCACATCGACGGACATAAAGCAGTAGGGTTTCAATCACCCAAATGAGCACGGCGGGATTCCGGAAATTGAGATCAATTTGATCTGCCGAGAAAGTTGTCCAAACCCAAAGTGGACCATTGATGGAGTCAAATTTAGTGAGGACATCCGAGGTCCGAGGCCGAACGATCATCTCTCGTTGCTCGTCGGTCAACTCATCTGGGGAGTGGTAAGTTGTGAAGAAGTCCTTAAAGTTTGGGTTGCCGTTTAACAAACCCTGAAATGCTTGATTCTTTGCCGATACATGGTTAAAGACCGCATCAAACATCAGTTGATAATGGACTCCTAGCTTGGCGATATCTTGCCAGGAACCTAATTTGGGGTCGACATTGTTAAAGTCTTTAACCGAAAATCCCCGATCTGAAGAGTAGGGGAAAAAGGGAAGAATATGTAGAGTATTGATCACTCGATTGATTTCAGGAATCTTTTCGAGGAAGCCGGCCAAAGTAGCGAGGGGTGAACGGTCTTCACTACGCAAAAGATCCCCATAGGTGATTAAGATGACGTCTTTTTCTGTAAATCGATTGATCGATTCAAACCCTGCTTCAGCTTCTAGCATCTCAAGGGTTTTGTGGGCATAGTGGACTCTTAAAATCCGTTCAAGTTCGGGCGTAAATATCTCGGCTGCTGTTTCACCGTAGAGGAAGCAGAGTCGAGCCTGCATACGCTTCCGCATTTCGGATGGGATTTCCAAAAGCGGTTTGGTATAGTCTGGTTCATTCTTGTAACGAATTCGTGTCCTACTCATGGCGTTATAAATTTTAGTCTTGCTTAGGTTGCAAAGTTTTCGTCACCCACCTAGGCCAATCATGGAGTGACAAGGGCGAAGAAGGGTGGGGGCCGCAATGGCGAAAAACTTTGAGATCTCACCCTACCTATGTCAAAAATAGACCAGGTAATTGACGTTGGGACATCGAGCTAAGTTCTCTGAATTACTCGCTAACACACGAAATAAGAATTGAATTTGTAAATTCCAATACAAATTTTAGTTTTATTTTCCCCACTTTGCAGTCCAATCTTTATGGAATCGAGACTTTTTACTTTAGTATCTTTAGGGCACCTCGAAAAATTCAAGCTCCACTCATCCGGTCAGCCTTTGAGGATTTTTTTTTGAAAAGTAGAATGGACCGTAAATTCATAATCCCTCTATCCTGGCATTGAGTATAAGGTTTGCACACACTTGAAAGCCTT
>JASJDH010000231.1 GCA_030065175.1 Leptolyngbyaceae cyanobacterium MO_188.B28 | reverse complement strand
AACCCGGTCGGCCATCCAGCGTCATGTGAACCCCCTGGAACACAAACCGTCGAGCGGCTCCGTCCACATCTAAAATGCCTTTCATCCGAAAAATATCTGGCCCCTGCGCCTGCACCAATTGATAAAGCCAGCGGTTGAGTTTGTCGCTATCCACTGAGCCTGTTTCGGTAATTGCGACCGAATAAACCGACTCGTCATGGTCGTGGACGTCTTCATCCAACAACTGGGGATCGATGCTCAGCGCATTCTTAAGATCAAACGCCTGCACACCCAGCAGCTCATTCAGGTCAATGTCACAATTTTGAGTGGAGTGGATGGCTGCGATCGCATTCATGCCCCGCACCTTCTGCTCTAGCGCTGCTAGCTGATAGGCAGTCGCCAGGTCGGTCTTGTTGAGCAAAATCACATCCGCAAAGGCAAGTTGCTCCTGGACCTCACTGCTGTCCCAATGGTCCCAAACATGCAGGGCGTCCACCACCGTCACCACCGCATCCAATTGGGTTTGGCGGAGCATGACTTCATCCACAAAAAAGGACTGGATCACCGGGGCTGGATCCGCCAAACCGGTGGTTTCAATCACCAAATGGTCGAAGCGATCGCGCCGTGTCATCAAATCACTGATGATCCGGATCAAATCTCCCCGCACAGTGCAACAAATGCAGCCGTTGTTCATCTCAAATATCTCTTCATCGGCGTCGATCACCAGTTGATGATCAATGCCCACCTCTCCAAACTCATTGACAATGACCGCGACCCGTTTATCGTGTTCTTCTGTGAGAATCCGATTAAGCAAGGTCGTTTTACCGACCCCCAAATATCCCGTTAGCACCGTGACGGGAACTTTCTGAATTACAGCCATCTCTCTTCACCCAATGCAATCGTAGGAAAGTGATTGACTCCCATCTACCCATCCACCCATCCACCCATCCACTGCCCTTTGCGGGAATTTTACGACTCCCGAAAACCCCTACACCGCAACAACCCGCAACCCAATCGTCCGATTCAGCGCCGTCTCAAGATATCCCGATCGGCTGGCAGAGCGGATCCTGGCTGGCGCATCCAACCAGCCGCCGCCGCGAATGGCGCGCATCTGAGGCTGTCGAACTCCGATCCAAATTTGATTATCCGTGGGGGTTTCTCGGTAGTTGTGACGCCAGCTATCCGAACACCATTCCCAAACATTGCCGTGCATATCATGCAGACCGAAGGCATTGGGGGTGAAGCGACCCACAGGCAGGGTTGACTGACAATATTCACCCGCCGCTTCCGCCTTATAGGTGTAAGCGCCCAGGTAGTCTGCCAACTCGGCGGTAATCGTTTCCCCTGTATTAAAAGGTGTTTGCGTTCCTGCACGGCAGGCATATTCCCATTGCGCCTCACTTGGAAGGTGATAGCGGCGACCTGTGTGTTGGCTGAGACGATCGCAGAACTCTACGGCATCCAACCAGGAAATACTCTCTATTGGATGATTGTCTCCTTGAAAGTGAGACGGCGACGGATTTAAATCACGCTGGACTTTGGGAAGTGACGCTACCGCAGCCCATTGCGCTTGAGTAATCGGATGCCGACTGATAAAGAAAGGAGACAGTTTGACTCGATGGCGGGGAAACTCCTGGCCTTGGGCGTGGGCTTCAGTTGGCGAGGCGCCCATCCAAAAGGGGCCCGGCGCGATCGCCACCATCTCGAGCCGTTCAACAGTGTTGAGGCGCTCTGGGAAAAATTGGGCCGTGTGGGTTTGGCGTTGCGTAACGCGGCCTGCCCGATCAACCGTGGCGGTGGTAAATTCAAATGTTTCTAACGCTGTCTTCGCCTGACTGTCCAGTGGAAGAGGGTCTGATGCAAAGGCGCGATCGCGGGTTCCCAACCAAAAGCCAACACTGCCCAGCCCCGCATACTGGAAAAATCTTCGCCGTTTCATCACCCCAAAATAACTCCCGATAGAAACGCCGCGCCAGCGCCGCCAATGGCGAATCCAGCAAATCGTAAGGACAACATGGGTTGCTCAGAAGTTTGCTTCAGCAAAGCGCGACCCACGGTGAAGGCTCCAAGTGCGATCGCCAGCTGGATAAACGTGAAGCCAAGCAAATAAGCAAACAAGGGAGTCATCTCGGCCCCCACGATTGCCTCGCCATAGGCATAGCCATGGAATAGGCCAGCAAAAGCGGCCAGTCCCGCCATGATCATCAGATTGGGGCGCTGCTTAATCGCCAACATCCAGCCAAAGCACAGCACCGATGCCGAGATAAAAAACTCAGGCGCAGGCATATCCAGGCCCATAAGGTGAATACCTGTTCCCGCTAAACCCGCCAACACAAACGCCACCGGAATCCAAATTCCCTGAGTCAGGGTCACCGCCAACAAACCCGCCGCCACGACAAAGGCAAAGTGGTCCGGCCCTAAGACGGGATGTCCTACCCCAGACATAAAGCCTTCAAAAACATTGGACGGCAGCCTGCCTCCCAGGGGATGATGCGCCAGGGCTGGCGAAGCCAGTAAACCCAGGGCCAAACTGACTACTCCGACAAGCCCCGCCACCTGGGTCAGAGTGGCGGGGATGGGATGAAATGTTTTCAACCGATCAGGGAACGAACGATTAGTCATATCTATCCTTTTCGATGAAGAATGCAGAAACCAGATGGTTTCCAGGTAAGAAACCACCAACAATCTTTTTTGTAGAGAGGTTAGGCAGGGTTTATCTAGAAGGTCTATCCTGCTTTCCCTCCACCATTTACCGTCCTGTTGGGGATTGGTAGGGGCGAAGCATTTGGCTCAGCATTGACAGAAAAGTCTAAAGACTTACAGCCAAATGCTTCGCCCCTACAGCGGTGCATCTCCTATCCGTAATCCTAGTGGGTCAAAGATTCTTCTCATACAAGAGAATCTATCCTCTACTTACCCCCTCCCCCTTACAAAGGGGGGAAAATCTGGTCCTCTCCCTTTGCAAGGGGGAGTTAGAGGGGGTAGGATTTATTAAAAGACTTTGCAAATGGCTACTCGCGAACTTACCTCCCAAGAGGGAACAATTTTTCTATTTCCTTTTTACGCTAAATTTTCCCCCTTAGGTGAGTAACCCGCTACCATTTCTTATAGGGCAAGAACTTGCCGCACATAATGATCTTGACGCGATCGCCCTTCGGGTCTTCTTCCTTCTCAACGTCAATTGTGAAGTCAATGGCGCTCATAATTCCATCGCCAAACTTCTCATGCACCACGCTCTTAATCGGCATGCCATAGACCTGCATGATTTCATAAAACCGATAAATCAGCGGATCGGTGGGAATAACCGGATCCAAAGAACCTTTCACGGGACACTCAGTCAGGTGCTCAATCAAATAGGGAGCCGCCCCAATGGCTTCCACAATCTTGGTCGCTTCTTCTTTAGACGCACTCGCCTGACGGTAAATCACCGACGCGATCCACACCTCATCGCAGCCCACCTTGGCTTCCAAATCGGCGAATGTTAGACCAGACTCTTTCTTGGCGGCCAACAAAGCTTCGGTAATTTCAGAAATTGCCATAGTTAACTCCTCTTGGATACGTTAAGTAAATAGTGAGGGGAAGAAGGGAAGGAATTTGGAATTTGGATTTTGGGTCCTTGTCACTTGTTATTGGTCATTGGTGATCGGTCATTGGTCATTGGTAACTTGTTATTGGTCATTAATCATTGGGCATTGATCACCCGTTACTTGTTACTTGCCCATTCATCATGCGTCATTCGCCAAGCGACCATTCAAGCCCCCCTATCCTCCCCATCTCCCCCATCTTTCCCTCCCCTGGGTCAAATAGTCGTGTGGGCATTGCCCTCCCTAATATCCGCGAGACGTGACATGTCACGTCTCTACACCTCTTGCCTCCCCTGCTCCCTCTGCTTCCCCTGCCTCTCTTCTACTTGCCCCGAATCCGCGCCGCCTCCACGGCCCGTGTTTCCCTAAACAAATGACTCTCCATCTCCGCCTTCAGCGCTGCATAGGCGGGATGTTGGACGATGGTTTCCCGATTGCGAGGCCGGGGGAAGGGGGCCTCTAGGATTTCGTCGATGCGGGCGGCGGGGCCGCGGGTCATCATGACGATGCGGTCGGAGAGCAACAGGGCTTCTTCGATGCTGTGGGTAATCATGATTACGGTCTTGCGCTGTTGTTCCCAGATGCGCTCGATTTCGTCCTGTAGAAAGCCGCGGGTCAGGGCGTCTAGGGCTCCAAAGGGTTCATCCATCAGGAGAATCTGGGGATTAATCGCCAGGGCGCGGGCGATGCCGACCCGCTGACGCATGCCGCCGGAGAGTTCGTGGGGATGCTTTCGTTCAGCCCCTTCCAGCCCCACCAATTGAATATTCTCCTTGATTACCCGGTTGATGG
The DNA here is from genome assembly GCA_030065175.1 of Leptolyngbyaceae cyanobacterium MO_188.B28. Lineage (GTDB taxonomy): Bacteria > Cyanobacteriota > Cyanobacteriia > Phormidesmidales > Phormidesmidaceae > JAKSDM01. The sequence continues at coordinate 8,564 of JASJDH010000231.1, read as the reverse complement.
CTTTGGGGGACATTTTAGGATGGACGGTTTCAACGGCGAACCGAATATTTTCATCCACCGTCATCCAGGGCATCAGGGCGTAGTTTTGGAACACCATGCCCCGATCGGGGCCAGGTCCAATAATCGGCGCGCCGTTGAGGAGAATTTCGCCGCCGGTAATGGGCATCAGTCCGGCGATCATCCCCAATAGGGTGGACTTGCCGCAGCCTGAGGGACCAATGATGGAGACAAAGGTATTGGGCTCGATCTCCATACTGATGTCTTCGATGGCGACGAAGTCTTGACTGGTTTTGCCGGAAAGCTTTTTGAATAAGCCTTTTTTGCCGGGGAAAACCTTCGTCACATTTCGGATTGACAATTGGGAAGATAACCCAGCGGAGTCTACCGGAGCGACTCCGTTTAGAGATGCTAAATTCACGAGTTGCGTCCAAATGCGACAAATTTCTCCAGGGCGGCGAACAGACTGTCCAGCAACAGCCCCACCAGGCCAATTATGAAAATGGCCACCAAGATATTGGGAATGTACAGGTTGTTCCACTCATTCCAGATGAAGTAGCCTAACCCGGTGCCCAGCAACATTTCCGCCGCCACAATCACCAGCCAGGCAATGCCCATGCTGATGCGCAGACCCGATACTATGTTGGGTAAAGCGGCGGGAATAATCACTTTAACTATGGTGCGGAGTTTCGAGGCGCCTAATGTGTTTGCCACATCCAGGTAGTCTTTATCCACATTGGCCACGCCGAAAGCCGTGTTGATCAACGTAGGCCAAATGCTGGAGATAAAGATGATGAATACCCCAGTTTGTTCAGAGTCCCGCAGAATGTAAAGTCCCAGCGGCAGCCAGGCTAAGGGCGACACCGGTTTTAGCAGCTGCACATAAGGGTTGAACGCCTTGTAAGCCACCGGGGAAATGCCAATCAGAATTCCCAAGGGAACAGCGACTAGCGACGCCAGGATGTAGCCAATGGCCACCCGCCGCAGACTAATCAGCAAATTCCAGCCAATGCCCAGATCATTGGGGCCATTGTCAAAGAAGGGATGGGTAATCCACCACCAGAATTCCTCCAGGGTTTTGCTGGCGGTGGGCATGCCCTTGGCAAACAACCCTGACCGCGCCCCCATCTCCCACGCCAGGAGGAAAATGCCTAGGGACAAAAGGAAGAGCCAAAACGCCCTCATGTTCTGATTGAGAAAAGGAGACTCTCTACCTGGCTTTGCGATCGCTCTGGTTGTTGCTTGGCTCAGCGCCATAATGCCATACCTCTATCAAACTGCGCTTAGGAACTTGCGGGAAACTAAAGTCCCAGTAGGAGGAAGTGGATGGGTGGATGGGTGGATGGGTAGATGGAATGATATCAATCTGCAGATGCCTTACCCACTGAGATTAAACGCCGTACTTGTCGGTTTGGTCTTTGACGTATGCGCCTGGATTAGCGGGGTCAAAGGTGTCAAACTTCAGTTTCTCGGTGCGATAGATTTCGGAGGGAGGGGTTTGCCCCAACTCTTCAGCCAGTTCTCGCGCCAGGTCGGTGAGGAAAATGTCCTGGCCGACAGTGTCATAGCCCTTGTTAGGAATCGCCTTCGGCGCTAATCCATCGCCTTGCAGATCCCAGCGCACCAGCTGAGAGGAAATCCAGTTGGCGAAACTCTGCCAGGGGTAGGGGTCAAAGTCGATCCGGTCGGGAACGCTCAGGGTGTTGCCGTTGCCGTCTTCAAAATTGCCCGTCAGCACGGCTTCCACCACTTCCACCGGCTGGTTCAGGAAAGCCCGTTCAGAAATAGCTTTAGCGATTTCGGGCCGATTCTTGGGATCGCGGGCGTAGCCGGCGGCCTCAATAATGGACTTGTTCAGCGCTCGGAAGGTTTTGGGGTTTTCGCTAATCCACTCGTCGCTGGCGGCGAAGGCGCAGCAGGGATGCCCCGGCCAGAGTTCTTTGGTGATCATATGGATATAGCCAGCGCCTTCGTACACTGCTCGCTGGTTAAAGGGGTCCGGCATCAGGTAGGCGTCAATGTCCCCCGCCACCATTTGGGCGATGCTGTCCGGCGGCGGCACGGGGCGAATCTTCACATCCACATCGGGGTCTAGGCCGCCTGTGGCCAGATAGTAGCGCAGCAGCAGGTTGTGCATGGAGTAGGGGAAGGGCACGCCAATGGTGAAGCCCTTGAAGTCGGCGGGGCCATTCACCTTGCCCTTGTGCCGCTCGGCCACGGTAATCGCCTGACCGTTGATGTTTTCAATGCTGGCCAGTTTCACCCCGAAAGCGGCGGAGCCAAGGCCGAGGGTCATGGCGATGGGCATGGGCGCCAGCATATGATAGGCGTCCAGTTCGCCCGCAATGGCGGAGTCGCGCACAGCGCCCCAACTGGGCATCTTCACCACCTTGGCGTTAAACCCATATTTCCTATAGAAGCCCAAAGGCTCTGACATGATGATGGGGGTGGCACAGGTAATGGGAATAAACCCAATTTTTAGCTCGGTTTTCTCTAAGCCTTCGGTTGAAACAGTCTCGCCGGGGGCGTCATCAGCCGCTGGCTGATTGCCGCCGGAGCAGCTAGCTAGGGTGACCAACGCCGCGCCAACGGCCATATTGCGGAGAAATTCCCGCCGCGTTGTTCCACTGTTGCGGATGGAATCGGTAAAGAATAAGCCAGCCTGGGGGCCAAAGGCGGCGGCGAAGGCGTTTTCTAACCCGCCTGCCTGTCGGCAAAGGGCCAAAATTAGCCGTTCCCGTTTCGGGTCGCCTCGACCTACGGTCTTTAAGAACAGCGCCTTCCTGAGTTCGTAGGCGTTGACGCTATCGGCGGCCCGCAGTTGGTTCTCCTTGTAGACCCCCATCTTCACCAGATCATCCACCATATCCACCGGATCCTTGGGCATGGTCTGCATAAATTCCCAATGATCGCGGGTGAGATGCTGTCCGCCGCAGATGATGCACGCCAGCTGCAAATCTGAGAGTTCTCCGCGATCGCAGTTGAGGTTTTCCCATCTCTGAGCGGTCTGTGTCGCTGAAGTTAAAACCATAACTCTTGCCTACTTAATCTCCTCTATGCGAAATATGCGAAAACTCAATCCAACCTCAACCAGAACTCGATGTGATTGAGCTGGCGGCAATATTGCCTTGTAATTTACCAATCATCTATCTGGACCGCATTAGATCATTTTTTGAACCTAGTGGGATTTTTTTTGGAACTTTTTTACGCTGTTGAAAATTACCATTCAATTGGTTAATTTCGCTACAGACTCTTGTCTCCAAGCCTGGGGAGACGCACCATGGAATTTGCGAAACTGCCGCGTAAAATACCCCGCATCGGCATAACCGGACGCCTCGGCAATTTGCCTGATGGTTTGCGCAGTATTGATTAGCAGCTCTCTAGCCTGGGCCATCCGTCGTTCAATAATCCATTGTTTAACGGTGTGTCCCGTGTGTTCCTGCACCAAATTCGTCAGATAGGCGGGGGAGTATCCCACTTCCTGGGCCACGTCCTGTAAGCTGATAGGCTGGCGATAGTGGGTTTCAATAAACTGAAACACGGCCGACAGCCTTGGACAATTGGGCAGAATACTGGATTCTTCTTGATGAGTGGACGTAATCTTTGTCGATGCAGAGGTTAAGGTCTGGGGAGATGAGTCAACTCTTTGAACAGCCCCATTCGTCAGCTCATCTCGCCGCTGCAATCGAGTGTTGATCGCAGTTAGAAACTGGTCAATGGTGCAGGGTTTAGTCAGATAGTCATCCGCCCCCAGTTCCATGCCTCGGCGCAAATCGGCCATGGTCACTTTAGCCGTTAGGAAAATTAAAGGAATCGCCGCCGTGCGTTGAGTTTGACGCAGCGCCGACAGCACCGAATAGCCATCCATATCCGGCATCATAATGTCACACACCACCAGGTCTGGCTGGTGCGTTTTCGCCATCGCCATTCCGGTTGCGCCGTCACTGGCGCCGACTGCGCGAAAGCCCTCAAATTCCAAACATCTCAGAAAAATGTTACGGGTTTGGGCCTCATCTTCAATCACAAGAATTGTCTTCATTGAAGACTCCAGACATGAAGAGTCCAAAAGAAAAGTAGACGGTCAGCAGATGAAGAATAAGTCCCGATTGACCGCCTTACTTCGGTTGCCTTCAGAGAATGCCTAAGGGAAATGCATCTATGGCGAACCACCTATACTACATCTGTCTTCTTTTAGTAAGCTTTTAGCGAGGGCTTTGTAGTGTAATACAATACATTCTCATTGCAAGTAGATGGCGCCCATGGGTCAAAATTATTGGTTATCCGCCCAGTCCCCTGCCCCTGCACCTGTCTATCAAAACCTCACCGGAACTGAGTTGGAGCAACTGCGCCGCCAACACCAGCTCATTCTCAATGCGGTTGGGGAAGGGGTATATGGACTGGATTTGAACGGTAACGTTACGTTTGTTAACCCAGCGGCGGCGGCCATGATTAATTGGCCGATGGAGAAGCTCATTGGCCAATCCATGCATGCTGTTCTGCACCATTCCCATCCGGACGGCTCTCCTTACCCACGTGAGGCCTGCCCCATTTACGCCGCGTTCCAAGACGGCAGTGTGCGTCGAATCACCCATGAAGTGTTTTGGCGGAATGACGGGACAAGTTTCCCGGTGGAGTATATCAGCACCCCGATGCATGATGAAGACGGGCAGCTGATTGGGGCTGTTGTCACGTTTCGCGACATCACTGAACGGCGTTGGGCGGAGGAGGTGTTGCAGAGGACTAATGAGGAGTTGGAGCTAAAGGTGCAAGAACGCACGGCGGAACTGCAACGAGCGAATCGACAGTTGCAGGAGCTGAGTGAGATGCGATCGCGCTTTGTCTCGATGGTCTGCCATGAGTTCCGCAACCCCCTCAACAACATCGCGCTATCGGTGTCGTCTCTGCAACGCTACAACGATCAGCTCTCGCTAGAACAAAAAAATGACTATCTGCAAACGGTCAATACCAATGTCGAACGCATGACGATGATGATCGACGACATTCTTGTGATCAGCAAGATTGAAGCCAAGGTGCTGGAGGTGCAGCCAGAAACCCTGGATGTCGCTGCATTTTGCCAGGATCTGCTGCGGGAGCCAGAATACAGCAGACCCCACACCCCCATCCAATTTTCCTGCCGCAGTCGACAGCTCATGGCGGACCTTGACCCTCGATTACTCCGGCCCATTCTGAGCAATCTACTGTCCAACGCCGTCCGCTACACTCCAGATGAAAAGGCGATCTACCTGAAACTGGCTAAACGACACAATCAGCTAATTTTTCAGGTGCAAGACGATGGCATTGGCATTCCCCTTGAGGATAAACCTCACATGTTTGAACCGTTTCACCGGGGCCGCAATGTCAGCAATATTCCGGGGACAGGGTTGGGGTTGAGTATTGTGAAGCAATTTGTTGAGTTGCAGCGGGGGGCGATTGAGGTGAGTAGTCGGGTGGGTATAGGTTCTACGTTTACAGTGAGATTGCCGACGATATGAACTCTGGTCTGCTATTTGCCCAAAGTCTTTTTTCTATATTCTGGGTAGAGGCGCCACCTGCTGGTCAACAGCAAGATGACTCAAAAATGCCTCAATCTTGGCACTGCCCATCTCTCTTGGATGTTGTCGATTGTGAAAGCTCAGATAACGCTTGATCCAATTGATGTAGCTAATCTCAGTCTGATAAGAATAGTGCTTGAGTCGAATGATCTCCCGCACAACATCGAGCAGCATTCTGGGACGGGATTCCATGACACTATTTATCCTTAGCATACACCTAAATTGATGTATTTATTTTTACATGAAAAATCGACCGAATCAGTGGAGATTATACGGAATCAGTCCTGATAATGGCAGTCATAGGAGATTATACGGAAAAAGTCCTGAAAACCCCCGATTTCTGAAGATATACGGAGAAAATCCTGATAACCCTCTTGGCAAGGTTATTATGCAGAAAAAGTCCAATGAATTAATAGTTATTTTGACCCTTATTTTTTGAGTGCAAAACGTTAGTTCTTGGGAACCCTATTGTAAGGGCAAAATAACAACCTCACTGGAGCCGACGAACGCCGTTAGCCCGACGGCGTCGTACTCGAAGGCGTTCGCGGCTCAGCTCGATCGTTAGAGTGCTTTATCATCAGGAAATATTCTTTGACATAGATAAAAAAATGACTGATAAAAATATTCGTGACGTAGAGAAAAAGACACTTGATGTAAACACTCGATTAGATATCGCAGCGCTTATTATTGCTGTAATAACAGCAATTTCGACAACAATTGTGACAGTGAATTTGACTAATAGAACTAATCAGTTAAGCAAAGAGCTAAATAAACAAAATATATTCATAGGAACAGTTTCCGATTCAGTTGATCATTTAGCTGATCAGAATCCTGTTCGACGTAGACTTGCAGTTATTAATCTTGCAAATAGTGCAACAAGTGAAGAAGAAGTTATTCAGGTTGTCAAAGCTATTATTATTACTTCCAGAACTGATTTAGAAAGCACTCAGGATGTAAACTCCCCGTTTAGGGATCGTAAGTCTGAGCTGGGAATTCTTTTAAAAATAGCTAGTCTTGATGATGAAAAGGCTAAACTATATGAACAGGCTTTAACAGATGAAGAAGTTCAGGAATTGCTAGAAATGTTCCTTCCTTTAAGCAGAACTTCTGCTGTTTCTGAAGAGCAAATTGAAGATGTTCCTGATCCCACTGCTGAGCAACTCCCCTTAGAAACTCAGGACACAACAGCTTTGGAGAATCAAGCTTTAGCTATTGAGCTTAAAAGTTTAGTGTCAAATATATACAGTTCTAACAGAACAACTCGTAGAACTGCCACAGCTATCTTAGCTCAAGACATTTGGCGTCCATATGATCAATTACTAGTGAGTGAATTGATCCAAGCCTATAAAAAAGAGTCTGACAACTATTTTGGGATAGTGAACTCACTACATCTTCTAAACGAAGTTAGTGATACTAGTATTCAGGAAAATGCTGATGCGATTAATAAATTAGCAGAGAGAGCCAAGTCACTATTATCAGCACAGGATCAAAGTACTTACTTAACGCCAATAGTTAACAGGATTACTTCTACTGACGAGAGTTGACATGATATGCATGTTTGCAACTTTTTTGGGTCTGAAATTTGACATTCAAGATAACTAAGTACAGTTGCTTACACAGCGATCTAACACTTGCGTGCAACGGACTGCTTTGTCAAGGCTCTGCTTAATGAGATAGGCTATCTGCAGCCGTTGACGCTAACCGTTAGGCGCTACATCTTTCCCTCCCTATAGTTCTGCTCTGGTTGTGGTTGAAAAGTTTGCGGCTGTGGGCAGCATTATCTTCTGAGCGAACTGCTATCTTAACTGTCATTTTCTTTAACTTTTATTGCATTTCCTTTTAGTCTTGAGCGCTATCGTTTCTACTTTAGAAGTGTGCAAGTTTATCTTTCTTTTTTGCCTAGCTGGCGCTGCACTTGGACGCTCAGGCGTGAGCGTATCTATCTTAGTTTTTAGATCCCTTTTGCGCCAGTGAGCTGGATCGTTCGCCGTAAGGGGTCTTCCACCCATCGGGACAGTGGGAGTCTATGAAACCGCTTATTCGTTTGCTTCTATTGACGTTAACTTTCACTGTTGCTTGTCCCAGTGACGAAGGGCACTTAAGGGGGTATTCTACTTTTTTAAAAAGGTAGAATGTCCCTTTTTCACATCTCCACTGCTAGGAGATTGACGCCTGTCCTGAAGCGGTTATCCTGACTCGGAAGTTGAGCTACAGTTTTCGTTTCCATGAACCCATCAGAGGCACCGTAACATGACCGATAAGACAAAGCAGCAAGCGCCTAGGACAGCGGAAATCCTCGCCAAGCAGCGAGCCGATCTCGATTTTCAAACGCTCAAGGATCTTCAGTTGGCGGCGGCCTGGCGCTGGCACTACGGGAACGTAACTGGTTTGGGGTTCTTTAGCACTGCTGGCGGTCGGGAAGTTGTGATTCAGTGGGACGAAGGAGGTGCGTCTCGGAAGCAGGGTGGAATCTCCGACGAACAGTGGGAAGTGTTCAAGTTAGCATTCGAAGGCACGGGGCGAATTGCAGTCCTCAGCGACGAGCCGGACACAGGATGGAAGTTCGATTACCGCTTCTTGGAAGCGCAACGTTGACGCAGTTTCCGCGACGGCTCAGCGTGAGACGTCAAACGACGAATCGGGTAGCCGGGGGGGCTCCCTCAGCCCCCACACCACCCGGCGTGCGGGTCCACACCGGGCGGTTCAGTCCCAAGGAGCAAACATAAACTGACGTTATCAAGCGTATCCCTGGGCCTTCATCCACAGGTCTCGTATTGACAACAGTCCTTGCTGCGCTAACCATTCATTGGTCATCCCAGTCTGTGTAGCCAGCGTCCTTAACAGATACCAATAGCCTCGACGACTAATACTTGTCAAAATCGCGTGACGCTTATTAGTCCCTAACGCCAGGAGGTTTCGAATGCGCGTGCGCGGTCGGCGCCACAGTTTCCAATAGCACATTCGGATCCGTCGCCTCAGCCATCCGTCTAACTCCGGTATCGGGTGATAATATTG
>JASJDH010000230.1 GCA_030065175.1 Leptolyngbyaceae cyanobacterium MO_188.B28 | reverse complement strand
ATTAGGAGAGATTGGCTCAGAAGCAGCGGTCAATCCTCTCATTACTGCTCTTCAGGATCCAGACTCAGGGGTTCGTAGAAGCGTTGCTGCTGCATTAGGAGAGATTGGCTCAGAAGCAGCGGTCAATCCTCTCATCGCGGCTCTCCAGGATTCAGACTCAGGAGTTCGTACCAACACAGCCAGGTCATTAGGAAAGATTGGCTCAGAAGCAGCGGTCAACTCTCTCATCACCGCTCTCCAGAATCCAGACGATACATCCGCTGTGCAGATTTCCCTTGGCGTTCGTAGTTTCGCTAGTGGTCAAGCCACCTGTGCATCAGGACAAATTGGCTTAGAAACAGGGCACATCCGGAATATCATTCGTGGTAACGCTGCTTGGGCTTTGGGAGAGATTGGTTCAGGAACAGCGGTCAATCCTCTCATCAGCGCTCTCCAAGATCCGGAAGTTTGGGTTCGTGCTAATACCGCTGCAGCATTAGGAAAGATAGGTTCAGACATAGCCGTCACCCCTCTCATCAGCGCTCTCCAAGATCCGGAAGTTGCGGTTCGTGCAAATGTTACCTGTGCATTAGGAGAGATAGGTTCAGACATAGCCGTTACCCCTCTTATCAGCGCTCTCCAGGATCCAGAAGTTTGGGTTCGTGCAAATGCTGTTGCTGCATTAGGAGAGATTGGTTCAGAAGAGGTGGTCAACTCTCTTATCACGGCTCTTCAGAATCCTGACAATGAAGTTCGCCGTAGTGCTGCTAGGGCATTAGGAGAGACTGATTCAGATGCAGCTGTTAAGACCCTCATCGCAGCTCTCCAGGAACAAAATTACGTTGGAGTTTGGTTGGATGCTGCCGACGTCTTAATCGACACTCTGGAAGAATCAGAAAATCCTATAGTTCGCGGACTGTTGATGCGAAACTTGCAATGGAATCGAGCTTCCTTCGTGACTGATGCCTTAATAAATCGACTCAATATTCAAGCAGAAGTGCTAAGCAACCGCTACCGCGCTATTGCCAGTCTTAGTCATCAGCATCACCTTCAGAACCTTGCCGACTCTAGCGATCTCCTTCAAACTCTCTCAGATCTTGCCCTACGCGAGGGAGAAGATCGCTTCATTCGCTACGGGGCACTTCTCCTTCTTTCCAGCATCAACACACCCGAAGCGCTCAGCCTCCTCGACGCCCACCAACCGGATTTTTTGGCCCTGATTGAAGCCAACTTCGAAGCTAAACTCCCTTTCTACCTCCCTAACCCCCTCCCCTCTGATGAAATAGAATCTCCTGAGCCTTTCGTGGAGCCAACGATGATTGCGGCAGTCGATCCTTACACATCCCCCTCCAATAGCTTGCCCGTTGATACTTTGCCTCAGCTCATCATCCCCTCCATTGACCAAGGGGATGATCCGGGTGACAACCTGGATGATGTTTCAGCCGATCCTCCAGAAACTCTGGATGAAGCGATTGCCCAGCTAGAGCGCCCTCCCGCTGTTTGCCGCTTCCCCTGGGTCGCCAAAAACTGGAGCCGCTGTCGTAACTAAGTTAAGTAAAGCCCTTTCCCAACTGTGAATTCCAACCCCTCAACCCCTAACAACGATGCGATCCAAGATTTTGAGGGCGGCGACCTTCGGGGCAAATCATTTCCCGGCCCCCGGCGCTACGCCAACTTCCGCCACATCATCACCGGTCCGCCTCCTGTACTGCACTACTTTCACCAAGCCTTCGCCCTGTTGCTTGCTTTCTTTGCAGGCTTCACCACCGCCTATGCAGTAGCTACATTCACATTTCTATTTGAAGAGTCTAATCCCAGGTTCTGGCAATTGGGCTTGATCATTGGATTCATCATTGTCACTTTCTGGATTTTCACCCTCTGGAAAGGATTAACCTATATCCTTGGCATTATTAGCATTATTGTCATCTTCCTGATTGTCATAACGGTGGCTATTGCAGACAAAGATATTGCAGGTCGTACTGCCCTCAATACCCTCTCTATCAGTGGCTCTATTGCCGGTATTGTTGGTCTTGCTGAAGCACTTGTCCTTACCCAAGCGTTTCTCCGCCACCTAGCCTTCAGCATTCTCGGATTAGTCATTGGAGCTGAAGTTGGCTTAACCATGGAATCAACCCAAGCAGAGAGAGTTGGGCTCTTTCTAATTAGCGCCCTTATTTTAGGCTTGGGATGCTATATGGGACGGCGCGCCCTTCAACCTAACCCTGATCCTCGCTACAAAATCCTACAAACCCTTGCTATCAATATCTCCACCTGGCATAGTACCTGCTTCCGAGACGCCGACCTTACCGCTGCCGACTTCAGTAACACCACCCTCCGTCACACTGATTTTAGCAATGCCACCCTTACCCGTACATGCTGGCGCGACGCAAAATTCCACCAAAACAATCTCCAAGGCACCTACCTGGCCAATCCCAAAATTCGCCGCCTTGTCACCACCCTTGACGGACAAGGTCAAACCTTCGACCGCCTCGATCTGCGGGGCGTCAACCTCAACGAAGCCAACCTCAGTGGCGCCAGCTTTATCGGCGCCGACCTCAGCAACGCCACCCTCCAAGGCGCTAACCTCACCAACGCCAAACTCGCCCAAACCCAACTCTACGGCGCCGACCTCACCGGCGCCATCCTCACCGGCGCCTACATCGAAAACTGGGGCATTTCCCCCGAAACCCACCTCGACGCCATCCAGTGCGACTACATCTACCTCCGCCTCCCCACCGACGACAACCCCGACCCCTACCGCAAACCCGACAACCGCGACGAAACCTTCCAAGCCAACGACTTCACCGACTTTATCGCCCCCATCCTCAATACCCTCAAAGCCTACAGACAACAGACCCGCCAACCCACCCCCGACGCCGCTACCGCCAAAACCCTCGACCTCTATCACCGCGAAGGTATCGACCCCACCGCCGCCGCCATCGCCCTCCAACAACTGATCGACCAACACTCAGAAGCCCAAATCCAAATCCTCAGCATCAAAGGGGTTGACCAAAAAATCCGCATCCAAGCCAGCATTGCCGCCTCAGTCGATCCCTCCCCCCTCAACACCGACTATTTCCAGCGCTACAACCGACTCGCCACCCAACCCAACTCCAATCTCCAAACCCTCTTCGAAACCCTCGCCGCCCAACACACCCAACTCCGCTCCCTAGAAGCCCGCATCGCCGCCGCCACCGATAGCCCCGGCTCCTACGTGACCATCCCCCCCACATCAAACACCCCGCCCCGCCGAACAGCCTTGCAACGGAAACGCGATCGCCTCCACACTGCAATCGATCAACAAAACCAACACCTGGATATCTTGGAGGCAGAATTAAACGCCGTTCATGGCCAACGAAATCTGGAAATGAATGACGCCAACCGCCTCAAACTCCGGCGACAAATTGAACAGTTAGAAGAAAACTTCGAAATTGAGCAAGCTAAATTGGCCAGATTAGAACAACAACTGAGCGAACTCCCTCTCTGACTAGCATGGCTTCATGATTTTGAACAAAACCAATCCTAGTCCTATCCCCATAGCAATCAAGATTACGAACAGCCATCCGCAATGAACCAGATGTCCTGCAAGCTTGCTAGTATACGCTGAATATCCGCATCTGATATGTCCATTCCAGACAGGCCACAGATAGCGGTTCAGTTCTCTTAGGCGATCTTACTCTTGTGCCGCCAGAATGAACTGCATGTAGAATTTTGTCGATCTAGCAACGTTCGATCTTCAATACCTACAATCTTCCAATCCTTTCCATTACACTGAATGTATATGAAGAGTTACTAATTACGCCTACTCCTCCATGCCCGAAGTCATTGAAATTCCCATTGAACTCACTCGCTTTGAACTTCCCCAAGCAGTTCAAGCACGCTTGCAATTTTTGTTAGATCGTCAAGATGAAGGACATATTCTGTCTCAACCAGAGCGGCAGGAAGCAGAAGGACTCGTTGAACTCGCAGAGTTTTTATCTTTACTGCGCTTGCGCGCCGCACGGGTAATCAAGTAATCGTAGATGACAACGATCCCAGCTTCCCTTCGTCGATTGGTGATTCAAAGAGCCGACAATCGCTGTGAGTATTGCGGGATATCTCAGCTTGGACAAGTCGCTACCTTCCATATTGACCATATTGTCCCAGTAGTGGCAGCTGGCGAAACAGTCGCTGAAAATCTAGCTCTTGCCTGTGTATCCTGTTCTCTTCGTAAGGGAGCACGGCAGGAAATAGAAGATTTGGAAACGGGTGAAGTGGTCTCCATTTTTAATCCTCGTCAACAGTTATGGAAAGAGCACTTTGTGTGGAAAGGCGTAGAAGTGGCTGGATTGACGCCGACAGGTCGAGCAACCATTCAAGCACTTGATTTAAATCGGCCAACAATGCTGGCAATTCGGGCAGAAGAGGAATTGCTGGGTCGTCATCCACCGCCATAAACTTGCAGCTGATGGCAGTGGATGTACCAGTTATAGCCAACTTGTCACTTAAATTCATTCTTCCATTAAAGAACTGGTTGGGGTCGAATGCAGCAGATTGGCAATATCACATATTAGATGTCCATTGGGTTCATAACCTTTATACATTTTCGATCACGGCCATCACCTCAATCTCGATCAGAAAATTCTCATCCGCCAGCGCCGCCACACCAATCCACGTGCAGGTAGGCGGCTGCTCTCCCTCAAACACCTCATTCAACGCATCTGTTATCTGCTGCGCTTTATGAGAAGCATAGTCCACTATATAAAGCCGCATGGATACAACATCCGTCAACTTCGCCCCAGCAGCGCTAAGACCCTTCTCAACATTCCGTAGCGCCTGCAAGGTTTGCGCCTTCAGATCCTGCTCGCCAATGATCGTCTGCTGAGCATCCCAAGCAACTTGCCCAGACATGAAAACCATTTTGCCCGGAGGCGTTGTTACGATCTGGGAGAAGCCATATTGGAGACTTGGGAAGAGATCAGGGGGGTTGAGATGTTGCTTTGGCATGGATATTACTCATTCCCATTCTTCGAATTCTAATAACCCATTTTGTAACAGAGTAGTGAACTGCTGTCGTCGAGTTTCAAAGCCCGCTGCAATCCAGATGAAGACACTCCCCACCAGCAAACCAATTACCCATTTCGACAGGGGATAAGTGAAGATTAAAATCACCATTTGGTAAAACACGATCGCTAAAAACGTCACCACCCCCACCACGAAAAACGCTCGAATCCGCAATCCTAGACCTAGAAAAATGCCGATAATCCCGATAATGCCTGGGATAAAGCCGGATTGGGAATAGAGCGCCAGAGCGGTGATACAGATGATTCCCATACCAAGGCACCGGAGATTGTGCCGCAGCGATCGCCCACTCTCTGACCGACAGGCCGGTTCAAACCAGGTGAGACCGATAATCGACAGACCCACCAAACAAGTTCTGGCAAACGTGCTGTTCTCAGGCGGAATCAACAACCACACCGCCCAGTCCATCAACAGCAAACTGACATACAACCAGCGAATCTGCCTTCGTTCCCAGCTCAACCAACCATAGAAACCCGCCATCAACAGCAGACTCTCGAAACTTGGAGTCCCATCAAGCTCCAACATATAACTTTTCGACACATTGGCGCCGACAGTCACCAGAGGCGCCAGGATCGCCGCCAATCGCCAGGGACGGTTCGACCACCCCCACTCTCGCCAAGGTAGAAGATAAACCCCCGCCGCCGCAAACGCCGCGATCGCCCCCGCCCAGGGTTTCAGACGCAACGCAATTTCGCTCAACACGGGCGTTGTGAAGGTCGTATATAATGCAATGCCCGTCGCCTCCAGAATCCCCAGGTACAACCAAACCTCACCTGCAGCCGGGTTGGACTGATTGCGCCCCTGCATAATGGCGTAGCGGGTTAGGAAGATACCCGCCCCCAGACCCACTAGCCTATTCACCTCTGCCGGATAGAACAGGACTCCAAGGAGGAGCAAACTTCCCAAGCCCCAATGCAAGTGGGAGATCATTGTCAATTCGGTTGACGGTAAGCGCAGGTAGCCTGTCAGCCAGGGAGTCAAAATCCGATAAACATAGACAATCGTGGCGGCCAGCGCAGCCATTGCCAGCAGTTGATCCCCCGGAGTCATCCCCCTAACTTGGTAAAAGAGCAGTTCATAGGCGGACAGTGAAATTCCCGCCACCGCCAAATACAGCAGGGGTTTGAAGATAGCCTGGCGTCGCCCCACGCCAATCACAATCAACACCAGCCCCAGCGTACTGAATCCCGTCCAATGGGCCAACAGATTCCAGCGCAGCGCACTGCCTAACGCCCCATACATCAGCGGCATCACATGCCAGCAACTCAGCATTTCCGGGCGATTGGTTCGTCGGTGCCACCAGTCTCCAAGGAGCTGGGTAAGCAGTCCCAAAGCGGTATTGGCGATCGCGAGGGCGATAATGGATCCGCCGATAACGCCCCAAACTTCCAGCGTCACCAGTTCCAGACTCCAGCCCAGAGCGTAGAGGGTCCAGTTGGTAGGGCTTTTCCAAGTGCGATAGGTAATCGCGCCTAGCATGATGGCGGCTGACCCCACCGTCGCTGGCGAAGCTGGACTGAGATTCCAATACACCACTAAAGAATCGAGGGTTAACCCCATCAACGCCAGACTTGCCAAGCCGATGGCCCACCCATCTAACGCTTTACCGTACAGCGCTTCCAGGCGGATCGAGTATCGCAGCAGTCCGCTTCGCAGCAACCACAGGCCCATGACGGTGATCCCGATCGCCAAAAGCCAGCCGCCAATTGACATAAGCCGCCAGCTTCCTACTCCATCCCAGAGGCAGAGGCTCAGCATTCCCACCCCATACCCCACGGTAATCACAGCCGCTCCCCGCTTCTCCAGGAAGTGGGTATGGGCCAGCATCAATATCGTGGCTACCCCCAGCAGCAGCAGTCGAGCGCCTGGGACAGCGATCATCGGCGCCTGAGCCGCCAGGAGCGCTGCAACCCCCCACTTCAGCGTCTGGGCCGATCGGATCGGCTGCCAACTGCGATAGGCGCTGGACAGCATCAGCAACGCCAGGGTAATGGTGACCAGAATAGGGGATTGGAGTCGCCAGGATGTTTCCAAGGTTGGCGCCTCCGCCAGGTCTGCGGACAGTCCGGCCAGAGTACCCACCCATAAAGCGATCGCCCAGCCATCCGTTGCATTAGCATAGAGTTTAGCGAGAACACCTGTACGCCGAATCAACCCATGACGCCAGATCCACAACCCCGAAAGCGAGATCGCTGCTATCAATAGCCAGTAAGCGGGAGCGTCTCTGAAAGGCAAGGGCGACACCAGCCATAGGCCAAAATTGAGGCACCCCAATCCCAGCCCAACAGTGATTGCCGCCGCTATCCAGTGTTTTAGTATATGGGTCTGGATGACCAGTAACAGAGTGGCGATCGTCAAACTAAACCAGCGGATTTCTGGTAGGTTTAGCAATGGGATTTGGGTTAATATCGCCACTGCCACACTGAGCCAAAGAGCTAGGGGTTGTCGGGTTTGCCAACTGCGATAGGCGGTCGCCGCCATCAACAACACAGTGGTCATCAGGGCCGGAATAGGTTCAATCGCCAGCCTAGGGTCGACAATGACGACAGAACTAATCAGCCAAAATATATCCGCGCTACAGAGGGCGATCGCCCAACCGTCGAAGGCTTGCTGATAGAGCGGCCCCAGCCGAGAATTGCTTCGAGTTAATCCATGCCGTATCAGCCACAGGAACATCGTCGCGATCGCCCCCAGCATCCCCCAGGTCGCCAGCGGCAGTCCGGGCAGCAGCTGGTGCGTCATGGAGCCGACAAATCCGATGCCAAAGCCTACGGTAATCGCGGCGGATAAAGGCTCCTGGAGATATCGGGTATTCACCAGCATCAGTCCGGTGGAGACGGCCAAGCTGAAGGAACGCAAAGGGGGAACGCCTAGGGTCAACACCTGCGCCAACCCCAACGTCGCCACACTCAACCCGCTGGCCAGTCGACGACGAGTATGGACCCGGGCGATCAGCCCCGTCAACATCAAAGGCGCAATTAACCACAACCCTCCCCAGATAGGTTGGCCAAGGGGATGTCCCCAGACGCTATCTAGTTGATGTTGAGAGGTCAGATTCAGCAGCAGACAGGTATAGGACAGCCATCCCAGCACCAGACCAAACTGCCAGGAACTCTGGCGCAACAACTTAGATAATGTTGTAGGCGGAGACTCGGGATCCGGCGACAGCGGTTGCCCCAGGCTCAGACACCACTCCCCCGCCATCAACCCCAACCCAATCGCCGCCCAGGGGACAAGACCCAGCGTTGGCCCCCACCAGTCAATGGCGCAGACTAAGGTGATCAATCCGCCAAAGTGGGTGAAAATCGCCAGCGATCGCACCGTATCCGCGGGCAGATGCCGTTGCCGATCGGGGGCCAGATTGCGTCGTTGCTGTCGCCCGGCCACTCCGCCCAGCGCTAGGGTCGATAGCCCCAAACTGATGGTGCGCAGCACCGGGAATCCCAGACTCAACCACACGAGAGCGCCGCCAAATACGCAAGCCAGCCCCCCCGTAAATTTAGCCAGTTGGCGTTTGCGCAGCTGCATTAAGCCTTCAAAGACCGCCAGAATCACCCATAGATAGGGAAACAACGCCACCCCTAACAGGGCGCTGGGCATCGCCTCCGTTCCCGTCAGTCGAGTCGCCCAGTCCACCACCACCTGTCGTCCCGCAATCGGCGCGATCCGCCAAGCCAGCCAGATCATCTGTAGCCCGACCAGCAGCAGGATGCTGAGATCAACGCGCCTCCAGGCTCGCAATACCCGCCGCACGAATACCCAAACGACTAAACCGCTGACTATCAATGCCTGCCAGGGAATCGTTTCAACCGATAACAGCCATCCCAACAGCAGTAAACACCCGCCCCCCTTCTCCCAAACCTTTCGGGGAATGACTTGGGCAGTCGCCTTTGTCGTCGCCGCCGGAGCCTGCTGGATCAGCAGCCAGCCGCACAAGCCGATGGCCAACCCCAACTGTGTTACCGGAACATGGGCGATGAAAAGGGCCCGCAGCAACAAAATGGCGATCGCATAAATCAGCACGGCTCCATTCAAACTAAAAGGAGAGCGATGCGACGCCGTCTGGTCTGTAGAAGGGGGCTCCGCCGTCGCCGATGGCGGTGGGCGATATGCGCCCAGGAAGGTAGCCCCAACCACGCCGGTATAGGTGGCGAGTATGGGAAATCCGGTAATGCCCCAGCCTAAATGGAGGTAGCTCAACCCTAGATGAGTCAGCAGCGGAATAGATATTCCCGGTGAGTGTGTTAGGCGGCGCGATCTCGCCCGAAAGACCTGGATGGTCAGCCGCGAGAGGGAGGCGATCGCGACCACCGCCACCAGCCACTGTAGCCACGATCTCCATAATCCAAAGCTATCAATCGCCAGAAAGTTCAGCGGTATTAGCAGTAGGGTAATGATCTGCAGCGCCTGGGTCGTCAACCGCAGGTTAGGTTTTTGCCCAGCCCAGAAACTGCTACCCCAGAAAATCAGGGTGTAGCACCACAGAATTCCATACTGAATAACCGCCGGGAACCGTTCCCATTGACTGGCCGCCAATACCCCCGACGAAACCACCACCATGAATACGCCCAGCAGCAGTAACCACAGGACGCTGAGTTCGGCGACGAAGGATTGCAGGATCTGTCCCAGACGATTGGGGGATTTCCGACGGGGCGGCGGGGCGAGTCGTCTTGCGGGGACAGGTTTTGGAGATGTTTTTTGGGGTTGCGCTGCAGGGCGTGGACGACTGACCGGGGCAACCGATGGCTTTGGCGCCGGGAGATGAGCCATCTGGGGGATACCGGGCGGAGCCAGAGAGGTCAGGTGTGACCGGCAAAGCTGGAGAACTTTCTCGTGAGACAGCAGATCCAACTGTAACCAGGCGTCCAATCCGGTTAACAGTTCGGGTGCATTGGCCCGAATTTGGACTTCAACAACTAAATGCGCCTGGGACAGCAATCCCATTTGCAACCACGTATCCAGTCCCGCCAGAAAATCTTCGTTGGAGCGCAGTGTGATATCAACATTAAGTGTACTGGGACGAGCCGCGGTGTCTTGGGCGAAGATGCGAATACTGACCTGCCCAACATCAATCAACCCTAGATCAAGCCATGTGTGCAATCCTTTTAACAGGGCTGCTTGTCGCGTATGGGTTGCTGCGTCAATAAGAATAAAGCGATCCGAGGGAAGAGCCATGATCGTCCCGCCTGGTAGAGGCTATTTCCCCATTATCCTCTGACTAAAAGACTGATCCACAAACCGACATACGATCTCTGAAGCATTACCCGAGTTGATAAATCCATAAATTCCTACAAACAAAGGCTGTCGGGACATACAGCGTTTATCAGCGATATCAGTTCAAGTTCTCAACCCTGTAACGTTTCACAAACACTGCATAGCAAGACTATCAACTTAAAGCGGGAACCTGACTCGCAGGAGAATACAGGAGTCAGAAGGCAGAATCTAGGTCAGATATCGGCTTCAAGCGGGAGCTTACCCCTGAGGGCGAAAACAGGAGCCAGGAAACAGAATTCAGTTCAGATACCAATTCCACACAAGGGATTTTGCTTGAGGGCGCTTACAGAAGACAGAATTCCAGTTCGACAGTCTCTTCCGCACTCAGCTTTTTGAGTTATCAGCCTTCTGACTCCTGACTCCTGACTCCTGACTCCTGACTCCTGACTCCTGATTTCTAACTTCTGACTTCCTTCTCCCCTGAAGGGGCATACAGAGAATTTGGCAGGGATTTTTGGACCCTTGACTAAACCATTTAGAATAGATGAACGCAAGCTAAGCAATCTCTATTCCAATATTCATCTTTGCTCAATTTGAGCGGGTGAGACTTGTCCATTTCAGTAAACCTGTTTCCCTATGTTTGAAGCCCTTGCCGACCGTTTAGAAGGCGCCTGGAAATCATTACGCGGCCATGACAAAATCTCTGAGTCCAATGTTCAAGACGCTTTGCGGGAAGTCCGCCGCGCCCTTCTAGAAGCGGATGTCAACCTAAAGGTTGTCAAGGACTTCGTTGCTGAGATTCAGACTAAAGCCCTGGGAGCCGATGTCATTGCCGGGGTCAGGCCCGATCAGCAATTCATCAAACTGGTGCACGATGAGTTGGTGGCGGTGATGGGGGACACTCATAGTCCCCTAGCCAAAACTGAATCTGGTCCCACCATTGTGCTGATGGCGGGTCTGCAAGGAACGGGTAAAACCACCGCTTCAGCCAAGTTAGCCCTGCATCTGCGCAAGCAAAACCGTAACGCCATGCTGGTGGCGACGGATGTCTATCGCCCTGCTGCGATTGATCAGCTGATTACGCTGGGCAAACAAATTGATGTCCCTGTTTTTGAACTGGGGAGCGACGCTAATCCAGTGGAAATCGCCCGCCAGGGGGTAGCCAAGGCGAAAGAGGATGGCGTAGATACGGTTATTATCGACACCGCCGGTCGTCTGCAAATCGACGAAGACATGATGGCGGAATTGGCCCAGATTAAATCAGCGGTGCAGCCAGACGAGGTACTGCTGGTGGTGGACGCCATGACGGGTCAGGAAGCCGCTAACCTTACCCAAACTTTCCATAGCCAAATCGGCGTTACAGGCGCGATTCTGACCAAAATGGACGGCGACTCTCGGGGGGGCGCGGCCCTTTCAGTTCGGCGTATCTCTGGCCAGCCGATTAAGTTTATTGGGGTCGGGGAAAAGGTGGAAGCCCTGCAGCCCTTCTATCCCGATCGGATGGCTTCCCGGATTCTAGGCATGGGCGATGTCCTCACCCTGGTGGAAAAAGCTCAGGAAGAGGTGGATCTGGCGGATGCGGAGAAGCTGCAGGAAAAAATTCTAACGGCGAAGTTTAACTTCAACGACTTCCTGAAGCAGACCCGCATGATGAAAAATATGGGCTCTTTGGGCGGCATCATGAAGCTGATTCCCGGTATGGGGAATAAGATTTCAGATGATCAGCTACAGCAGGGCGAGGTCCAGCTCAAACGCTGCGAAGCCATGATCAATTCCATGACGAAGCAGGAGCGGGAAAATCCTGAATTACTATCAGGCTCTCCGAGTAGACGCCGTCGAATCGCCAAAGGCGCTGGCTATGCAGAAAAAGACGTCGGCAAGCTGGTCAGCGACTTCCAGAAAATGCGCAGTTTGATGCAGCAAATGGGACAAGGCAATATGGGTTTCCCTGGCATGGGCGGTATGCCTGGGATGGGCGGCGGTTTCCCCGGCATGGGCGGTATGCCTGGGATGGGCGGTCCCCAGGCGGGGTTCCGCGGTTATGCAGGCGGACAAGGCCGGAAGAAGAAGAAAAAGCAGAAGAAAAAGAAGGGGTTTGGGACGTTGTGATCCTGAGGGATGTGCGTAAAGGTAAAGTCCCAGTAGAAGGTAGTGGATGGGTGGATGGGTGGATGGGATGTTATTTACCTGCAGATCCCTAAGCCACCTGAATATTGGGTTCCATCTGTCCTAATCGTTGAAGAATCCCGACAACGGTGAAAAGTTCGTTGCCGGGATTGATTAGCGAAAATAATCATCCGACCGCGAACTATTTCACCCGCTTCCTCTACTGCAATCTCAACTTGTTTTTCTGCCGTTGGCCGGAAAGGGCGACGATAAAAACCTGCCACCGATAAAAGCGGCGATAAGACCACCATCTTCACAATTTCCTCGTGAACGGGGTACTCATCTAGGTAGAGAAAATCCGCAACCTATGGCGGGGAATACGAACGCAAAAAGGAAGGCAACGCAGATTTGGGAATTCGCTACTACGCCATTTATCCGTCCAATCAACGGTCCCGGCGCAAACGTCAGCCCTTAGAGGTTTACGCTTTAGTCAGACACCCCCGGCAAAGCCGGTGGCTTAATGAATGTGACCGCCTCAAAGGCGGATGTCCTTGCCGGGGGTGTCTCAATCAGTCTCTA
>JASJDH010000229.1 GCA_030065175.1 Leptolyngbyaceae cyanobacterium MO_188.B28 | reverse complement strand
ACGCCACGCCCTGTGGAACTCAAACCTGGGCGCAAAGATACAGTTATGAATCCAATCCTGATTGTTGAAGTGGTATCGGAATCCACTCGAGCCTATGACCGAGATGAAAAATTTTCTGCCTATCGCACTATACCGACGTTGCGGGAGTATGTGTTGATTGACCAATATCAGCCATCTGTTGAGCAGTATGTAAAACAGGCTGAGCATCAATGGCTGTTTACGGAGTATGGAGATTTAGAGGCCTCCTTTACACTGTCGTCGGTATCAGTGGAGATCGCCTTAGCCGATTTGTATGAGGCGGTTGAGTTTAATCAGAGGTAGTGCTTTTGTATGGAGTGTTGCTCACGAATACTGGAATATTGTCCACCCGACAAAGGATACATATTCCATCAGACAGTTGTCTTACATCCGCAATAACCCATAAAGCTAAGTTTTTGGAGGATCTAAATTAGCGATCGCTCGATAAATTCTCTCTTAGAATCTGTTCTTGTTGCCTCACCGCCGCCAACAGCTCCGCATTTTGGATAATGATCCCCACCTGATTATTGAAAATGTAAAGACACTTTTGATCACTCTCGTCAAAACTAGTCCGGTAGAGATCGGGGACCGGTTGATCATACACGAGCGGTAACTCAGGGTAATGACCCGCTTTTTTCTTATTGATTAACTGGGTTACCCCAATTATCTCCCCATCTTGATTGAGAATAGGCATGCAAAGCAGGCTACAGGTGCGATAGCCGCTACTGGCGTCGATGGCCTTAGCCCGATGGGAGGCCGGATGGTCGTATAAGTCAAAAGGAATATTCAAAGGTTCACGGGTTTTAGCCACCTCTCCAGCAAACCCTTCCCCAATTTTGAGACGAACTTCCCTGACCACCTCTTCATCAAACTGAATGCGACTCCACAGTTCTTGGCGATCGCTGTCCAACAGCCAGAGAGTCCCCCGGTCAGCCCCCATCAGCTCCTTAGCTGCGTGGATAATGCGTCGTAGTACATCTTCCGGCTCCGCTTTACTAAAGTCACAGGAACGCACCGCCGCCATCAATGTCGCCGCCACCCGTTGACCGCGCGACGTCCTATGGTACGAAAAAAAGCTCTCCAAGATAATCTGAATGGCGGTGGAACTCGCATTCACTGTTTCAATATCAGCCGCGGTAAACCCTTGACGGTCAATCCGCTCCGCCAGCGGCGCATCTGGATATTGATAGGGCAGTAATTTATTGAGCAATTGCACCACGGCAATAAGCTCACCTCGGTAATTTATCAAGGGTAAAGAAAGTACAGTGTAGGTGCGATATCCCGTCAACTTATCAAGACTTTGTGCAAAAGTTGAACGGGGGTCGTCATAGAAATCATAGGAAACATTAATCATGCGATGGTAAGCCGCCGCTTCTCCTACAACGCCTTGATTGATGGGTACCCGAATCTCCAAGGCTTTTGCATCATTATCCGTTTCTGCAATAATGGACCAAAATTCCTGGCGTTCGGAGTCAAACAGAAAAATCGTGGTGCGATCAGCCCTCAAGGACTGACCCAATTTGAGCGTAATCGACCGCAGAGTTGTATCTAAAATCTCATCGAACCCCTGTTTATCCATCACTTGGTCCAGCAGCTCCAGGGTTTTGCTCACTACGTTTTTGGGATAGGTCGATTGGCGTTCGAGTTCGGCAAATTGTTGAACATTTTGCAGGGCGACGCCTACCTGGCTATTAAACACTTCCATGTGTTGTTGACTGGCGCTATCAAAACTCGCCTGAAAACACGCAGGCGCCTCAGGCCAAGTGCTTGGATCGTAGGAAGGGAAATCTCCCTGACGTCGCTTGTTGATTAGTTGCGTCACCCCAAGCAATTCGCCATTCCGACCCCACACTGGCATACACAGTAAACTGCAGGTTCGATATCCAGTTCTTTGATCGGTAGATTTGGACCGACTAGACTGAGGATGGTCATACAGATCAAATCCGATATTGATGGGTTCTCCCGTTTTCGCCACGATTCCGGCGTAGCCCTGGCCGATCGGAATCCGTATCTCCTTGACCTCGCCATTTTCAAAGGGAATGTTAGACCAGAGTTCTTGCGTTTCCGGATCAATCAGCCACAACGTAACCCGATCGGCATTCATCAACTGCTTAGCCGCGTCAATCACCCGGCCAATAATTTCTTCTGGGTTAAGCGTACTTAGGGATACTGAGGCGGTCGCTTCGGTCAGGGCTTCTGAAGCCTGGATTCTCTGAGTCAGCCGATAACAATAATGGCATTGTTCTAGGATCCGTTGGATGGGCCCGGCATAATCTCTCAACTGTAATTTATCTTCTGGGTTAAACCCAATCAGATCGATCCGTTCTTCTAGCGGAGCCTTTGGATTGTGGGATAATTTGAGCTTATTGACCAGATGAATAAACGCGACCAGATTACCTTGAGAGTTGGGCAGCGGAAAAAATAAGTCGTTGAAAATGGGATAGTTTTCAGCGCCCTGCGAGGATCCCTGTGTCGCCTGGATAAACTGCTGAAATTCGGTCAGTTGGCCTGCATTCGCTTCATTGGCCAAAATTCTGATGGTCGGATATTTGGTATTCCCACTATTAGCCTCAACCGACCATAATTCATTTTTTTCTGGATCAATAAAAAAAATGGTTGTGCGATCGGCGCTCAACAACACACTCATCTTGAGGGTAATATCGCTGAGAATCTCATTTAAAATATAATCAAATCCCTTACCCTCCATGACGTTGAGCATGGATAACAACTTCTGCTCCTGTTTAGAGACAATTCTCATAAACTCCTCGTAAACATTAGACAGAACCCGCTGCACCCATTGATTATTAAACACTGTGGCGTAAATCCGGTTGTAGACTCGCAGTTGTTCTCCTCGCTTGACCACCAAGCCAGCCAATTGCAGCTCCAACTGTTCGCTACTGTCGTCAGCAGATACATCGCCGTCCCTGAGAATACGCTCATACAGCTGTAATAGGGGGCCTGTTCTTTCGATATTGAGGAGGCGATCGCGGATCGTCTTCAAATGAGGCGGTTCATCTTGAACTTCCCAGTTATCTAGAATGCGACTTTCCACCAAGACTTCGACATATCGCTGCTCCTGCCCGACCGTAATCCGCTCCTCCCCCGCCGTAATCACTTGACACAACTTTTGGGTCAAGAGCGGTTGTCCCCCTGTCCAATCTAAAATACATTCCAGCAACGTCTCAGGTCGTTCAGCATTCACCAGCCCTGTCGCCAGAGTTCGAGCTTCCTGATATGTGAATCCATGCAAATCGATGGCGCGTCCGACATTGAAGGGCGTGCAATACTTATCGGTGATCAAATCCGAGGGGGTGGTGACGCCCAGAAGCGCAACAGTGAGCCGCTCCGAATCCAGGCAAGAGCGAATACAGGCAAAAAAATTGTCGGTCTGAAACGGTAAGCGCCGCATGCTATCAATTTCATCAATGAAGATAACAATCGGCTGAGTCACATATTTTAATAATATTTGCTCAATAAATTCGTTTAAAACCTGCACCGGCGACAAATAGTCATACTCTCGCAACCACTGGCGGAGATTCAAAGGCAGGCGAAAACTCGTAACTAAACGCCGCATAATACCGGCGTACCATTGCTGGGCCGTGATATCCCGACTGCCAATTTTATTGAGGTCAATGGCGACACAAGCCACACCCACCTGTTGCAGACGAAAAAGGGTGCGGACTCGGAGACTGGTTTTTCCCATTTGGCGAGAGTTAAACACGTAGCACAACTCGCCTGCTTTGAGCGCCTGGTACAACGCTTCATCTGCTTCTCGCACAATATAACTTGGGGCGTCTAGGGGTAAGTGTCCCCCAACCTTGTACTTCATACCTTACATCTACCCGCATTGCTCAATCGTTCCAACCCCGAGTCAGATCATCAGTTTCAGACGATCCCTAAAGTATTGTCGGTACAACTCAAACCGAGGGGCCACTCCATTGCCCTGAAGTTCAACGAGTCCCAGACTGTGCAGCTTAAAGGCAGATTCTGATTCCAAGCAAACCGGTTGCTGATTCGCCAAAACTTGGCTAAACGCCGCCGCCAAATCAGCATTACGATGTAAAATCCACAAATGTCGGCGCAGGTGATCGCCATAAATGCCTGATTCTGTGGGGGCGCTCTCGAGTAACTGACTCCACGTCAGTTGTTGTTGGGTGATGTGGTAGAAAGCAAATCTAACCAGGTAGGGGTGACCTCCAATCAACGTCATCAACTGATCGATTTGGTCAGCAGTTAACTGTAACCCATGGCGGCAGGCTAAATCGGTGACTTGATCTCGATTGAAATCCTGAAGTTCGATGGGCAACCCGACATTAAAGGGGGACTGGTTAATGTCTAGTGGAATGTAGCCCTCCGTAGAGTGCACCACCACCAACCGTAACTTTTCCCATAAATTGCTGCCATCATAACCATATCCGGCTTCTTCGTACCAAGCCCGCAACAGCCCAAAAAAGTCATCTACAATCGCGGAGTACTGAAAGACCCGATCCACCTCATCCATGCCCAATACTAAAGGGGCGGCGATTTCAGGCAACAAATAATCCTCAAAGTAGGCCGTACAGTTATCTTTACTGCCATAGGCGTCAGTCCAAAAATCATCTAAGCGAGGGGGAAGATTCAACTTCCGAGCGACCCGAATACATAGCCAGCGGAGTAATTGCTCAAGATTACTAAAAATTTCTTGATCGGCATGTTGAAAACTGAGGGGAATGGTTTGGTACCCCTTTGCCCTAGCCTTGCAAAGGATACGCGCCATCAAAGAAGTTTTCCCCATCTGGCGCGGAGCCTTAATCCGAATCAGCGCTCCGGGCTTGAAGATTTCCTCGTAACACTGAGTGTCCTGAGGATACCGTTCAATGTAAAAGGCGGAGGCAAGACGGACTTGTCCCCTCGGCAGTTCTGGATCAGCGACAGGAGATGGTGGTGACGCCGCCAGAGGCGGAAGAGACGGCTCTAAAATCGGAATCGGTAATTCCGTTTTGGCAATATGACGGTCTATATCGCTGATCGCGCTAGGCAGCCTTTGGGGAAGACTGCCGGACCGAATAATTCGCAACAGATCCTGAATCAGCGCGCCTTCATCCTTCGGCTTTAACCAGCTATATTGTCGCGCCTGGGCCAGATAGTTGCGCAAATCATGATTTAAGGAAAAAGGGGGATCTGTCCGTAGGTGCAGGACTAACAGCCAGGGTTTCCGATTGTAGTGGTTGACATGATGGTCCCAAACCCGTTGCAAAATCTCAATCACCATCTCACTCATGGCCATTTGAGCAGACAGCAACAAGATAAAGTAATGGCAACGGGTCAGTCTAGCCTCAAGCTGGTTAGCCCAACCGCTCCCAGAACTAGACACCGTATCTAAATTGGCCAAAAAGGGATGTCCAATGGTGTGAACGGCTTGCCTAAAAGCCTCCGCCAACTCAGCATCGGGCATTTGCTCCCGATAGATAATAGCAATTTGCTTTTGCTGTCTAATCGCCCGTTCTACAGATCCTTTGAGTCGTTTTTTGGTTATCTTTTCGCCAAAGACATCAGAAAGCTTGTGCCAAAGTCGATAACCGACGGATTTTTCAATGTAGTCCGCCTTGAAGGGATAAATTTCCTCGTAGGTTTTTCCTTGCCAAGAGCCAAGAAAGACCTGACGTTCCAGATCGTTCAGATGTTTCTCAGTTTTAGCGTAGACTAACCGATCAACAAATTCCAGGGCTGCATCTGCATCCATAGCAAAAGCAAAATTGCGGCTGAGCATTGGGGGCATTTATTGTGTTGTTTATTCTAAGTGGGGGAATCACGCATAGTATTAAGTTAACCTTGCTCTTAATCGTCTGGCAAAGGCAAAGTCGAGATTTGTAGAGTTTTGCTGAGGTTTTATGAGGATTATATGAGGGAAGCGGTTAGGGAGCTATTTTATACTTTGCAAACTGTTTACAGTTTGTGAGCTTTTCTGGTTACGTTTCAATGCTCCACTTGAGATACTGGGAATGTCAAGGGTAGTCCGATGATGAATCAACTCTGACATTAGGCAATGGAAATGTTTGAGCTGTGAATTAAAGTCTGCGGAGTTTACAGCTCGCAACTTTCCTTAATACGAATCTTTAGTTGGCGATAAAGTTCCAGAGAAGGTGACCGTGCTATATCCTGCAGTATCAATGAAACAAGCTTGTGTAAATCAATTGCACGAGAAATATATCCAAATGCTAGGCAAACCCACAGGTTTCAAGCATTCCAGCCCCAACCAACTGTTTCAACCAGACTATGGTGTTTTATTGAGTGTGTTTGCGGCTCAAGTGCTGGATAAGTTGAGTGCGACAACAGCCCTCTATCACAATGTTGAGCACACGATTCTAGTCTGTTTAGTGGGGCAGGAAATTTTGCACGGCAAACAACAATGTGACGGCAATGTCACCAGTGAAGATTGGCTCAACTTTATGGTGTCGTTGCTCTGTCATGACATTGGGTATGTCGGTGGAGCCTGTCGACAGGATGATGTGGCGCAGCGTCGGTATGTGCAAAAGCAAGTCCAGTCGGCGACAAACTCACTTCCAGAGACAATCTGGGTTACCTTGGCGTCCGGCGCAACAGACGCCAGTCTGACGCCCTACCATGTTGATCGCAGCCAAATTTTCGTGCAAGAAAATTTCGGTCAATGTAAGGCGTTGGATCTAAACGCAATTCAGCAAAATATTGCATTTACTCAATTTCCCGTTCCTAAAGAGCCAGCCTTTCGCATGACTAACCATTACCCCGGACTGGCTCGCGCAGCAGACTTGATTGGCCAGCTCAGCGACCCCCATTATTTGCAAAAAACGGTTGCGCTTTTTTATGAGTTCGAGGAGCTGGGAATGAATGAAAAGTTAGGCTATCACTCTCCTCAAGATCTGAAATTGGGCTTTCCCAAGTTTTACCACACCCAGGTTTATGCTTACATTCAGCCTGCATTAGCCTACCTGCAAGCTACCCCTTTAGGTCAGCATATTGTTGAAAATCTAGAGGCGAATGTGATGGGGGTAAATCGGAATGAACCAGCCCTGGCAACATGTTGATTTTTTGAGAGAGTTGATTTTTTGAAAGATCGGATTGGAAGCTCAGATACTGTTGGCGAAATACTTCTTAATTTCCCCCTTGCATCCTAGCTTCGAGACAGAGCCTGGGATTTCCCAATATGAGGCTCTGTCTCCAGTGAATTTGCTGCTGCAGAACCTACAAGTAGATTCTACATGAAGAGCCTGGAAACAAAGGAAGTTTGACGTATAATTCGCCAACAGTATCGAGAGATTACCTAGAGCCATTGCAATGAAAATGTTGCGGGTATTTGCAGCTAGTCGACAGAACCGAGTACCTGGGAGATATGCTGAGACTTTCCTGACTCAAGCTTTACTGCAATGCCATTTCATAAGGTGTCAAAGATTTGAGTTAGGAACTCTCGGAATAGGAGTAGAACATTTTCGTCATACACCATGATTTTTTTTCGGCCAACTTGAGGGAACACAAATTCAATCACTTGCATTCTGTCAGAGTATGCCATCATTGTCCCATCAGAACGTTCAAATACGCTTCTCAATTCGACATTGATGTGACGCAAATCCCCACTTACATCAGATGTGACAATCTCAAATATTGTGATTCTAGGATATTCCCCTTCTGGGGATCGAGCAACTTCTTGATTGAGATGCATGACTTTCATGAGTACAATTAACTGCTGTTTATGGGAAATGATGTAGGACTATTCAGGATCAGAAAAATTATTGGACTTTTGCATTCCTGAACCAACGGAATTGAATTGCCTATAACGATTCGATCTCTTTATGTTTACTTTATGCAAAGTCTATGATGAAAAGGTGAATTATAAGGGACTTAATATGAGAATGAAGATGAGAAAATCCTCATGAAATTTTTCTCATCTAAATTGAAAGGTTTCTCTGACGACGGGTTTGACCTGTATTTCCGAAATTCCCTAGACCTCTTGATTACCCAACCCCTTACAGTACCGGTGTGAAAATTTCGGCTCAAATAATAACCCTTCGAAGCATTTTCAGATGTTTTTGTACTGGAACTATCGTATTCGCAGCAATCATGCCGCTGGCAGCGACAGCGGGGAGACCAATGCCGGGAAAGGTAGAGTCGCCACAGCACAATAGGCCGGGGAGTGGAGTTTTGGGGCCGGGGAAGATGGCTTCTCCGGCTCGAATTGCAGGACCGTAGGTTCCTCGATGGCGGCGTAGAAATCGCTCGTGGGTGAGGGGTGTGCCGATTAGGGTGACATCACAGCGGGTGCGGATGTCGGGGATGATTCTTTCTAGGGCTTGCCACATGACTTCCGCCCGCGCTTGCTTTTGTTGGTTGTAGGCTGGGCTGCGACGGTCCATACTTCGCCAGAGGTCATAGGGTTCGTTGCCTGGAGTATAGACGTGAATTACGTGTTTGCCAGGTGGAGCGAGGGAGGGATCTAAAAGGGATGGAATGGATACCAAGACTACGTTTTGGGGGGCAGTCACACCGATTTTCCAGTCGTTGACGACGATGTAATGACAGGCCAGATCAGGACAAAGTCCAGCCGCATCAATGCCTAAGTGGAGGTGCATGAAGCTGTCGCACTCGGGGGTGGCCTCTCGATTGGCGATAAATTGTTTGGGAACGGCGCCGTCAGGCAGCAATTTGAGGGTATCCCAAATCGACCCATTGGACACCACCGCTCGCCTTGCCCGGAGAGTTTCACCTCCCCGCAGCCGCAGCCCAACCGCTCGGTTATTCTCTACCAGAATTTCCTCTACATGCGCTCCCAGTTTAAGTCGGCCTCCATGCCGTTCTAGTCCTCGCACGAGGGCGTCCACTAAAGCGCCGCCGCCGCCTACTGGATAATCAAGCTTCACGTTGGGGCGATACCAGTCGGCAAACATATAGGCCATCTCGGCAGCGATAACGCCATCGGCGGGCAGTCCGGCTAAAAGAAAACAAATCAGGTCCAACCAGTTGCGGACAAAGGGATCTGTAATCACATCGTCCATGATTCGGGTGAAGGGTCCCGTGAGTTTCGTCACATTGGCGGCATGACGCGCTAAGGAGGGAACAAATCGGCCCATCGTAACGGCGGCGCCTAAATCGAAGCGGACGGCGGCGGAGGGCAGCGCGATCGCAGCCTGTTTCAGCGGTTCCATCCGCCGCTGCAGCGCCCGCCATTCCGCCACTGCCTGATCCCCCCGATATTGGGCCAATATCTGACAAAACTGATCGGCCCCCACCGACGTGTCAAAATCCCCCTCCGGCAAGCAGCAGCCCCAGGTGTCATAGTTAACCCACTCTAGATCTTCGCCAATGGCGTCCAGAACCTGCCGCAGGGGATTGGATGACGGGCTGTAGGACAATCCGGAATACAACGAGGGGCCTGAGTCGAACTTGAAGCCATCCCGTTCAAAGGCGTGGGCCGCCCCGCCTGGAATCGTATGGCTTTCACAGACGGTGACTGCAAATCCATAGTGGGCTAGCAGTGCGGCGCAGCTCAAACCGCCAATACCGCTGCCGATAATAACGACGTCGTTTGATTCATCCATTAGGAACGGGTTAGAAAATCGTCAAATCCAATTCTGTATCAGTCAGCTTTTCAGACCCCACCAACTTCACCCGGATGCGGAGGTAATGATTGCAGTAGATGGAGGATTGCTTATATCGAGGATTAGGCTGGCCTACGATCGCATCGCACTCAGCGCACATTTCTAAGAATTCTGGTTCAATTGTCATTGGTCATTGGTCATTGGATTTTGGATTTTAGATTTTAGAGGGGGACGGTAGGAAGTAGGCGGTAGGCAGGATTAGATTTTGGTCACTTGCCATTCGTTACTTGTTACTTGTTACTGGTCATTAGATTATGGATTGGGTTTCTTTCCCGTTTCCTCCCCATCTCACCCATCTCACCCATCTCCCTCTGCCCCAACTAAACTCCCAATTTCTCCCGAATCTCTTCCTCCTTGGCGCGAAAACCTACCAGCACTGCGGCTCCGTCATTTACGAACAGCGGTCGCTTCAGCAGCATGACGTCATTTGAAAACGCCTCAACCCATTGTTCATCGGACCAAGTTTTTTTCTCCTCTCCCAGCGCCCGGTAGGACTGGCCGGAGGTATTGCGCATAGGTTTGGAGCCCAAGGCCTCAACCCAACTTTGGATCATGTCGCGGGTGGGGGGATTTTCTTTGGTGTTTATGAATTCATACTCAACGCCGTTATTTTCCAGCCAAGTAAAGGCTTTCTTGCAGGTTCCGCAATTGGGTATTCCGTAAACTTGAATGTACATTAACTTCTCCTGATCGCCTGGTTTGGGGATGAACTCAGATGGGATAGATCTTACATCCTCTTCCAGCTTGTGTTCCAATGCTTTAAAAACCTGCTCAAACCCCGACTCGCTATGAATCTTAGCGGTGAGAGCGTTCATATCCTTGAGAATATTCGTCAGTCGGGGCAAGTATTGGCGGATCTCGTTGTATAGGTCGATATCTTCTCGAAAGCCTTGTAAGTTGGCCTGAGATACTTCTCTCATTGCTTCATCCAACTCGTTGATTTGGGCTTCCCAATATTTTACGTATTTTATCCGGTCAATGGGTTTGTAAATCTTGGCGTCGTTCAACACGATGGGGAAAATCCGCTCATAGAATTGGTCATTCTTAGCAATCTGCACCAGCTCAAACATGCAGTTTTCGGATTGCAAATACTTCTGGCTGATCACCACAATCACGCATTTGCTTCGACCAATGCGCTTCATGAAGGCTGTGATACGGCCTTTGAATCCCAAATCACGTTTGTCTCGAATCAGGGTGCAGTCTTTGTCTTTAAAGGCTTGATCCAACTGATCGACAATTTCTTCACTTTTGCCGCCCCATGCGTAGGAAACAAACACCTCCTTCACAGGGCCTATGATTGGTTGAGGTTGGACCGGTTTGGATTCGGGGCTAATATCCACTGGATCGCGGGGAGTAGGGTGAGGGAAATTTTGGGATATAGGCTCACCGGTAACGTCATCGATCAGGTTTGAAATATCCACATTCAGGTAGGGGGGATTGTTGCATTCGACCGTTGTTTTGTGATTGGCAAGGCGATCACAAAGATTCTTGAATATGTAAAAATGGGGCTCCTGCAGTCTCTTGCAGGTAGTGCAGTTACAGGGAACCAGCGTGCTGGCTTTCAACAGCGTGTAGGTGGAGTGGATTTTGTCGAGTTCGTAGCGGATGGTGGTTAGCAGGTCTCGACGACGAAGACCGGAGACCCGGATGCGAATTTGTTTGAGCGGGTATAGTTCGATTACCTCAGCCTGAGCGCCGTCTTTGCTGAGGACTACTCCCGTTTTCCAGACACGGGTTTGGGTTTTAATCCAAGGGTGCATTTCCACGATAAAGCGGGTGAGAATACCTTTGGGCATAAACTCGTAGGCATAGCGCAGGAGTAGATTATCGGTTTCATCCCAGGAGTATTCCGGTTGGTTAGGGCTGAGGAGTTGGGGGGCAATGTAAGTTCCCTGGCAGCTGGGAATTTCGTAGCAGAGTTTGAACTTCATCATCAGCTGCAACAACTCATTCCGCATGTCAGCGTATTTGTCTTCCCGCCAAATATCCTCCAGGTCTGCTTTGGTGAACTGGCCCAGATTAGCAATCACGTTGGCGTTGTCCAGAACAGCATACACGGCGTCGGTGCCCCAGGTGGGGTTGAGGATGACGGTTTTATTCAGCAGAGAGTCGTCTTGGAAGTGGAGACAAACGCCTAAGTCATGCAGATAACCGCTGAGTTGGAGCTTATCTTCCTGTTTGGTGAAGCCGTTGTCTTGACAAAGTTCGAGGTATTCTTCCAGGGGGATATGGTTGCGGTCATCTTGCTCCAGTGCTTGCCTCACCTGAACCCAAGTTTTAGGTAATGGCGTCCCAACATGGGGTAAGCCGCTGATGTAGCGCTTGATCACAGAGAGGATATTGGGTAACCCCCTCTTGGTGGCCAAATTTGTCGCCAGGGTTTCCTTCAGATTAGTGAACTGCCCCCGTAACTGCCGCTCATTGATTTCTCGTTTGCGGTCTTGTTTCTCATTTTTGATGATCAGCAGCGGACTATTTTCGCTCAACAGCTCCACTACATTTAGCCAATAGTCAAAATCGGTGTCTTCTTTGCGACTGTCGGCCACCAGGACGTAGAGAGACCGTTTGGTGAGGAAAAACTGGTGGGTGGCGTGGTAAATTTCTTGTCCACCGAAGTCCCAAATATTCACTTGAAAGGATTTGCCATTATCCAAGAGGAAATACCACTGAATCACGTCAATTCCTTCAGTAGAAGCTTCATCCTGTCGCAGGAGATAGTCCTCGTTTTCAATCTTTTTCGCCAGCGTGGTTTTGCCTGCCCCCGCCTCCCCCACGATGAGTAGTTTGGCTTCGTAAAGGCGATCGGTTTCCTGTTCTAGGAGTTGGCGATAGAAGTCGAAAATTTTGGCAGGTTTACCAAGGGTATACCGATCCCTTCCCAAAATTTCTGGTGGAATCGGCAGTTGAGGATTTCCAATCAGATTCAATCTCTTTAATTTAGTAAGACGTATAATCTCTGGCGGTAGACTAGCTAACTGATTTTTTTCAAGATCAAGTTGAGTGAGATTTGTTAGTTGGAAGATTTCTGGCGGCAGTTGGCGGAGTTGATTGTTGCTGAGATCAAGCTGGGTGAGTTTCTTCAGTTGGCCGATTTCCGGCGGCAGCTGGCGGAGTTGATTATCGCCGAGGTAAAGCGTGGTGAGATTTTTCAGTTGGAAGATTTCTGGCGGCAGTTGGCGGAGTTCATTGTTGCTGAGATCAAGCTGGGTGAGTTTCTTCAGTTGGCCGATTTCCGGCGGCAGCTGGCGGAGTTGATTATCGCCGA
>JASJDH010000228.1 GCA_030065175.1 Leptolyngbyaceae cyanobacterium MO_188.B28 | reverse complement strand
TCAAAAAGCAACAAGGAATACAGACAAGAAAAAAAATGCACCTGTAATAGTTAGCGCAAACGCCAAAATATCAATTTCCAATTGCTGATTCGGCCCCCAACTTGGGACAATAAGATAGCTTGTAACTTATATCCAGTTGTTGAGTGTTCACTGTACTATGCAGACTCGCGCTTCGCGAAGCGATTCCCAGCAGAATCGCCAAATTTCTTCCGCCGCAGACATAGAGTTTCCCACTCGGACAGCTTCTGTTAGCCGAAAAACGGGTGAGACAGATGTACAGGTTAGTCTCACCATTGACGGCCAAGGTCATTGCACGGCCAGTACCGGCATCCCTTTTCTGGATCATATGCTGCACCAAATTGCCTCCCATGGGCTGATTGACCTGGATGTGCAGGCAACGGGGGATTTGGAGATTGATGATCACCACACTAATGAAGATGTAGGGATTACCTTAGGCATGGCCTTGCATCAAGCGCTGGGCGATCGCAAAGGCATTGTTCGCTTCGGCCACTTTCTAGCCCCTTTAGACGAAGCCCTGGTGCAAGTCTCCCTGGATTTTTCCGGTCGGCCCCACCTCAGCTATGGCCTAGACATTCCCACCCAGCGCGTCGGAACCTATGACACCCAACTGGTGCGAGAGTTCTTCGCAGCGGTGGTAAACCACAGCCAAATGACTCTCCATATCCGCCAATTGGACGGCATTAACTCCCACCACATCATCGAAGCCACATTCAAAGCGTTTGCTCGAGCGATGCGGATGGCCACCGAAGTCGACCCTCGTCGGGCCCATATGATTCCTAGTTCTAAGGGCGTAATCTAAGGTGGAAGGATACCCAATGCAAGTTTCGTCTCAGCTTAAAGGACGCGTTGCCGTTGTTACCGGGAGCACCCGAGGAATCGGCCTCATTATTGTCAAGTCTTTGGCAGCTGCGGGGGCGAATGTCGTGTTTTGCTCCCGGTCGAATGAGGCTTTTGATGAGGTTTATTCGCAGATGAATGGGTTTCCGGATGTGGAGGCGTTGGGAGTTGAATGCAATGTAGCCGATTCCGATCAGGTGGAAAGGCTGGCTCAGAAAACGCTAGACCGATTTGGCCAAATCGATATCTGGTTCAACAATGCCGCGGTTAATCGCTATTTTGGCCCAGCGCTGGACGTTCCCGCCGAGCATTGGAAAGAGGTGATCGACACCAACCTAAATGGGACTTACCATGGCACGATGGTCGCCCTCAAGCATATGCTGCCGCGCAATCAAGGGAAAATCATCAATTTATTGGGGGCGGGAGCCTCGGATGGTCCGGCGGACTCCTATTTAAGCGCCTACGCCACTTCGAAAGCCGCCGCCCGTCGATTTACGCTGGTGGTGGCGGAGGATTATCGCAAAACAGCGCTCTCTATTTTGGGGATGAATCCGGGCCTGTTTAACACGAACTTAACGACTCAGATTCAGCCGCTGAATGATGAGGCGGTGAGGCGGATGAAGATTCTGGACTTTGGCTTAACTTGGTTAACGACATCGCCGGAGTCGATTAGTAAGACTGCTGTTCGCATTGCCTCTGACGACACAAATGGGACGACAGGCAAGATATATCGATGCTTGCCAGGACTGCTGTCGAATTTTCAGCGATGGCGATCTAAGGGCAGCGCAGGCACATAAACCTACACCAAAGGGCGGAGGGCCTCCACTAACCTCTGGTTCTGTTCATCGAGGCCAACGGTAATCCGCAGCTTATCTTCTAAACCGGACTGTTTGAAGTAGCGCACCAGGATGCCTTGCTGCTTGAGCCCCAGGAAAATTTGCTCCGCGTTGCCCTGGGGCGGTTGCGCCAGGAGAAAGTTGGTTTGGGAATCCCACAGTCGAAACCCTAATTGTTTGAGATCCCCCGCCAACTTAGCCCGAGAGGTTTTGACCTTTTCGGCGCAGTCATTTTTATACGTCTGATCTCGCATGGCCGCCGCCCCCACTGCGCAGGCGATCGCATCCACGTTATAGCTATCCTTCACCTTAAATAACCCCTTCAACAAGTTCGGGTTAGCAATGCCAAATCCTAACCGCAACCCCGCTAGCGAATAGCCCTTAGAGAGGGTGCGGGCGATAATCACATTCTCAAATTCCTGCACCAGGGGCAACGCGGTTTCTTCGGCAAAGTCAACATAGGCTTCGTCAATCACTAAAACCCCCGACACTTGAGCCGCCAGTTGTCGAAGATCCGCCAGGGGAACCGTATGGCCAGAGGGACTATTGGGGGATGCAATAAACGTAACCGCCCCATTGGCCGCCACTAGCTCCTCAATCGGCAAGCAAAAGCTTTCCCCATAGGGAACTTCGACAATATCGGCCGGTTGGATTTGGGTCAATGTGCGATACAGCACATAGGTGGGCATGGGATAGACAACCCGACTGCTCTGCTCTGCACAGGCGCGCACAATGACATTGAGCAACTCATCGCTGCCATTGCTGACCATAATCCAATCCGTCGGAATTCCCAATACTTGGCTGATCGCCTGACGAAATTCGTTGGCGTAAGGGTCAGGATAGCGCCGCAGCCACTCGCTATCGAGGGTTCGCAGGACCGCGATCGCATCCGGCGAAGGCGGATAGGGATTCTCGTTGGTATTGAGCTTAATAATGTTAGTTCCAGGTTTGGGTTGTTCTCCGGGAACATACCCCTCCATAGCGTCAACACTTGGGCGAAAGTAGGAGGACATTGTCATGGTCTGCACCGCGATCATTGATCTAGTCATCGAAAATAATCGAAAAGAGACACTCAGCCCATTTGCTTTAGCGAGTTGGGTTTTTCCAAACCATGGGCTTCCATCAGAGAAGCGTTGCGCATCACCTCATGCGCCGAGCCATCCGCCACAACCTCACCTTGGTCTAGGAGAATAACGCGATCGCACACCTCCAAAATCAACTCTAGATCGTGAGACGATACCAGAATGGTTTGTTGAGCGGATTGAAGAAATTGGATTAAACGGCGGCGGGAGCGAATGTCAAGGTTGGCGCTGGGTTCGTCGTAAAGGACAAGCTGAGGGCGCATCGCTAAAACGCTCGCGATCGCCGCCATTCGCTTCTCTCCGCCAGAGAGATGATGTGGCGGCCGATCCGCCAGTTCACTCACCCCTGTCAGCATCAAGGACTCCTGAACCCTGACGTCAACCTCATGCTCAGAGAGCCCCATATTTAGAGGACCAAACGCAATGTCATCGCGGACAGAGAGAGAAAACAGCTGATCATTCGGATTTTGGAACACCAACCCCACCTCAGGTCGGAAATCGCCGGGATGGAGGGGATGGTTGAACAGCATAATTTCCCCTGATTGGGGAGAGAGCGCGCCGCAAATTGCAAGGAATAAGGAGGTTTTACCGGCTCCATTGGGCCCAATCAACCCCACCTTTTCCCCGACTGAGACTTGAAAATTGACCCCCTTTAGGACGTGGGGGTGATTGGGATAGGCGTAGAACAAGTCATAAACATTGAGCGCACAATTCTGAGTGGCGAAAAAAGAGACAGACGCATCAGAAGTGGAGAGGGCTAATGGATTGAGCATACAACCTAATGTTTTCAGACAATCACTATGAAATGGTCATTGGTCATTAGTCATTGGTCATTGGTTTGGTTACCTGCTTTGCAGCATTGGTTTAGACATGAAGTATGAGTGATTGGCCATTGGACACTGACTGGCCATTGGACATTAGCCATTTGTGATTAATCGTTGGGCATTAGTCAAATGACAAGTGACAAATGACAAGTGACAAATGACAAGTGACAAATGACAAATAACAGCCAAATTATGCGCTATCGCCTAGAGATAATGTCCGGTATTAAGATAATCTCCCGCATTCAGAGAATATTCCTATACCACTATTAGCCAGCAATCAGATCTAAAGGAGGAATTCCACTATATTTTTTTGGATGTTCTAGTACTACTGCAGCTCAATCAACCAATAGACTATCCACCGATCTGTCCATCCACCGATCCGCCCAATCCACCTTGATCGGTTAGGACATCCTGCCGCAAATTTCTGGCTCATCCCTGAGAAACTGCCCTTCAATACACTATTCCAGCAATGATGAAGCTGACCGCCAGACATAAATGCGCGCCTAGCAGTAGGAAGTCCCGAGGGCGTTCTACTTGGACCTTATGGATAGGCGAAGACTGGCCATAGCCTCTGAGGATCATGGCTTTGTAAACCTGCTCAGATTTCTCGTAGCTGCGGACTAAAAGGCTGCCCGCTAACATCACTAATCTCGATAGATTACGACGGTTTAAGCGATCGCCTCGAAACCCCCGAAGCCGCATAGCGGTCCGCATGACTGACAGGTAATCGCCAACCTCATAGACATAGCGATAAGACAGCAGCATCATATCCGCCAGAATAGGGGATAGCCCCAGGGAGCGCATGGCGCGAATATTGATGAAAAATGGCGCTGCGCTAAACAGAATCAAACCCAGGGTAAGGATGCAGAGAAACCGGATAGTAATGAGTAAAAACAGCTGTAGGCCTTCTTTGTAGAGGTTCAATGCCCCTAATTGAAAGAGAACGGTTGATCCGGTAAAGAACGGCGTTAAGATCGCCACAATTAGCAAGAAAAAACTGGGAATCCGTAATCGCAAGAGCAGAAATGACAAAGGTAGGGTAGAGACCCGGTATAGGATCACCGTCACACCAATCATGAACGGCGATAAAGTCAAACTATGCACAAACGAAAAGGCGAAAATCAGGGCTCCTAGACCCAATAGTCGACATTTCGGGGACCACCGATGGATGGGGGAATCCAAATAGGCGTATTCATCAAGCCCAAATTTCATTGAGTTTTTAGCAGCTCCGGTTTAACTTGCTGGAGAAACATCACCAGCAGAGCAGTAAATATCCCCTCTAGGATAACTAAGGGAATGTGCGCAAGCGTGAGGCTATAAATGGCTTGCTGTTCTAGTTCGACGTCCAACTGGGCGGGCAGGTGAAAAATCAGTAAGGCAAAGACCAATAAAACCGATAGACCCAAACCCAAGGCGCCGGACAAAAAGCCAAATCCAGCCGCCCAGAACTTAGGCCCCTGCGGTTTCAAGGGTTGCTTCGGATGGATCGTCACCCCGCCTTCCCATTCTGGGAAAATCGGCTCGGCTTCCTGAGGCTTCCGCTTCGACATCGATAACAACCGGCGAAGTTGGAAAATGTGATAAGCCAATAGCGCTGGCGCCCCCATAACCGCCGCATTCACCCCTAGGGTTGAGAGCCCCCCATGTTGAAACATCACCGCCTGGAACAATAATCCAATTAAAATAGCCGGGAAGGCAAAGTACCCCAGCACTGTGCCGACCAAGCCATTCAAGATGAGGTGGAGACTCCCAGTGGGAAAGGGAATATGAATCCAGGAGGCCACAAAAAAAGCGGCGGCCATTAGAGATGCTTTGGGAATTTGGGCTTGGGGATTGTCTAACTGATTGATCTTTTTCAGGGAATACCAGGTGAAAAGGCCGGTCACGGCATAGCCTGAGATCGCAATCTTGGCGGGTAAAATTCCATCCGGAATATGCATTAACCCCTCCTACGAATGAAAAATAAAGCGGTGCCCACAAACCCCCAAACCCCGCTCGCCCCCATCAAAACCATTTGAGGCGGCGTATACTTGGTATCGCTATCCAATCCTGGAGAAGTCCCCACCAATAAATCTGACAGATTTATTGTGTCGGATGTTGCAAACATCGCCTCTGGCGACACCGAGACAATATTTCCATGGCCAGCCTGACGCACCTGAATTTCCCAATTGCCGTCTAGCGCTCTATCTGGAATAAAGACAAAACGGCCAGCGGCATCTGTCGTCCCCGTCAACCAAGGTTCTAAGGGATCATTAGGCGCATAAACTGCGACTTGGGCGTTCGCCATATTTTCTCCGTTGTCATAGCGCGCCTGAATTTCTAAAGCAGGCGCGACTTGGTGAGTTATCCTTACGCCATGGGCGATCGCACCCGACTGCGCGCTTAAAATCGATAAAAAAATCAACGGACTTAACAGCTTCCCTCTCACAGGGCAGTTTCCTCCATGCAGATGACCGTTAGAGATCTGTGATGTCGTCAAAAATCCCAATAATATTCCAGACCTCAGGAAAAACCACGCCCCTATTTTTCGTTCAATCCCATCATTTTTAAGGCAAGGCCTCTCCTTCTTTGCAATGGCCTTCACCGACATGAGCCAACCCACTTAAGGCGGATTCAAGGAGCAGGTAATGGGAAACCGATAAGCCTTCTTTCAGCATTCCCAGATCCCCTTGCAGCCGCCCGTCATCCGCCAGGACCGCCAGCGGATCAAACCCTAGCGCATCAGTATTGACAGGATCATCCGCGGGAAGCTCTCCATTGCCAAAGAGGTGGTCAAAGTGAAAAGTTACTTCCAAGTCAGCATTACCGCCGGGCTTGAGAATTCCCTTACGCTGATCGCCGACAAAATCGCCACAGGCGTAGGTATAGGGCTGATTGACCTTGATGGTGAAGCGAATCGCCCGCTCCGCCCGCTCCGCTAAACCCACCAGCGTCAACACAGATCCAGCAGTCGGTCCCCTATCAGCAGGGAGCATTTTCCAAGTCAGCGCATTGTAACGACCGGGCTGTGCCGCCAACTGTCCAACCAGAATAGGCGCCGCCTCTTCATCCCCTAACGCCAGGTCAACCGTTAGCGACTGATTTAAGTGGACAGCGCCGACAGCTTGAATATCGCCGCCCGCGAAGGGATC
Source organism: Leptolyngbyaceae cyanobacterium MO_188.B28 (assembly GCA_030065175.1). GTDB lineage: Bacteria > Cyanobacteriota > Cyanobacteriia > Phormidesmidales > Phormidesmidaceae > JAKSDM01. Next base: position 6,165 of record JASJDH010000228.1, on the reverse strand, counting down.
AAAAGGCGGATCAGCCTGATACGCTTTGATATCCGATAGATTGACATAAACATGTTCAAATTTAATCCGCCAACCGTCCTTTGAAACCAGCCCCCGTCGAACAAAATCCTCACCATTAGCGCGAATTTCCAACGTCCCCAACTGAGAGGACTCAGCTTGGCTGAATGCCGAATCTACCGCTATGTCAGATTTCGGTTCCATCAAGGGAGGCTGCTTGCCCTGACGACACCCCAGCAGTGCTGCAGCCCCCAGAACAAACATTGCAACCGAGAGAAGCACCGTCCGTCGTTTCATACCACTCCAATCTCAGAGAAGCCCTGAATATGAGACTCAATATATTAAGTTTAAAGACATTTCATGAAAATTTCTTAAGAATTAGCCATTAAACTTGACGAAAATTGGCTTGGAAATGGTCGTTATGGGTGATTAGGTTAACACTAGACCCTCAACAAAGAAATCCGGGGGGTGGGGATAATACATGAACTCAAAAACCCATGGGGTAATTGCAGCAGGACATCCAAAGACAGCTGAAGCAGGAGCGGAGATGCTGCGCTTGGGGGGGAATGCATTTGACGCTGCGATCGCAGCCGTATTCACCGCCTTTGTAACCGAGTCAGTGTTAACGTCAGCCGCTGGCGGCGGGTTTCTCCTAGCCCATACCGCTCAGGGGCATAACATCCTGTTCGATTTTTTCACCCAAACCCCGCAGCAGAAATTAAACGGCGCAAAGCCCCACTTTTACGCCATAGAAGCGGACTTCGGAGATACCACCCAAGAATTTCATGTGGGATTGGGGTCCATCGCCACCCCTGGCAACCTGGGGGGATTGATGCATGTGCATCGTCGATTGGGACGACTCCCCATCCAGGCTGTGGTTGAACCGGCTGTCCATCATGCTCAGTCGGGTATTGAGCTAGATCCTTTCCGCGCCTATTGCCTGCACCTGCTCAAGCCAATTCTGACAGCCAACCAGGGGTCTCGAGAAATCTACGCCCCCCGAGGCCCCCTGCTACAAACTGGAGATATCCTGCGGATTCCAGACTTGGCGACAACCCTAACTGACCTCGTGAAATCGGGTCCCGAAGAGTTTTATCAGGGAGACATCGCCCATCAAATCGCTTGGGATTGCAAGGACCAGGGCGGATACCTGAGGCTGGAAGATTTGGCCCAGTACCAAGTGATTGAGCGATCGCCCTTAACCATCAACTACCGGGGCAATGTGCTCCTGACCAATCCTCCCCCCAGCTCTGGCGGAGCGCTGATTGCCTTCGCCCTAGAATTGCTTTCCCAAATTGATTTCTCAGATATCCCCTTTGGCGGACCGCAGCACCTCCAGATTCTCGCCAATGTCATGTGCTTAACCAATGAAGCGCGACGAGACGGGTACGACGCCAATCTATATAAGACGGACGTCGCTGACGCCTTTTTGTCGGATAGCCACCTTGACCCCTACCGTCAAACCCTCTCATCCATCACCAACCAAGGGGCAGTCAATAAATGGGGCAGCACCACCCATGTCAGCGTCATTGATAGCGAAGGCAACGCCGCCAGTGTCACCACATCCAATGGCGAAGGATCCTCCTATGTCATCCCCGGCACTGGCGTCATGATGAATAACATGCTGGGGGAAGAAGACCTCAATCCCCATGGCTTCCATCAATGGAGCCCAAATCAGCGCATCTCCTCAATGATGGCCCCCACCATTGTCCTTAAAAATAATCAACCAGAAATCGTCCTCGGCTCTGGCGGCTCCAATCGAATCCGCACCGCTATCCTACAAGTGATTTCCAACATTCTAGATTTCCAAACCCCAGTGGAAGCGGCGGTTAATGCCCCGCGCGTACATTGGGAACGGGGCGTTTTTCACTTAGAACCTGGTTTTTCTCGCACCGAGCTGGATGGCGTCGACAGTATCCCCGGCGATAAGCAGGTTTGGTGGCAAGACCATAACATGTTCTTCGGCGGCGTCCACACCGTAGTAGCCCACCCGAATGGCGAAATTATCGGCGCAGGCGACCCCAGACGAGGCGGAGCCGTTGTCTAGAGTGCTTCAAGTTCTTAAAGCAATTCGCCAACAATGCATTCGAGGACAAGTGGATTCAGCGGTTGCATAGACTGAGGATTTAACGGGCAATATTAGTTGGGGAAAGGTCATATCCCCAGATCACAAATGACCAATGACAGCGACCAATGACAAGCCGCCAATGAAAAACTAGCGCCTAACCCTAAAAGGTCTTCCTAATCCTGAGTGTGAAAAGCTCACTGGAAGTTTGAAGATTGGTTCAAAATTGTGCGAAATCATCCTTTGGCGACGCCAGGACTCCCCAACATTGGGCGATGATTGGATGACGCACGGTTTGAAAAACCGAAAGCAATAACGTCCTCCTGAAAGCTGGCTACTGTGACCGACAAGAATAATACTGGATACCGAAAGTTATTTATTGTGGGCTGTCCTCGTTCGGGGACAACATGGCTTTGGCAAATGATGAAACGCCATCCCGACATCTTGTCAGCCCGCCAAGAGTCGCACTTGTATCGGCTGATCTACAAACCTTTTACGTTTGTGCCGCAAATGAAAAGGGCGAAGCGGCTCCAAAAACGCCTATGGTTCTTAAAACACTATGGCTTGCTGCCGCTTATTTTTGGGGCGTCTTCCCAAGATACGTGGCGGGGGGTGCTTCGAAGCTACCGGCTCTATGAACACGGAGGAGAGGTGGGTCCCCATACCATTGTGGGTTTTGAGGAACTCAAAACTTTGATTCAGTCGGTTCGTCAACAATCTGAGCCAGATCTGGACCGCGCCAAACGTTTAATTGAGCTTATTTTTGATCGCTACTTTCAGCTTTCTGGGGGAGAAAGTCACCATATATTTATGGAAAAGACGCCCATGCATATTGACTGTTTGGACGTCATACTGGAGCAGTTTCCAGAAGCCAAGGCGATTATTGTGACCCGAGATGGTCGAGATGTTTGCGCTTCTTGGCAAGCTAGGGCTAAAACCCAGAAATGGGCTCGACGCAGCACCGAAGATCTGATCCGACTCTGGAATAAGTGTGCAGACTTGAGTCAAAAGTTTCAGGCGGACGCTGAGCTGCGCGATCGCATTCGCCTGGTCAGATATGAAGACCTCCGCAAACAACCTGACATAGAGCTGGAAGCCTTACTGAGTTTCGTCAATCTAAGCGCCAGCAGCGACCGAATTAACCGGATTATCGACCAGCTGGACATTAACAAAATCGCTGACAAAGGCGAAGGCCAACATATTCGGAAAGGGAAGGTGGGCGACTGGCGGGAAACCCTATCAGACAGCGATATCCACCTCTGGCAAACCCAGGCCAAAGAGTCGTTGCTCCGACTGGGCTATTCAGTTTAGCTAATCTTTTGCAACAATCAGAAGGGTTGCACCTTACTCTGCTCTGATGACTTCAACTCGTTCAGCCGCCCCGGCGATCCCCCAGCAAAAAGCTTGGGCGAAAGCGATCGCTCAACCCGCGCCAGAATTTCCCCTCACCCCCTTGCCCATACTTTCAGGCAAAATCCCAGCAGGGCTCCGAGGCTCTCTCTATCGCAACGGCCCAGGGCGACTAGAACGGAATGGCGTTCGGGTCAACCATTGGTTTGACGGAGACGGAAGCATCCTGGGGGTTCATTTCACCGAAGCGGGGGCCACAGGGGTTTATCGCTATGTTCAGTCCGTCGGCTATCAAGATGAAGCGGCGGCGGGTCAATTTCTCTACAGCGGCTATGGAACCCTGGCTCCCGGGCCCATCTGGGAACGGTGGACTAAACAGCTCAAAAATGCCGCCAATACCTCCGTTCTACCGCTTTCAGACAAAGTCTTAGCGTTATGGGAAGCTGGACAGCCCCACGCTCTGGACCCACAAACCCTTGAAACACAGGGATTGGAGGATTTTGGCAGTTTGACTCCAAATTGCCCCTACTCAGCGCATCCTAAGCAGGACAGCGCCACAGGCGAAATATTCAATTTCGGTCTAGTCGCCGGGGCGAACGCCACCCTCAATCTCTATCGCAGCGACGCCAATGGTCGATTACTGCAGAAAACCGATATTCCCCTCAACGGCATCCCTCTGATCCATGATTTTGCCCTAGCCGGTCCCTATCTGGTGTTTTGCGTCCCCCCGCTCAGGCTGAATGCTTTTCCCGCCGTATTGGGCTTGTCTAGTTTTAGCGACGCCCTCCAATGGCGCCCCAAATACGGCTCCCAGATCATCGTTATTGACCGCAATACCCTGGAACCCATCAGTTGGGGGGAAACCGACCCCTGGTTCCAATGGCATTTTGGCAACTGCTATCAGGATTTTGATGGGGATGTCGTGCTCAATCTCGTCAGTTACCAAAACTTCCAAACCAATCAACGCCTGAAGGAAGTCGCCGCGGGCCACTTACAAACCGAAGCCCCTAGCCAGCTTCGGCAGATTCGTTTGCGCCCCCAGACGGCTAAGATCACTCATCAGGAAATTCTGGTAGATCAAGACTGTGACTTTCCCATTGTCTCTACTCAGGTTAGCGATCCGGATATAGCCCGGACCTATCTCTCAGTCCATCGTCCTGGTGCAGATACCCGGGAGGAGATGTTTGGCGCGATCGCTTGCTACAATCCCGCCACCCAATCCTTGACTCTGGCGGATGCAGGCCCGCATCGCTATCCCGCGGAGCCCACCTATGCCGCCGACGCGATGAATCCTCAACAGGGCTGGATTCTTACGGTAGTGTTCGACGGCAATACAGATAGTAGCGAAGTTTGGATTTACGACTGCGATCGCCTGGAAGATGAACCCGTTTGCCGTCTGGGTCTCCCCAGCATCATTCCCCATAGTTTCCACGGCGCCTGGAAATCGGCTTGAGGGCAAGCCGCATCGGTTCAGATTTCCACAACTTCACTGAGAATCGAGATAGGGTGTAAGAGAGCCACCTCGAAAAACATCCTGCCTCCCGAGGGTTATTTTATTCTCTTTAAAACCTATGCCTGCTACAGGCAAGCCCATTCTGCGAGAAGAGCAAAGCTCTACACTCCCAACCTCTCTCCCAAGTTTGGGAGAGGAGAGAAGACTCGGTTCCCCTTCTACCAAGTTTGGGAGAAGGGGTTAGGGGATGAGGGCAACGGTATGGGGCAATAGGAATTCATAATCTCGGAAAAGTTAGCGCCAAGACGGATGGATTATGGTCAAACTAACCCTTTCAGACATTTCTTTGGCGGATATCAAGCAACTAGTCAAGCTGAGGGAACAAACTGGAACCGAGCATGAATGGACCCAGGTCAAATCAATTGCCTTAACTGAAAACGAACAGCGACAAGTCCAGGATATTCGTTCTCGGTTAATTAATACACAAGTGCATTTATTTAATGAAGCGACCGTTTGGGCGCGGGCTATTTATCCTCTTTTGCTTCTGGCGGAGCGGGACAGTATTCAAGCATGGGCAGGCGTTACCCTTCAAACCCGCTATCCCACTTTTGAAATTGATGGCATTGCCGATGGGGTGCTGGGGAAAAGTCTGGCGGGCCGGATTGAAACTCCTTACCTTATTGTGGTGGAGACGAAACGCGGGATAGAAGCCCAAAGTCCTATATTTCAACTGTATGGACAGTTACTAGCCGCCGCCCATTTGAATTGGGAAAACAACCAACAGGAGCCCCAAGAAATCTTTGGCTGCTATACCATTGCAGACAGCTGGACATTCCTGAGAGCAGAAGTGGCGGGAATTGACTCAGAGATGCCAAGTCTTCAAGTTGAGTATTCTAGAGAATATACAGAAAAGGTTGATGCAGCCCTGATTCTCAAAATTTTGAAAGGCATTGTAGCTAGATTTTTTGAGCAACCAGAAGATAACGAATTGAACACTGAACCAGATATCCCTTTAGCAACGGAATTATAGATTGATGTCATCGCAGAGATGGCGATCGCGCGCTTCCAACTCTACATTGGTCCTTAAATAATCCTGGATCCGCTGGCATCCATACGCCAGCACCCGATCAAAATTTAATACTTGGTTTAAATCCCAGAGAATCAACTGTCTATCATCACTGCCTGAGTCAATAATTTGACCGTCGGGACTGAAATCAAGTCCATTAATGCCATCTGTGTGCCCATTCAGGTTAGCGATCAAAGCCCCATCCAGATCCCAGAGCTTGACGGTTTGATCGCC
>JASJDH010000227.1 GCA_030065175.1 Leptolyngbyaceae cyanobacterium MO_188.B28 | reverse complement strand
ATTTGTTGGCAAAGGGTTTCGTATATTCCTGAAACCCCAAATCCAACTGTACTTGATTGAGTTTTTCGACAATATCACTGAAAGTGAATGCAAATTGGGGGATGGGATTGCCGGTCAGGATCAATGCGATCGCAATGGCCGGAATCAAGTAAGCCACAATCAGCACCATATACTGCACCACCTGGGTCCAGGTGATGCCCTTCATGCCGCCCAAAACGGCAAAAAAGGCGACAATAATCATGCCGATGACGACGCCGGTGCCAATAGGCACCTGCAGGAACCGGCTAAATACGATGCCGACCCCCCGCATTTGACCCGCTACATAGGTCAGTGAAACGAAAATGGCGGCGATCACCGCCACCAAGCGAGCCACATTGGAGTAATAGCGATCGCCGACAAAATCCGGCACCGTATACTTGCCGAACTTGCGGAGATAGGGTGCTAGCAGCAACGCCAGCAGGACGTAACCGCCGGTCCAGCCCATGAGATATATCGAACCATCGTATCCCAAAAAGGAAATCAGACCCGCCATGGAAATAAACGAGGCGGCGGACATCCAGTCCGCCGCAGTGGCTGCGCCATTCGCGATCGCAGGCACCCCATGATCAGCGACAAAAAACCCCTTGCTATCTTTCACCCGTGATCGCCAACCAATATATAGGTAGAGCAGAAACGAAATGATCACGAATACAAATGTCCAGGCCTCAACAGGCATAGCACCCCCCTACTTTCTAATTTCTTGCTGTTCCGTCTTACTTGACTGCTCATCAACACGATATTTGCGGTCGAGTTTCTCCATTTGAAAGGCGTAGACAAAAATCAAGATCACAAAAATGTAGATAGAGCCTTGCTGAGCCATCCAAAAACCAAGGGGAAGGCTACCCAATTTGATTGCATTCAAGGGCTGAACCAATAGAATGCTAAACACAATAGAAACTAGCGCCCAAACGATCAGTAGATTTCGGATCAAAATCTTGTTGGCGCGCCAATAAGCCTGCTGTTTATCTCGCTTCATAAACAATTTCCTTATAAGCGCCTGACCCAGTGCAACTGCACTAATTAATTCCCAGGAGAAACATCAGGCAGTTCCTTCAGAGCCAGCTGTTTAATGCTTTGAATTATTAGGGGTAAACGTCTTAGGAAAATTAAAGAATTGTATCAACAATAACAGTCAAATCCAGGACTGTTGAGTTGCCAAAGGCTTGCTTGGCAAAGGCTTGCAGCTAACCCCCATATTTCATGGGTTAACATTTTGAGAACTTTCAAACCATAAAGACAGGCGCATAAGTTGTTACTTGAACAGTTCTATTACTAATTAATTGAGTTGTCACGGCCAAGAAACATACCGGAAAAGTAAAACCACTTCTTGGGGGATTTTTTGAGGCAAACAAGTAACGCAATCCCTAGAAATATGTATAAAAGTTACAAAACGCTGAGGAAAGTCACAAAAACAGATGGGATGTCTGCTTATACCCATTTCTAGGAACGTTGTTATAGTGGCGCCGTCTAATTTTTCAGTATGAAGGGTGCGCCTGACAAAAAGGATACAAGTATAAACCCGTCCGTTTAGTTTTTCCCTGAAAGCGTCGAGGCTGCCGATTTCGGCTTCTGAATTGTGGATTTTGGAATTCAGGCCCTTTTTAATAGGGGATTTAGAGTGCTGACTTGTAGCCGAAATAGATCAAATGAATAGCTTGTTTCAACACCTGATCTAACCCATGGGGAATCCCCCAGAGGAGACTGATATGACTCCCACCAAACTTCGTCAACTTTGGTTCCTAGTTGAAACCACCCACACAAACCTGTTGCTGAAATTAGACGACACGAGTCTAACCGAGTGGTTGGTTCAGCAAGTTGATGACCAATGCTTGCTAGAACATCAGGAAACCGAAATTCTCAGCGATTACATTCAATCTCGCTTATCTCTCATCCGAGATCTGGCGCAAGCTCGTCAGTTGGGACATTCCAAGCCACTCTGCTAATGAGAGATAAACCCCGTAATCAGTAAGGGGACCAGCAAGATCATCGTAATGATAACGACCACGGTTATTGGGTCAATATTAATTATTTTTTTCTCTACATCTTCGTCTTTGACTAATTTATTGATTAAATCTCGCTGGGAACGGGGCTGTTCTGACTTTTTCTCAGGTGTATTCATTGGTCGCCTCCAAGCAGATGCCCGCTCAAACCAATCCTGTTTAGACAGCCCCAACAACAATCAGTAGAGAGTAGATAGGCATTGTCTGCACGCTCTCTACTGAGGTAATTTCTGAGAATAAATATACCGAAATGAGATCGCCCCCTCTCGGGAGGGGGTTGGGGGGTGGGTTAGCCAGGATACTGCAGATAAACCCACCCCTAACCCCTCCCAAGAGGGGAACTAGATAAAAGTTTAGTGGTAGTTTCTTTCCTGGAAATCACCTGATTGAGCTTCCCAAATAGGTTGCCGAGCAGTATTAACACAACCAGTAAGATTCCATTGGGCGTCCCCGTGAAATCACTGTATGGCATTAGCCTAGAGGAAAGCCGTCCTCAACCCAATGCTTTTGGTGTAATCTTAACGACCATCAACTTAAAGCGGAAAATTTTCCTTGGGGCAGAATACAGGAGTCAGGAGACAGAATCCAGTTTTTGACTGACTTCTGATTTCTGTATTCTCTATTCTTTCTCCACCGGATTGTCTCGGGTTGAATTACACGCCATCCTAACCAACCAACAAATCCTCTTCTGGATAGTGGATGGTGCTCAATTTGGGGTCGCCTACAATAGCAGACATCATCAGCAATACACCCACCCGCCCCACATACATGGTGACAATTAAGAGCAGTTTGGCCAGGGTTGAAAGGTTTGCCGTAATGCCAGTCGATAGACCGACGGTTGCGAAAGCAGAGATTGACTCAAATAGCACGGAAATAAAATCTAAATTCGAGTCCGTAAGGGAAATTAGGGTGGTCACACAAATCACCATCATGCCCGACCCTACGACCACCGCAATAGCCTTGAGCACCCGTTCAACTGGAATGCGGCGTTGATAACACATGACTTCCTGTTTACCCCGTAACACTGCTCGGGTGCATACCATCAAAATCCGGATAGTGGTGGTTTTAATGCCGCCGCCAGTGCTGCCGGGACTGGCGCCAATGAACATCAGCGCAGCGATGATAAATAGGGAGGTCTTGGTCATACTGCCAATATCAATCGTATTGAACCCCGCGGTGCGGGCAATCACAGATTGGAACCAAGCCATCATAACTTTGACGCTGAATCCTTCCGTCGCCAGGGTAAAGGGGTTATAAAACTCAGTGGCCAGTAGGGCGAGGGAGCCAAGCCCCAACAACACTAAAGTGGTGCTAGTGACGATCTTGAAATGAAGCGAGAAGACGACGCGTCCCCGCCGCCCTTGAACGCGATCGCGCAGCCACATGAACACTTCCATGATCACTTGATAGCCAATCCCGCCGAAAATCACCAAACCCGTAATCACCAGATTGATAACCGGCGATCGGGCGTACTGCATCAGACTGTCGGAAAATAGGCTAAACCCCGCATTATTAAAAGCGCTGATACTGTGGAAAATCGATAGCCACAGCCCTTTTGTATAGCCATAATCTGACATAAAGATGGGGAGCATCAGGAAAACCCCCGTCAGCTCAAAGATCATCGTAGTGGCGATGATAGAGCGAATTAATGATTTAGCTCCAGATAATTCGGTTTTATCCATCGATTGTTGAATCGCAAGGCGATCCCGCAAACCCAACCGATGCCCCAAAAGCAGTAGCAGGAAGGTGGTGGCGGTCATATATCCCAATCCCCCCACCTGAATCAAGAGCAGCACAATGCTCTCCCCTAAAGCTGAAAAGTAACTGCCGGTATCCACCACAATTAATCCGGTCACGCAGACTGCCGAGGTGGCTGTAAACAGCGCCACGATTGGATCATTCCACTCACCGCTAGCCGTGGAGAAGGGCAGCATCAGCAATGCCGTTCCCACGCTAATCATGATTAGAAATCCAGCGCAGATAGTTCTAGAAACGGTCATGGTCAGGGGTCAGAGTAGGCCAACAATATCCTTAGATTTTTGAACTCAATTATCAAACCGCTTATCTTCACTCAGCAACTCTACACCCATCTAGTAATAGATAGAAACACAGTTAGAGAGCATTCAAAGCTAAGTTCATAGATTTAGGGCTGTGTATGCCTTGCAGTCTCTTCACTTCTTTCTGAAGTTACTCCTACACAGCCCCTTAATTGCTTAAGATTGAATTCATCCATAAAGTAATTAACCCTAATAGTTCCTCACTAATGGCCTCAACTCTCTACCAAAAAATTCAAACCTTTTACGATGCTTCTTCAAGTCTGTGGGAGCAGATTTGGGGAGAGCATATGCACCACGGTTATTACGGGGCGGCGGGTAATCATCGCAAGGATCGCCGACAAGCCCAGATTGATTTAATCGAAGAGCTGTTAACGTGGGCGGGGATCCGCGAAGCCGAGGAAATTTTGGATGTCGGTTGTGGAATTGGAGGCAGTTCGCTCTACCTGGCGGACCGGTTCAACGCCAGGGTTATCGGCATCACATTGAGTCCCGTTCAGGCTGACCGAGCAACTGAGCGGGCTCAGGCGATCGGCTTGCAGGGGACAGCCGCAGAAAACTCGAAAAAGATACGGCCCCATGCCGAATTTTTCGTGCAAGACGCCCTCAACACGCCATTCGCCGATAACCAGTTTGACTTCATCTGGTCAATGGAGAGTGGAGAGCACATGCCCGATAAGGTTCAGTTTTTGCAAGAATGCTATCGATTACTGAAACCAGGAGGCTCTTTTTTGATGGCGACCTGGTGTCATCGTCCAAATAATTCTTTGGCCGGATCGCTAACGCCAGACGAACAGAATCACCTCAACGCCATATATGAGGTTTACTGTTTACCCTATGTCATCGCATTGCCAGAGTATGAGGAAATCGCTCATCGCACTGGATTTCGACAGATTCGCGCGGCTGATTGGTCGACGGCAGTGGCCCCTTTTTGGGATGTGGTGATTGATTCGGCGTTGAATCCCAGCGCGATCGCAGGCCTCTTAAGTTCCGGCTGGCCCGCAATCCAGGGCGCTTTATCGCTCGGCTTAATGCAGCGAGGCTTTGAGAGAGGTCTAATCCGATACGGCTTAATTCATGGGCTGAAGTAAAGGGAAAAATCGAACAAGTGGATGAGCAGACAAGCGAATGAAAACACCCATCCACCCATCCACCCATCCACCCATCTACCGGGCGTCAGTATTCATGGACAAGACGGCTAAAAACTACCCACCCGTCACCGGATTCTGCTGGCAGTCGATGGTTCTGATAATCGCTGCCGCCGCGTAGTTTCGCAACGCTGCGACGTTCGGAGCAAACGCACTACCCGATTCATTCAAAGGGGAAGCGACGCCGCAATGAGAAGACATGAGATCAATCACTGGCTCAGCCCAGTGACCGCTGATATCCGTGAAATCGAAAGGCTCTTGCGTGGGGTTAACCTCTGTACTGGTAATATTACTCTCTGGGTTGTTTTGCTGCGACTGTTCCCTACCGTATTCCACCGCCCGACGGAGGATGGCCATTAGCTCAGCTCGCGTAACTGGATCGGCAGGGCGGAAGTTGCCATCATCGCCGCCCTTGACAATATTGTTATCCTTGGCGAACTGAATTTTGGCGGCGCTCCAGCGGTCAGCCTGGACATCCGGGAACGGATCGCCGACAGCCTCCGGAAGCGTGACGGAAATGCTACTTATTCCCTTTGACAGAGCCTCAATCACCATCGAAACAATCTGCTCCCGGGTAACGGGGTTTGTCGGGCGGAAGGTATTGTCTTCAAAAAAACCAGACACAAACCCGATAGTAACGGCCTTTTCAATGTCGGCGGCGTAGATATCGCCTTGGGTATCGGCAAACGTCAAAACTGTCGGCGGCGTAACTGAAGGCTTCGGTTGAGCCGGTGGAGTGGGAGCCGTCGCCACTGTATCGCCAGCCGCCTCAATCACCTGAGCCAGCGTCAAATCATTGGTTAGATAAGTATGCCCTAAAGTGCGCCCTTCAAAGGTGCGTTTTGTCAGTCGCCAGCCTGGGTCTAAATTGATTTTGGCGAATCCAGTAGAACTAATCCCCCCCGTTCTGCCAATCACAAACGTGCCGCCCCGGCCCGCGCGCGGCACGGCGGACAAAACCAAATCGCCCGCTTGTTCAGTCACTTGGAAACGATACTTTGATCCTAGATCTTCATCCGCTAATCGGAGGGAATAGCCATTACTGTCAGTGGCCCGGGAACAGATCCCGCTAAAGTCAAAGTCTAGTAAAAGTGGAGTAATCTCTACTGGGTTGGCGCCTAACTCACTCCAGCAGGCCCGCTCATCGGTCACCTGCTGAAGAATCATCAACGAATGGGGAATCAGGCTTCCCCCAGGGGCGGCTACTACCACATATCGCTCCTGATTAACTTCGAGTTTGCCAAAAGTTTGGGCGATCGCAGCGCTCATACTGCTTACAAGGCCAACGGCTACAGTCGCCATACCCAAGAATTTCAATCGAGCTGGGGCTTTCATCATCTACCCTTCCTAAATCAATTGTTTTGAGAAGCAGTACAGACAGTTCTTAGATTTAGATTCTGACCAATATCACCTTGGCCGCCAAATACTATGAACTGCTGAAGTCAAAGTTTCATAAACTGAACAGAATATACCAACTTCTCTAAAAACCGTCTCATCAGACCTCTCAATTGGAGCGGCGCGACTTCCATCCTTCATCACAAACCTGTTTTTGGGAAAAACATTCCAGAAAAATCCAGAAAGTGCCGTCCGCTGATTGAACTCGTTCGATGCGGGAGCCCAATTTTGCGGGAGCCCAATTTAGTAAATTTAGAAGACAAATCAGGCCATTTGCTGGAGATATTGCACCTAGAGAAGAAAATTTGACACCATAGGGGAAAAGTCATTAGGGAGGTTACATTGAGACCTAAATTCAACCCTCAGTCCCTGCTACTGAGTTTTGGCGTCGGTTCACTGTTAGTGACCACCGCTTTAGGGAAATTACCGGTACAAGCTGGAGAAACCAGCGATCTGCTACGATTCCTCGACACCAAGCAATGCGTCCAATGTGACCTCAGGGGAGCGGATTTTAGGGGAGCGGACTTATCCGGAGCCAATTTGCAGGGGGCTAATTTAGAGGGGGCCAATTTCTTTCGTGCGAACTTAGAGGGGGCCAACTTGATCAGCGCCAACTTGATCAGCGCCAATTTTGCCTATGCGAGTTTGACCGAAGCGACCCTTAACAACGCCAATCTGGATCAAGCCAATCTACTCGCCGCCGATTTGAGCAACGCGACCCTTATCGGAACCACCCTCCGTCAAACCATCTTGGAAGAAACAGATTTTAGCGGAGCCTTATTGTCGGAGGCCGACATGCAAGACGCGGTATTGGTCAGCACTAATTTTGCCGAAGCGAAAATTTGCGGCGCCCTCATTTGGAATGAATTGCCCTATTTTCATGACTGTCCTCAGCTGCCTGTAACTCGATCTCCTCGGCCTTAATCCTTTTGGAATGCCACCATATTTGCAAGTCTGGGGAAAGATCCACTGTGTATAACGTGGTGACAAAAGGCTCACCCCGATATCCTTGCCCAACGATTTCGACGTTATACGACGGGTGACGTTTGGTGGCAGTATCGACGATCAATCGCTTGCCGACCCGCCGCCAGCTGGGTTCCTTCCCTCGCCATTGAAGACGACAACAGGGCCAGGGTAGCTGTTCTCGATCAAATAGACGGCAGCAGGGTCCGATCACCCGATAGGCCAAGTGAGCGCCAGGACTGTAGAAAAGGCGGCCAGTTGGCCAAGGGTGCTCAGATTCAAGGGGTAAGGGCGGTATCATCAAAACAATGCATTACATTTTTTGGATGTAGTTTACGGTATCACCCATGTCTGAACCAATCACGACAAAAATTAGCGATCGCATCTGCCAGCATATGAACGCAGATCACGGCGACGCCCTAGTGTTATATGCAAATTTTTTTGGCGGTTCCGTTGAGGCTGCATCCGCTACGATGGAATCCATCGATCCCCAAGGCATGAACCTGATGGCCCAGGTCAATAACGAAATGGTTCCAGTCAGGGTCGAATTCGACCACACCCTGAAAGACGCTGAAGATGCTCACCATACGCTGATTGATATGCTGAAGCACGCCCGCGCTAACTCAAAGCCATAGTTAGGCGTGTCAAAATATAGTCCCGGTAAAAGGCAGTGGATGGGTGGATGGGTAGATGGGTGGATGGGTAGATGGGTGGATGGGTAGATGGGATTTTATTTTTCTGCAGATCCCTTAAATCATCGGCAGGGTGTAATGGACTGATCATTTAACCAGGGGAAGTGAGAGTGGGCCGCCGCCAGCGACGCCCACTTGCCGTCTCCCTAAAATGTAGGTTGGTTGAACCATGGCGATCCCCTGAAAACCTTGCCCGAGTTGGGCTTCACAAGTTCAACCCAACCTACGGAATTGTCTGACTTATTTTCCTTAAGGGAAAATTGCCCAACACACAGCATTAGAAACATTGGCATCATCAATTTTGTCAATATGGAAGTAAGTCGTTAACCCCCTACAGTCAAATCACCTCCCCTCCTCCCCATCTCCCCCTCCTCCCCATCTTCTCCTATCCTCTTCCTCCCCTGCCCCCTGCTTCCCCTACCCTCACTCATCCCATCCCCTATATTCCCGAGACGTGACATGTCACGTCTCTACAGCTTCAACCCCGCCTCCCCTGCCTCCCCATCTCCTCCTCCCTCACCCTGTAACCTTTTCCCTTATGAGCGTTGAAATCCGATTTTTGCCAGACGATATTTCAGTGAATGCAGAAGTCGGCGAGCCGTTACTGCAAGTGGCCGACCGCGCTGGCGTTAAGATTCCAACTGGCTGTCTTATGGGCTCTTGCCATGCTTGCGAAGTTGAAGTAGATGAAGAGGAAGAACCCATTTGTGCTTGTTTGACGGCAATCCCTGCGGGGCGATCGCAGATGACCGTTAATCTTTACGTGGATCCAACTTGGTAGAGGGCTCCCTGCGTAAACCCCTCCTTATGCAGTACGGTTCTACTCACTGCTGAAGGCCGACTGAGCCTGTTACGTTAGTATCAGGTAGTGAAGTTAAGTTAGTTAACGAATACAGCTATTTGATTTGTGACTTCCTGAGTGAGGTAATCGACGTGAAAGACGCACCCGGTCAAACTCCAGAATTTTTTAGCGGATCTACAGCTCAAGGAAACTCTCTGTTAAAGTACGTTCAGGCTATGGACCCGGAAACGATTGCCCAGCTCTCTAAGCCAATGTCTTCAGAGCTTCTACAGGTAATGGAGAATAATATCATTGGACTCTTGGGCGGACTGCCCTCCCAGCACTTTGATATCACAGTGGCCACCAGCCGTGAAGACCTGGGTCGACTCTTAGCTTCCGCTATGATGAGCGGCTACTTCCTGCGGGGAGCAGAGCAGCGGATGGCGCTTGAGCGGACCTTGGGAATCTCCGAAATCACAGACACCCCCTCCGAAACTGAGTGAGTCAGCAGACCAAATTGAGCGCCGCACTCCCCCGAGTTAATCAGTTACCCAAAAATACGACCCAAAACTCGGCAAGTCTATGGGAAGGCTTGCCGAGTTTCGTGCTTACAGACTTACAGCAAACGCTGCATAATTGGTACGGCAAGCAGGGAAGAGATTTGCCCTGGCGGCGGAGTCGAGATCCGTACGCCATCTGGGTATCAGAAATCATGCTGCAGCAGACTCAGGTCAAGACTGTCATCCCCTATTACCAACGATGGTTAGACCAGTTTCCAACGGTTGAAGCCTTAGCAGCAGCCAATCAGCAAGCAGTGCTCAAAGCCTGGGAAGGGTTAGGATATTATGCCCGCGCCCGCAACCTACACCGAGCTGCTGAACAAATTGCCAATATCCACGGGGGAAGATTCCCTTCAGATTTGGAATCAGTCATGGCCTTACCTGGAATTGGCCGCACTACAGCAGGGGGAATCCTCAGCGCCGCGTTTAATTCTCCTTTAGCAATCCTGGATGGTAATGTCAAACGGGTTCTGGCCCGATTAGTCGCCCTTGACCGTCCCCCCAACAAAGCGATTAAGGAACTCTGGCGGCTTTCTGAAGCAATTCTCGAGCCTCAAAATCCCAGAGACTTCAACCAGGCCCTAATGGATCTGGGGGCGACCCTATGCACGCGCCACAATCCCAGTTGTCTACTGTGTCCATGGCGCCGTCACTGTCAAGCGTACAATCTGAATGTACAGTCGGAGCTACCCATGTCAGAAAGCCGCGCACCCCTCCCCCATAAACAGATCGGCGTCGCCGTCATTCGCAATGATCAAGGCCAAATTCTAATCGATCGTCGTCGTCAGGAAGGACTCCTAGGCGGACTTTGGGAATTTCCTGGCGGTAAGATAGAGCCCAAGGAAACCGTACAGGATTGCATCCAGCGGGAAATCCGAGAAGAGTTGGGGATTGAGATTGAAGTGGGCGATCGCTTAATCGTGGTGGATCATGCCTACACCCATTTCCGAGTCACCCTCAATGTTTATCACTGCCGTCTCCTCAGCGGCGAACCTCAACCCCTGGAATGTGACGAGGTTCTCTGGGTAACCCTGGACGAAATTGACCAATATCCCTTCCCAAAAGCCAATACAAAGATCATCGAGGCCTTGAAGCAAAGCGAAATAAACTGACAAAGACAGATTTACTTAAGTTAAGTACCCAGGAGTATTTAGGTAGACAGTAGGCAGTAGGTAGTAGGCAAGGAACAGACTACTGCTGACTAATAGGAATCTCAATCGTAAACTCAGTCCCTTTGTTGGGGATTGAAGCGCAAGTTAATGTTCCATGATGCTTATTCACAACAATCTGGTAACTAATTGACAATCCTAATCCGGTTCCCTTCCCAACCGGTTTCGTTGTAAAGAAGGGATTGAATAATTGGTCCTTAATCTTTTCCTCAATTCCTGACCCATTATCCCAAATGCGAATGGCGATTCGAGGCGCTTGGGGAGTCCCGTCATGACTGTCTTCGCTCTGTATCACCTCAGTCTTAATCCTGATACAAGGCGTCAAGAGATCAGCAGGGGAGAGAACGGCGGCGGCGGAAGGGGGAGCCACAGACGTATTGACTGGAACCAACGTAGCAAGGTTGGAATTGGAGGATAATGAGCGTTGTACCCCCATAAAGCCCTCTGTCCCGTTTACTTGAACTGGCGTAGTCAGTCTCTTGTCTTCTAAAGCATCAATTGCATTGCTAAGAATGTTCATGAAAACCTGATTGAGTTTAGAGGGGTAACATTCCACCAGAGGCAACTCGCCATACTCTTTAATCACCTCAATCTTGGCATTACCCTGTTTTGCTTTCAGCCGATACTTCAAAATCATCAATGTGCTATCAATCCCCTCATGAATATCAACGGATTTTATGTCTGAGTGATCCAAGCGGGAAAAAGTCCTGAGGGACAGGACGATTTCTGCAATCCGTTCAGCCCCGATCTTCATGGACCCTAATAATTTCTGCAGATCTTCCACCAGAAAGTCTAAGTCGATGGACTGCTCCAGAGCTTGGATATCAGAAGTTGGAGTGGGATAAGTTTCTTGATAAAGACGAATCAACTCAAGCAGATCTTGAACGTACTCTTGTGCAGGCTGAAGATTGCCATAGATGAAGCTGACCGGATTATTAATTTCATGGGCCACTCCTGCGACCATTTGCCCCAGCCCCGACATTTTTTCCGCTTGAATCAATTGAGCTTGGGTTTTCTGCAGAGCCTTGAGCGTCTGGGTCAATTTTTGGGACTTGGCTCGCTCACTGGCTTCGCTATTGCGCAGGGCCGTTTCCACTTGCTTACGCTGTTCAAAAACAGCGCTAAAGGTGGCTGATAGAAATCCGATTTCGTTCCTGGGCATTACTGTAGGGGGGGTAAAATCCCCTGTCTCTTTACTGGATAAGACGGTCTGATGGAGAAGGTTCAGCGGCTTCAACACTATCCGTTGAATCAATATCCCCATCGCCAAAAGGACGATGCCATTTCCAGCGATCAGAATTAAGGCCGAGATCCAAAACGTTAGCCAGACTTTTTGACGGATGTGATTAAGGTCCAGAATTGCGA
Organism: Leptolyngbyaceae cyanobacterium MO_188.B28; assembly: GCA_030065175.1. Taxonomy (GTDB): domain Bacteria; phylum Cyanobacteriota; class Cyanobacteriia; order Phormidesmidales; family Phormidesmidaceae; genus JAKSDM01. The sequence goes on along the minus strand of JASJDH010000227.1, from coordinate 1,967 downwards.
TCGCCACCCCCCGCCGCCCTTGAGATCCAAACAGCACACTGCTGAAGGGCATCAGCTGCACTAGAACAGGCTTGTCATCCAACACGATTTGGATGGAATCCTCAAGTCCACTGTTAGCAGCTTCTTTTAAGGCTGAGGCAAACTCAGGACGTAAAGAGGTGTAAGGAGAGTATTTCTGCGCTTGACCGCTGTGTGCCAGGGTCAAATAGTCGGCGTTGACAATTGCAATCTCGTCCACAGACGGCAAGGTCGCATAATTTTCCACCACTCGCTGTAGCATGCTCGTGTAGCCAACCTCAATCGGCCCTTCGGTCGCGAACTCCAGACCTTGAGTAATTGACTGAGCATGTTCAATCACTTGCTTTTTTAAGCCTGCTTGAATCAAACGATAGCTACCCCAAGCCATCGTTAATCCCACCGTAGTAAGGGCGACCCCAAACCCAATCAGGAGTTGTTTAGATAGACTCAACTTCACGGGTCGGACTTGAGAATCACTACCAGTAGAGTTGAATTGCATTTTTTTTGATTCAGCAACTCTACCAATAGAGTCGCCGTCGAATAATCGATAAAATCTACTTTGCATCAGTGGCTAAGGAGCGCTTCTCAAGATTTCTCAATTTCAATTGCAGCAACCACAGGTTCTGAATTCGTTGCGAAATCTTCCCGCAGCACCCGGCTATGGCGGGGATCAGAGCTGAGTAATCGCCTCAACTGCTGAGCTGCTTCCTTTAGACGACCTCCTGGCAACATGCGCTGATTCATAGCCTTGTCACCGGGTTTCAGACCTGCATAATCCTGAGCAAAGGATTCAGCACTTTGCCCAAGCTGCGCCGCGACATCAGCAAATACCCTGTCGGGCTCATCGGCGATGACCTGCATCAAATCGAACCAAGCTAGAATGAACCGCTTCAAGGCTTCCTGCTTCTCAGCCACCACAGCGGACCGAGAAGCCAAACCGTCAATCACCAACGTGTCCACATCTTTGGTGGTGTGGATGATATTCCCGGCAGTCGCCTGTTTGATTTGGCTCAATAACGGTTCCCAGAGAGCAGCAGCGTCAACTTTGCCTTTTTCCATCAACTGGACGGCTATTTCATTGGAAACATCTTCAATGGCGACTTCTTCCGGTTTAATCCCGTAAGCCTGGAGTGCTTCTAACAGGATTAGATGGTTCGCAGCCCCTAATTTAGCGGCGACTCGTTTACCTTTTAGATCTTCAACCGCCTGAATTTCAGGTTGAGCTACAATTCCGTCTGACCCATAAGACGTATCCGCCACCATAATAAAGACCGGGCTATCATTTCCTGGATCAGCCTGCATCGCCACGGATAAGTTCATGAAAGACGCGTCAATAGATCCTCTGAGCAAGGCTCGAGCTGCGTCTTGAGGATTGGTAAACCGGACTAACTTGACTTCCAATCCACGATTTTCGAACAGTTTGGCGGTTTGGGCGTAGAGGACCACATCGTATCCCGGCCAATTGGTAATGCCCACCTGCAGCATCAAGTCATCGCCAGACTTAAAGGCACAGCCGTTAAGGGATAAGACAGACAGTAAAGAAACAAGAAATAAGGCAAGAAAAGCATTAAAAGATGTTAACTTAGCTTTAATTCTTAGGGAAGGAATTCTATGGGGGAAAAACATCCTAGATTAACCTCTATTCCCCAAACATTTTAATGAAAGTGAGTTTGGAATTCTCTATTACAGCCCAAGTGTTCCCTGAAACTTGACTCATTTCACATTTGACCATTGGCTACTTTTTATATAAGTCATCTAAGCCTAAAAATTCCTTCAGAATAGTCATTCAAGCCCCCAAAAAACGCATCATATAACCCCGGAAAATCCAGTGATAAAGGAATAGAAAATAGAGAATACGGAAGCCAGGGCTATTTCATTATCTGTAAAACCTATGCCTTCTCTATTCAAGCCCTCACCCCCGACCCCTCTCCCAAGCTTGGGAGAGGGGT
>JASJDH010000226.1 GCA_030065175.1 Leptolyngbyaceae cyanobacterium MO_188.B28 | reverse complement strand
GTCAACTTTCAAACTGTAATTAGGCGGGACGGAGAATTTCCGGTAGGGAACCAAACGAATATTATCAACCCCCCTGTCAGGGGCAAAACAGTGACGATGTAAGGACTGCTGGATTAGGCCAGTATAGTTTGAATCATGACGAACCAGAAAAGTGACGGGATCAGCTTGGAGGTCTTTAATCGCTAGCAGCTTCCCATTTTTTTCTAACAGTTGGACCCTATTATCGATTGTTTCAATACGTAATTCGGGATTAGCCTCAAAGCATACCTTTCCCTGGATATAGTCTTCTATAAGTGAGGCATTGTCTAAACAAGTTTTCATCTTTCTAGTAGGATAGACGCACTTCCGATTCCTTCTATAGATGCACTTTCAATCCCTTTTATTGGGTCTAACAGAGACTGATGGAGTTTCCTCTTAGAGTGCCCGGATTCCCAATGCCTTCTCCAACTGATCTTGGTTGCGGCGATCAATCTGTCTGAGATGAAGCAGCTGAGGGGCTGTGTAGGAATAACTTCAGGGACAAGTGAAAAGACTGCAAGGCATACACAGCCCTAAATCTATGAAGTTATTTTTGAATGCCCTCTAACCACAGTCTCCTAAGACGACGGATCGGATAGGGGGAAACATCCATTTGCGCGCTTTGGTTTGTCGCACTTGGGTTCCTGCTCCATCCAAGGGGGGGAACATGCGATGAAGCCTGATTCTAAGATCCTGCATGAGTCTGTTTATCGTTACCAAGAACCAAGTAATTTATTGAACCTGGCGTAATCTAGTACATCTATTACTCAAAAATATAAACATCCTATGGAAGGATGTCCGTAAAGAAGGCGTGTATTTTTATTTGGCGTCTAAGTGAATGCTCTTGTTGATGGAGTTGGAAAATATCTGTGGATTCATACAGCCAATGGACTTTCTCGTTGATCCTAATTGGATTTACTGACGGCGTTTACTGACGGCGGCTGTGTTGAGGTCTTTTTCCAGTGTGTATTCGTTCGACACTGACCGTGAAGGCGGGAATTCACTTAGGCGAAAACTCAGAATTGAAGCATTTATTTTTTCAGCCTCGCAATGATAGCGATCGCTACCCAGTCCTGGGAATAATAGCCACGACACTCGGTCAGTTGTCAGCCTCAGTGCAACTGCTGACCATTAGGCGCTAGAGCGCCTAGTAAGCAAAGGGTTTTGTGCTGGCGCTAGGGATATTGTATGACGTGGGTAAAGTAACTTTTTACTATAGTTTAGCGGGATTAATTTTGGGATTAGGCGTTTACCCCATACCTAGGGCCTATGGAATTGACCTTCCCAGAAATATCAAGGTATCTAAACAACCGATTAGTCAGGTTATCGAGCCGCCATCCGTTCAATTCAGCGATCAACAATCGGTTGAATATAGTGATCTAGCGAATAGTGATCTAGCGAATAGTGATCTAGCGAATAGTGGTCAATCTGACACTAATCAGGCCATCAGCGATCAACCTATTCATGTCTCCCAGGCAATACCGGCTGACTCACGCCAGAGACCGCCTTCCCTAGAATCGCTACCTCCGGTAGAACCGCCCTTACCGCCGCCCACTGAACTGCTGCAGTCGCCTGGAGAGGAGCCAGTTTCACCGGCTGCTCCGCAGGATATTTCGGATGGGGGAATTTGTGTTCGGAAATTTGTTGTTACTGGAAGTAGTGTCTTTAGTCCTGAGGAACTTGCCCAGGTTGCAGCCGACTCAGTGTTTTCCTCTGAGACTCCCCGCTGCTCCCCCTCGGTTTCTCTATTGGAGGCTGGGTATGGTCTATCCTTTTCCCAGCTCCTACAGGCGCGATCCGCAGTTACCCAATACTATGTGGAGCGTGACTATATCACCTCAGGGGCATTTATTCCTGAACAGGAAATAGCCGAGGGAATTGTTGAAATCCAGGTAGTGGAAGGAAAATTAGAGGATATCCAACTCACGGGTAACCACCGGCTGAATCCAAATTATGTGATTAGGCGGTTGGAAAGGGCGGGCGCGTCTCCTCTGAACTCCACTCAACTTCTAGAGGGACTCCAGCTCTTGCAACTGGACCCATTGATTGAAACCATTGACGCCGAACTTTCAGCCGGCGTGCAGCCAGGGACAAACCTGTTGGAAGTTGAGATTGCCGAAGCAGATCCTTTTCAAGTTGAATTTACCCTGGATAATGATCGATCGGCCAATGTCGGCACATTCCGTCGCGGGGTGCAAATTAGCCACGCTAATTTATTCGGACAGGGTGATGGCTTGAGTTTCGGGTACACCAACACCAATGGAAGTGATGCGATCGACCTGAGCTACAGTTATCCAGTAAATCCACAAAACGGAAGACTGATTTTTAACTATGGCAGAACCTGGAGTAAGGTTGTTAACGATCCCTTTGACATCCTGAATATTAATTCCAACTCCACCTACTATGAGTTGACCTTTCGGCAGCCTATTCACCAAACGCCGAGGGAGGAGTTCGCCCTTAGTCTTACGGCGTCGCGACAAGAAAGTGAAGCCACGTTGGATCCCTTGAACACGGGCGAGGTTCCTTTTCCAACCCGGGGTTCGGATGAGGAGGGACGCACCCGCATTTCTGCTTTACGGTTTAGCCAGGACTGGGTGAAACGGAGCGATCGTCAAGTGATCGCCGCTCGATCTCAATTTAGTTTGGGTTTAGACGCCTTGAATTCAACCATTAACTCAGACGCCCCCGATAGTAAATTTTTCGCCTGGCGGGGGCAAACCCAGTTTGTGCGTTTATTGGCGCCTGAAACACTGCTGCTGGTTCGGGGCGATGTTCAACTCGCCACTGAATCCCTTCCCTCTTTGGAGCAAATCAGTCTAGGGGGGCGCCAAACCGTTCGAGGCTATCCCCAAGATTTACTCCTAACGGATAGCGGTGCGCTGGCGTCGGTTGAGGTCCGATTGCCAATTTATCGCGCCCCTGAAATTGACGGCCTTTTGCAAATTGCTCCGTTTTTGGATTTAGGTATTGGCTGGAATTTAGAGGGAACTAATCCGAGTCCAAACACTTTGGCTGCTGTTGGCGTCGGATTGCAATGGCAACATGGCGACAATTTTAACGCCCGTATCGACTGGGGGATTCCCCTCATAGACTACGACTCTACTGGAGACTCACTCCAAGAGAACGGCATCTATTTTTCGATAAACTTTCTTACTTTTTAAGCCGGGTAAGTCATCTACTTCTCATGTTAAGGATTTGAGTCGGAAGTTATTCAATTTCCCGACTTATATAGGTTCCAGGTTCCTACTTTTGTTGATCGCTGGGAATTCTAAAGAGTAGCCCTAACCAGATATTGCTGTGATCTTTGAGTTGTTCAGAAAAATTTACTCCCGGCGTTTAAGAAATAATGGCGCTCGCGATCGCAAGCTGCATATTTACCATCAACAGCCCTTTCTGTTGGCCAGTGTGCTGGTCACGGGTTTGGTGTTGGGGGGCAGACATATAGGAGGTTTCCAGGCTCTGGAATTGGTAGCCTTTGATCGATTGATGCAGATGCAGCAAGGGGGACAATCAGACCCTCGCTTACTAATCGTTGGCATTAGTGAGGCAGACATTCAGAATCAACAACAATCTACCATGTCGGATCAGATACTGTCTGAGACGCTGAGTAAGCTGCAGGAACACCAGCCCAAAGTAATTGGCCTGGATCTCTATCGGGATATTCCTCAGCCGCCGGGTCACCAAGCACTCCAGAAACAACTCCAGGCCGATAATGTTATCGTGATTACTGAGCTGGGCAGTAGCGAAGTCGAAAGCATACCGCCGCCGCCGGGGACGCCCGCCGACAGGGTTGGCTTCAATGACTTGATTCTTGATCCGGATGGGGTGCTGCGTCGGAACTTTATGTTTGCAGCCCTCGGTGAAGAAAAGCTTTATTCATTTTCCTTCCGCTTGAGCCTTACCTACCTTGCCGATCAAGCCATTGAGCTTCAGATTAAACCTGATTCTCTGCAACTGGGCGCGGCGAAGTTTATCCCTTTAGAGAGCCATTCGGGGGGCTATCAAACCATTGATGCAGCGGGCTACCAGGTGTTGCTCAATTACCGAGCAGCTGACAATTTAGCTCGCCAGATAAGTCTGACCGATGTTTTGAAAGGGCAATTCGAACCAGAATGGGTCAAAGACAAAATTGTTTTGATTGGCACCACGGCCCGAAGCGCCAAAGATGTGTTCTACACGCCGCTCAGTTCAGCTCAAAAAGAGAACCCATTGATGAGCGGGGTGTTGGTCCACGCCCACATGACCAGCCAAATTTTGAGTGCGGTATTGGATCGACAGCCCTTGTTTTGGTATTGGCCGGAATGGGGCGAGGCCCTTTGGATTTGGGCTTGGTCATTGCTTGGGGGAGTTCTAGCCTGGCGATTCAAGGATCTTTTCTCCTTGAGTCTAAGTAGTTTAGCGGGGCTAGGCGGGCTTTTGGGGATTGGCTATATTCTGTTTGTCCAAGCAGCTTGGATTCCCCTTGCAGCCCCAGTTCTGGCGCTGGTTGTTACTGGCGGCATTATGGTGGCTTACAAAGTCGTTTATGGGGATTTCCATGATCCGTTAACGGGATTACCGAATCGGGCTATGTTTTTGAATAAGCTGCAACAATCGATCGCCCAGACTCGTAACCCCTATCAGACTAAGCTATTAACCGTGCTTTCGCTGGATATCGATCGGTTTAAGCTAATCAATGAGAACTTTGGGCACCGCATGGGAGACCAGTTCCTGGTAGAAACCGCCAGCCGAGTGAATGCCTGTTTGCCAGTCAAATCTCATCTGGCGCGGGTTGGCGGAGATGAGTTTGCAATACTGTTGAATCAGGCGACAGATAATGATCAGGCGACAAAGATTGCAGATCAGTTACAAAAGGCGTTAGCCTTGCCAGTTCACCTGAATGGGCAGGAGATCAGCACCACTGTCAGTGTGGGAATTGTGTTGCATCCGGCGGGGCATATTCCCAAGCCGGAAGATTTATTGCGGGACGCCCAGACGGCGATGTATCGGGCTAAGGATTTGGGCAAATCTCGTCAGGAGGTATTCGCCACCGATATGCGAGATCAGGCTGTGAATCGCTTTCAGCTAGAGATTGACTTACGGCAGGCGATCGAACAACAGCAGTTTTTGTTGTATTATCAACCTCTGGTTTTTTTAAAGACGAATCAGATCGCAGGCTTTGAAGCGCTGGTTCGTTGGCGTCATCCTGAACGTGGGTTTGTGTATCCCAGTGAGTTTATTCCTGTTGCAGAAGAAACTGGACTGATTATTCCCATGGGGGAGTGGATCCTGGAAGAAGCCTGCCGACAAATGTATGAGTGGCGGCAAAAATTCCCGATGGATCCACCTTTGCTAATCAGTGTAAATCTCTCTCCTAAACAGTTTGCCCAGCCAGATTTAGTTGGACAGGTTGAGCGCATCCTACGAGAGACTCAATTGGATAGCCGCGCCTTAAAACTAGAAATCACTGAAAGCATGGCGATGGACAATGTGGAGTCGGCGATCGCAGTGCTGCAGCGCTTGAAAGCCCTAAATATTCAACTCAGCATTGATGATTTTGGCACTGGCTATTCTTCTCTAAGCTATCTTCATCGCTTCCCGACCGATACGCTGAAGGTTGATCGGGCCTTTGTTAGTCGAATGGAAGACAGCAGTGAAAATGCCGAGATTGTGAAGACGATCATTAGCCTGGGCCATAATTTAGGGATGGATGTTGTCGCCGAGGGAACAGAAACAGCGGAGCAATCCGCCAGGCTCCGAGATTTAGATTGTGAGTACGGCCAAGGTTACTTTTTCTCCAAACCCCTACCGCAGGAGGAAGCTGAAGCCCTACTGCTTGAATACTTTCAGCTCTGGACATCTCGGAATGGAAAAGGGGCGTCAACTTAAACAGAATACAGGAGACGGCGTACAATTTAAGCCAGTTACTCTAGCAAAGAAAAAATACAGCAGTCAGAGGGCAGAATCTATTTTCTATCAGCCTTGTGAGTTCTGTATTCTGCATTCCTTTCCTACGGACTGTCCCGGCTTAAATGATAAGCCCTGGTTTGCAGCTAAATCATCTACACTAAATTATCTGCAATTGATGGAATTGTGTAGGGCTAAAATCCAATACTATATATTCCAAAGCCCCCTTATGGAATAACAATGCAATGGTCGCCGTAGGTTTAACCATGGCGATTGGGCTAGCTTTGGTTCATAGCTTTGCAACCCAATTGCCCATTTTCTCTATTATCCCGAGATTTCGCTGGATATCTTTTGCGGGAGGCGTCTCTCTAGGATATGTGTTTATAGAAGTTTTGCCAGAACTAAGTCATGCTCAGGAAGAACTGCTCCACTCTGAAATCCCTCTACTCCACTATCTAGAAAATCATGTTTACATCTTGGCGCTGATGGGCCTCCTCCTGTTTTATGGTTTGGATTTATTGGCCCTGAGATGGCAATCGGCGAAACAAAAGGAAGGGCAAATCCAAGGCGGCGGCAGAACCTCTATTTTTTGGCTTCACATTATTACATTCGCTCTTCTTAATGCAATTGTAGGCTATTTACTGCAAGACACCAGTAAGCATCATGGACTACTGGCTTGCTTCCTTTTCTTTGTCGCCGTCGCTCTACATCTGTTCATCATTGACGAAAATCTTCGCGAACACTACCAAGCTTTATATGACAAGCAAGGGCGCTGGGTACTTGTAGCAGCGGTGATTTTAGGCGCGATCGCGGGCCAGGTCGCCCTCTTTGATGAGGCCGCCGTTTCTATCGTCTGGTCATTTCTGGCGGGCAGCATCATTCTCAACGTGCTGAATCGAGAACTGCCGGATGAAAAGGAAAATTGCTTCTTTTCTTTTCTGGGCGGCGCCACAGCTTTCACAGTATTGCTACTGCTGATTTGATGTCAGCGCATAACTTCATAAGCGGACAAGCCTCATGCCTGACCATACCTTTACACTTTATGTCGACTCAAAATTTATAAGTCCGTACGCCATGTCAGCGTTTGTCACTCTGATAGAAAAGGGCTTCCCCTTCGAGATTCAAACGGTTAACTTAGATGCACAGGAAAATCAGCAATCTGACTATTCAAATCTATCGTTGACGCGCAGAGTCCCAACGCTTACCCATGGCGACTTTCACCTATCAGAATCGTCTGCAATCTCAGAATATTTAGAGGAATTAGCGCCCGCCGATCACTATCCTCAGGTATATCCAACAGATATTCAAGAAAAAGCGCTGGCAAGACAAATTCAGGCGTGGCTTCGGAGTGACTTCATACCTATTCGTGAAGAACGCCCCACTGAAGTCATTTTTTTCAAGCCGGTCCAAAACCCACTTTCCGAATTAGCGCAAGCCTCAGCGGAAAAGTTGTTTGCAGCCGTTGACAGACTACTTGAAGATAATGCGCAAAACCTGTTCAACCAATGGTGTATTGCCGACACCGATCTGGCCCTCTTGCTCAATCGACTGGTAATGAATGGGGATAACGTCCCAGAAAAACTGGTCGCTTACGCCCAATATCAATGGAAAAGACCCTCCGTCCAAGTTTGGGTTAACCAAAAGCGCTCACCTTAGGCGCAACAAAATTTACCCATCCACCCATCCACCCATCTACCCATCCACCCATCTACTAAATACCCAACCGCTCTCCCCTCAAAATCGACATTAAGCAGATACAGATTGCTGAGTCAACATATCAATCAACTGGGTCACCCGTTTCTGAATTTCGTCACGGATCTCGGGAAAGATTTCGGGTTTCTCCGCAGGATCCTCAAGTTGCCAGTCTTCAAACACCTCTCTTTGCACCCACTCAGGCGGTAGATTAAAGCCACACCCACAGAGGGAAATCACCGCATCAAAATCGCTCGCCTTAAAGTCACTCAGCGCTTTAGAGGTCTGTTCGGTAATGTCAATGCCAATGTCTTTCATGGTTGCGATCGCTTCTGGCCGCACTTGACTCGCTTCTAAGCCAGAACTGGTCACCTCAATTTTGCCCGTTCCCAAAGTCCGAGCAAAGCCTTCCGCCATCTGGGACCGAGCCGAGTTTTTCTTGCACACGAACATGACACGCTTCATGGTATGTATGGGTTCTCCTGTAGTGAAGTTTTTAAGGGGAGAGGGGGCAGGGGGAACAGGGCAAGATAGGGGGGATGGAGCGGATGGGGGAGATGGGGGGGAGATTTGTCGATCAAGGTGCAGAAATCTCGAAGTCCCTCTCCCCAAGGGGTACTGTGTACACAGATCTCCATTTGGAAGTGTAAATCCTGGCTTACCCCCCTTAGTCCCCCCTTGGAAAGGGGGGAAACTCCGGTCCTCCCCCTTTCCAAGGGGGAGTTAGAGGGGGTAAATCCCGCTTCGGGACATCACAGAGAACTTGTGTGTACACAGTAGCCCCAAGGGAGAGGGATTTAGGGTGTAGAGCTTACTCTTCTCGTAGAGTGGGCTCAAACTACCGGGCTCAGCCTAACGGACGAATACATCTTGGATCCTGGAGAGTGGCTTTTTCGGGTTCGCGGGGGAACCAGAATGCGGTGCGTTTGCAGACTTCAACTAGCATCAGCATGACGGGCACTTCGATCAGGACGCCCACAACTGTCGCTAGGGCGGCGCCGGAATTGAGTCCGAATAGGGTGACTGCGGTTGCGATCGCCACCTCGAAGTGGTTACTTGCCCCAATCAACGCTGCCGGGGCTGCATCTTCATAGGTCAATCCCAACTTCTGAGCGCCAACATAGGCAATCAGAAAAATAAAATTGGTTTGAATAAACAGTGGCGCCGCAATTAACAGAATGTGGAGAGGGTTAGCCACAATCAGTTCACCTTTGAAGGCGAATAACAGCACTAGAGTAATCAGCAAGGCTGCGATTGAGATTGGGCTAAGATACTTCAAGAACTTTTGTTCAAACCAAACCTTCCCCTTATACCTCAAAATCCAATAGCGGGAATAGACCCCAGCCATGAGGGGCAATCCGACATAAACCAGAACGGATAAGACAATCGTTTGCCAGGGGACTGTTAAGTCATTTGCAGCTAGTAGCCAGCGACCCAGCGGCGCATACAGAAACAGCATCGCCAGCGAATTGATGGCGACCATCACGAGCGTATGGCCTTGATTGCTATAGGACAGATAGCCCCACATCAAAACCATTGCCGTACAAGGCGCAATGCCCAATAAGATGGCCCCGGCAATATATGAATTCGCCAGCGCCACTTCACTGCCTCGAATAATCTCAGTTCCACTCAGCAATGGCTGAAACAACCATCCCAGGAAAAACTGAGCGAATACCACCATCGTAAAGGGTTTGATTAACCAATTTACGACCAGTGTTAGAAGCACGGGTTTAGGCGTGCGCGCTGCCTGTTTAGCTTGCCCGAAGTCAATTTTGACCATGATCGGATACATCATGAAAAACAGGCAAATGGCAATGGGTATAGACACCTGGAAGACACTCATGGCGTCCAACGCCACAGCAACGCCAGGAAACAATCGACCCAGCAAGATGCCAGCCAGAATGCATAACATTACCCAAACTGTCAGATACCGTTCAAAAAAACTGAGCTTTCCCCCAGCTTGAACCGCTGAAGCATTGATTTCTGGGTTACCTACGCTCATCCCTGACTCTCTCTGTAAAAAAATATGCAACTGTTGGATTCTGATTTTTCCTACTTAGATCTGGCAGCAATCAATACATCAATTAAATTTGATATGTTCCTCAATTTAATATATTTCTCAATTTAAATTGAGACTGTTTCTGCTTTAGAGAGTATGTAGGATCTATCCAAGCAGCGGGCGGTCAGTGTGATCGGAACCGTTGCAAATGAATGATTCAGCTAAATTACATCCACAACTTACCTTCGACTAATCCGAATTGCAGCTCACGATCTATCATTTCAAAAAAAATTGATTTGTCAAGCAAAGATAATCTCTCCGATCATCACTCTTGCATTCTCCCATTGGCTACTAGTGGCGGTGGATCTATTTGCTAGGATGCAACGCTTCGTCAGAGCAAATTCGGGTGGGTAAGATCGGACTTGAGCGACGAAACTCGGAGATAAATTGCTCTAACACAACAAACTGAGGTAAATTCAGGCTGTAATAAATCCAGCGGCCTTCTTGACGTCCCCGGGCTAAACCCGCCTCTCTCAGGGTTTTTAGGTGAAAGGAAAGCTTAGATTGGCTGACATTAAGCAGTTCACACAAGTCGCAGACACAAAGTTCCTGATCTTTGAGAAGTTCGACCACTTTTAGGCGCAGCGGATCTGCAAGGGCATGAAAGCTTGCAACAACAGAACTTGATTGAATAGTCTCCGTTTTCGTCATCAACCTTGGGGCTAGTGTCAGCTACAATCCTAACAATAAATTAATTTAGATATGGTTGCTATGACACAGGTATACCCCAAATCTAAGAAAACTTAGCTGAATCTGGGGATAGGAGCAGAAGTCAGGAATGTAACCATCTCTAGTAAGAATGCATTTTCAATCTAGCTGAAAACAGCTTCATAGCACATCCCTTTACCTTCTCTATCTGGGCCAATCGGGACAACAAACATGTTCAACTTCCCCATGGTTTGATGCTCAAACTGATAGATTTTCTGTGGCAATATGGGCTCTAGTTCTCCTAAAAAAGTCAAGGTAAAGGCTTTACCGAGATCTCCCCTACGATCATATTTCAACTCATTAATTTCAGTTAACTTTGTTTCAAGGGCCTCCAAATTTTCACGATCTTTGTCGCAGTGAACATAAAACTTTGAGGATAAATGGGGTCTAAAGTCAGAAATTGTTAAGGGTTTGTCCATTATAAGGTCCATCCTATTTGATTCCAGATTGCTTGTATCAGGGTGATTTTTAGCTGAATTAAATATATTTCAGTTTAGAGGGCTAACTGGGATGACCACTCCATATGAGAATGCACCCCTGTGTCCTCAATCTGTTGGAAGCCCAAGCGATCGTAAAGTTTTCGGGCTCGGTTAAAATGCTCAACATGGAGACGCAGCGGCAATTTTCTCGCTGCAGCTTTCGTCTTTAAATCCTGTACAAAAAGGGAGCCAATGCCTTGATTTCGATATTCAGGCAAGAGGGTAATTTCAGCCAGGGCTATTTCATGTTGGCGATGATCAATATAGATACGCCCAATTGACTTTTCCTGCAAGAGAATAATTAAGAACTCAGGGTCGATAAAACGCTCATGATAATACTGATGTTGCGCCATAAACTGCATCCTAAGAAATTCTTCCCTAAAGGACAAGTCCCAATCGACCGCCGAAAGTTCTTCTTCCCGACTGCTGGCATAGAGAGTGTAGAGAAAATCTTCGTCTTCTGAGGTGATTGGACGCACTGTAATTCCCCGTTGCTCAAATTCCTGAAGAGTTGAGTGAATAGTTAAATGGTTTTGCATAGATTTTGTTTAGAGTTTATATTCGGTGTTTTCAATAGATACTGTTAAGGACTAGTTTTTTTGACCATGCAAAATTATCATTGGCTTTTTCTTGAAAGAAACTTCTTGTGAATATCCCCCTCCTTTCTACCCAAAAATTACAACAAATGATCTCATTTTGGAAATGATAAGAAATATTTAAGCGTAGACTTCTGTCGAAGCCAATGAAAGCACTACGCAAACTAGGCTCTACACAACTTTTGCCTGATTCAGATGAGGGCGAATTGTTCTTTTGAGTAAGCGCAGCAATCTTGAGGGGCAAAAAATATAGACTTTTGGTGGAAATTATGGCGAGAATCTCAGGTTAGATTTTCAGGATACAGTCCCCTTAGTGTGTTCTGTTTACTGCAGTTCCCATAATTTCTTACGCTCGCCCCAGCAAGACTTTGATTATTCAGGAGTGCTCAAAATGCTTTTTTCGCGTCGGCGATTGATGCTTGGTTTAGGCGCTATGGCAGGCTTTGGCCTCTCTTCCATTAACTTGAAGGCTGGGGAAGCAAAACCTACAAGTCATTGGCCGGAAAACCCGACCCAGAAGTTGCATAAGGTTCACTTTCAAGGCTTGATCAACAGTCAGTTTCGTTTGCGATCGCCGACAGGTCAGATCTCTTCTTTACGGTTAGTTAGCCTGGAGGAACACAAAGTTGACTCCAAGCTGGAACAATTTATTCTCAAGTTCAAAGGGCCAACCCAAGAGGTGTTGGAGCCTGAACCTTATCAGTTCAACCATCCCACTCTGGGTAACTTTGGCCTCAGTATTTCTTACGCTGGGGTGGACCAGGGGGAAGCTTGCTACCTGGCGGCTATTTGTCACTTGTAGCGCCGCCGCTGAACTAGTCTGGAAATACAACCTTAGTCGAATTCCTTATTAAGCTCTAAATTCTTAGGCTAGGCTCGAGCCGCTTGCCATGCAATCAACGATTTTGAATTGCTGAGCTGGATACGCTGAGGAAATTTGTATGTCCGAGCCTTATTTAAGCCAAATCACCATTGTCGGATTCAACTTTGCACCCAGAGGATATGCCTTTTGCGATGGACAAATCCTGCCGATTAATCAGAACCAATCGCTTTTTGCCTTGCTAGGCACGACTTTCGGAGGAGATGGCCGCACCAGCTTTGCCTTACCTGACCTGCGAGGGCGAGTTCCCATTCACTTTGGTGCTGGCGCGGGTCTTCCCAATTACCGATTGGGTCAGCAAGGAGGTGAGGAGACTCATTCATTGGCGGCCAATGAAATGCCAAGTCACACTCATGCGGTAGGAGCCACCGATGCTGCTGCAACTAAGTCGGCTCCGAAGAGCGATCGCATCCTTGGCCAATCTACTGACGAGAATCTATATGGTGGCGCGGTTAACTTGGTTCCAATGGACAGTCGCGCAGTCACCAATACAGGTGGGGGGCAGGCTCAAAATAATATGATGCCCTTTTTGACGATTAGCTTCTGTATTGCCCTCCAAGGGACTTTCCCCTCTCGGAATTAAGGAGTTGTAAGGAGGTTTTTGATGTCAGACCCATTCCTAGGCGAAATCCGCATGTTTGCAGGCAACTTTGCCCCGCGGTCTTGGTCCTTTTGCAATGGTCAACTGTTAGCAACATCGCAAAACGATGCCCTGTTCAGTTTGCTAGGGACTATCTATGGCGGCGATGGCAGGACCACGTTTGGTTTGCCGGACCTCAGGGGGCGGTTACCCATTCACCAGGGAACTGGCGCGGGCCTCTCTTCCCGAAGAATTGGAAGTAGGGGGGGGGCAGAAACGGAGACCCTGGCCATTAACCAAATGCCGAGCCACACCCATATACTCCAGGGATCTGACAATAACGCCAGTTCAGATAATCCGTCTGGGGCAGTGCTAGCCAAGCGGACTGTGGATTTCTATAAAAAGAACCCCGACCAGAGTAAGGTCATCGATTTTCCCTCGACTGTCGTTGAATCTACGGGAGGCGGTCAACCCCATAGCAATATGCAGCCTTACTTAGGGATCAACTTCATCATTTGTCTGGCGGGAATTTACCCAAGCCGTTCATAGCATCACTGAGGAGAAAGAACATGGCGGAACCATTCCTGGCTGAAATTAGAATTTGGGCCAACACCTTTGCCCCCAGAGGGTGGAGCTATTGTGACGGCCAGATCCTACCGATTGCTCAAAATACTGCTCTCTTTAGCCTGCTGGGAACAACTTTTGGGGGAGATGGAAGAACTACATTTGGGATACCGGATCTAAGGGGGCGTGGACCTCTAAATATAGGGGGAAACTCTGGTCAGGGACCAGGTTTGAGTAATCACAGCTGGGGAGAAAGATCAGGGGCGGCTACTGTCACCCTGACCCAAGCGAATTTACCTGCCCACAATCACCTACTGAAGGCCGTTCAGGAACCTGGCGATAACGCCAGTCCTAATGGCGCTTACATTGCAGGTGACACCACAGTAACCGGTAGGGAATATGCTGAAACGACTGTCCCAAATGTCAGCCTCAATTCGTCCCAGCTTGAGAATGTGGGAGGCGGTCAGGCTCATAACAATATGCAACCTTATCTGGCCTTAGGTTTCTGTATTGCCTTGATTGGGTTATTTCCCTCGCGAAGTTGGTAGTCATTTTTTGTAAAGGATGACTGAAATACTATGTATGCAAGAGATTCAAGCACTAAGGCTTACTTAAAATACCTGAAGTATCCTGACCATTCTCGG
>JASJDH010000225.1 GCA_030065175.1 Leptolyngbyaceae cyanobacterium MO_188.B28 | reverse complement strand
TCATATCCTCACTTAGACCAGATTTTGGCGCCGATAGCAACCTCTACGTCGATTATGTTCCCTACAGACTTTTGTCAGCGGTTTTTGAGAACTTACATTATGATCTCCTCAATTCTTCTATAGAAATTTCTTTGAGAATCAGATTTATGAAATTTTATGCCGACCAAAATCACTTTAACTACTGATTTTAGAGGCTAAATTCAAAGATATTTAATATAAGAACCTCCGACTTCTGAGCTACATCAAAATTTTGCACTAAAAGCTTCGAAACCACCTTTTTAGAAGTCCCTATCGAAATATTAGGCTGTAGCGGAGCGGAATGATGGAGCCAAGTAAGTTTATTGCCCTCTAGTAAAACTATAGATCAGGCTATGTAATACCCATTATTCCACTCAAAAAACTTAACCCAACGATCTACTAAAAGACCGAGAAGCATCATAGACGCTAATTCTATTCATTCGATCCTGTTTTCCCATCGACTTGCGCCTCACAGCATTTCCTGCCAATAGTTTCCTTCTTCGAGATGGTTCTTAAATAAATTACCTCTCAAAGATCCAAAGCGAATTGGCTAAGGAGTCTAGCAATAATGAATTGAACCTAATATCTGTGGAACAGTTATTGTCAAGGATTGAGGGCACAAATCTTTCAAGTTTCTTTCTGGCAACCTTAGGGTTTCACTAAAAAATGAGCTCAGGGTTGACTTCATTATTGTTTGAGCGATCGCAATATCTCGCACAAAATAAACCAAGTCTTCCTAACGCCGATCGTTCAGCCCCGATAGGGGTTAGCAAGAGACATGCGCCCCTGATCAACACTCACCTGGTAATAGCCCGTTGTGGGAATATTTTTCAGATCGAACGTTTCACCATCTCTAACTCGCCAAATTTTATAATCCGAGAAACTTAAAAGCGTTTCTGGCTCACACAAGTCGGGTTGATGATCCCCCAGAAAAAAATAATTCAAAACACAATCATCCATCCTTGTTTTCGAGCTTGTTTCTTGGTGTAAGAAACGCCATGAACTTTGATTCCATCGGAATTGAGCAGTGTAATAATTCCCCCTTTATTAGACAGCTGTACATCTGCTCCAGATAGCGACAGCGTCACCAAACCACCGGCTTCAAGCATGCCGTTTAGGAGATATTTCCGCTTGTTCTTGTCAGCCAGACTCCAGCCCCTCAAATCTACCTGCTCTGGCGAAACATTCATCAGCACCACCGATTCTCTGCCTGGGTCGTGGCCCATTGGGTTGACCAGCGCCGCTAGGATCCTCACCGCTTCTTCAGGGGGTGTTTCACAGGGTTCTTTAAGGGCGTCCCCGGTGCGATCATCGGTATGGAAACATTGAGACTGGAAAGCCAAGAAAATACCAATCCATTGGTTCCGAGACGGGAAGTGAATCAGTAGCGCGCCATCTTGATAAACACCGTTATCTCGCTGAAACCTTCCTATGCTGCCCTGATTCATATGGACATCATGGATGCCGCTACCAGGGCGGAACCCAAAATATTTGTCAGGGGTTCTGGGTTCAGGTCCCCAGGGTTCTCCAAAGACATACAATATGGCGTCCTCGGATTGGATCGCCCGCTGAATGTACAAATCAATCAGCTCTTTCAAGTCATTGTCAGGACCGGGAACATCCGGCGGCAAGGGCTTCATCTCTTCTGGGCGAAATAAATTGCTGCGAATGAAATCCAGCGCCATGCCGCCGGGTTGATTCTCTAATTTGTGAAATCCCCAATCCAGCGCTGTGAGCTGATTGATGACTTCATGCTGGAAGTTCTCATCGACCAGGTACAAAAGCTCTGAAGGGCTTAATTGAGATTTGACATTGACGGCGATACGGTGTTTATTCTCCTGATCGGAAACTAAGACCTGATAGTGAGGTGACGGATCAGACTGAGGATCAATTTTGCGATCCAACGCGCGGCATTTCAAAACACCGTAGTTTGCTAAAGACATTTTCTTAGTACCTCTCTGTAAATAAGTAGGAGTCTTGATTTTTCGTCGGATGTGTTATCGCATCAGCGTTCTGAAGCAAGCCTTGTAGAAAAGTCCTTTATGGCTCTCCATAACACACCCGACAGTGTTGTTTATGGATGACCTCCTAAGACATGGCTAAGGCGCATGCTGTAGGATCTGTCTGGCGGCTTCAGTATCTGAGTTGCAGCGCCCATTTTTCTAGTCGGCCGGTATCGAGTCTTTGTAGGTCTTTGACCCGCAATGACCAGTCACCCTGAATCGGTTGACCCACCATAGCCTCTAGGGCAGGGGTAGAAGACGGAGCATAGGTCATTCTCAAATTATCCTGGCTGCCTCCCGTCAAATTATGCAGCGTGACGCTTTGGCCCGAGGGGGCCGTGATTTCAATCAGTAAATCCCCAATGTAAGTATGCTCAATCGCAACTTCGACAGTGATTTCCTTAGCAGTCCCGGACTTAGAGATCGCAATCGAGCTGCTGACGCCTGCAGGGTTATTGTCCGGAATAGCTAAGTTCGGCGTCACTTCTTGTCGGACCACTTTCCCCATTGCCTCATAGACAATTTCAAGGGTCCAACGATTCAGCCGTCCGATGTCTCGGGACGCCAAATCCCGTACATTCAGGCGCCAATCGCCATTAATCGGTTCTCCGTTTAGATTTGCCAGATCTGGCGTTGTGTCAATCCGATAAGTTTCCTTTAAGTCCCGGTTAGCACGACCGGAGCGGTTATGGAGCATCACCCTTTTACCAGAGGGGGCTTGTAGCTCAACCTGTAGATCGCCAATGTAGGTGTGCGTAATATCGACCTCGACTTTTAGCATTTTAACTTTGCCGACCTGGCCAATCGCGATCGCGCTGCTCACGCCCTCAGATTTGTTATCGGGAATCAGCAGATCAGCGGTAGCCTCTCCTTTTACCAAATTGGGAGGCGGGAGCGACCCAACGGCAATGCGTATGACCTCACCCGCTGCCGAGATATCTGAAATGGTGAGGCCTGAGTCAGAACCATCCCAAGCTCGGGTCGAGGGAGTTGTTGTATAGGACAACGCCACGCCATCCCTACGCTCAAACAAGTCACCCTGATCTCCTCGATTGCGGTTGTTTTCCAGATCAAGATGGCCGTCTGCCTGAAGTAAGCCGCACTGATAGTGGCGATCAGGGGTTCCCCCTTGCCACTCGTTCGACCCCAGAGTATCGCAATGGTAGACCGCCAGTCCACTGGCGGGCAAGTAGGCGTCTAACCCCCGCTTAGTGCGATTTTCAACAATGAAGTATTCATTGGCTTGATGGGTTTCGTACTTCATTAGAGCGCCATAGTTCCCGTGCTTAACCTCATAAACCCTGGAGCCATTGAGGCGAATTTCGCGATCGCACCATCCCACCAAGTCTCGTAAATAGCCACAGATAGGAGCAGGGGTGCGGCCACGATTGAGGTGATTACCGGCGGACATCAGGCAGTAATCCCCCATGCCGCTACTTTTTTCAAAATCACCGTCTCGCCTGCCGTAGTCATACAAGTCTGGGAGGCGACAAAGCAGGTGGCCGCTCTCATGGCAGAAAGTGCCGATACTGAGGTCAACTCGCTGGCGGCCCAGACTCTGTATTGTGTAGAAATTCACTTTGACCCCGTTATAGCTCAGCCTCAGAGTAGAGTTATGGGGCCAGAGGTTTCCTTCATAAACCGTCCGACCAGCGTACATAAAGCTCAGTGCATCCACTACCCCCTCACCGTGAGCGTCAAATTGAGACAGATCAACCCCCAATTCATTGATACCAAGTAAAGTTGAACACCCATAATATACGCCCAGAAAAAATGGGCTATAAGCCTTATGATTCAAGGATTTTACGAAAGTATATATTGTGGGTATTCTCGACGACTTGGTATGACAACCTTATCGACGGCTTCTCTGCAAAGTAGATTCTGGACATAGTATCTCTGGTTTTGGCTCAGTTTAATCGGGCCTACGACCTGATTGGTATAGTTTAATTTCCCGTTCGATATCAGGTGGAAGTATTCGCGCACTGAACAGAAGTTACCATTTTCCTGATAGTTGGTTCCGTTCAACATTGCGTCCGCTTCAGCGGCAGTTACCGCACTCGAGAGGTCGGCAAATTCAACCAGAATCGTTAAGCCGCGAATGGCCCCCTCGCTCACTCGCCGTCCTTCTAACAGCCCATTGTTACGCCCTATCGTCCTTTCAATATTGGCGGCGGCGCCTACGGCTGGAGGGCGCAGGTCTGCATACCGACGGGCAAACTTCTGATTCCGGATGGTTTCTGCTTCTCTCAGTCCTCGCCGAAGGCCTGACTGTGGACGCTTGGAAATGGGAATGCCACTGGAAGCCAAGCGTCCATCCAGTAAGACGGCATAACAGTAGCGTCCACAATCTGAATCGTAAACAACTGTGTAACCCTCCTGGGTTTCGTAACGGGCATAGAATTCATCGCCGAAAACAACCAGCTCGACATCCGGACCATTCTCTTGTTGAAAGACTAGCGTTTCACCAAATATTGCACTCATAACAAACTCCTTATTTGATATTTAATGGACGTAAAGGACTAAGTTTTATAGGTTTTGCCCAGGAAAAGGGTTACGCTCGTCAGGTTGCAGTTGGGCGTAACGCTCAGCAAATTTCTGCCGTTGAATTTGTTCGGATTCCTCAAGATGGAGCTGGAGTCCTAATGGCGGTTGTTCTACAAGGGGAATCCCACTACTGGATGCAAATTGACCATCTTGCAAAGTGGCGTAGCAATACTGGCCATGGTTATCGTCATAGACAACGGTGTAACCATCTATTGTTTCACGCCGAGAGTAGAACTCGTCACCAAAGACCACAAGGTCAACATCGGGACCATTGTCTTGAGGAAAGCTCCGGGTTTCACCAAAGATGACGCTCATGGGTGACTCCTTTGCGCCTTAGCAATATGGCTGTTCTAACGTTTGGTCCATAGCGAAATTTGAGGCCAATTCGTTGATAACCTTGAGGACTGCCATAGAACAGGATGTGATAACTAGCAGATTAATGAGATATAAATTTAAACAGTTTGTCTACAGCAATTTGTCAAACGCTGGATGACTTATCTAATCTAATCCTCTTCAAAATAGTTTTTTGGAACAATACGACGATCCGCGTATAGAGTTATGACAAACTTGAAACAAACGATCCTTTTGAGAGAAGCCCCAACTTCTCTAAAGCCGCCATTACAGCCCCCATTCGGCTTTGGACACCCAGTTTTCTGTAAATATTCTCTAGATGTTTTCGCACCGTCCCCTCACAACAACCCAGCACTCCAGCAATTCCGGTATTGCTCTTATCTTGAGCAATCCAGAACAGAACCTCCGCTTCGCGTTTGGTCAGGCCCAGCATTTCTTCTAGAGCAACAACTGACCAAAATACTTGTTCTTGTTCCTCTAGCAGCAACACATAGTGATCTTTGCTGGGATCAGGAATAAGACGGATAGTCAACCGTCGTCCTGCCCGTTCAATTTGTAACGGGATAGAAACTGGCGCATCTCCATTCAATGAGCATTGCGAAATCTGACGCTTGAACCAATGTTGTAAAAGAATCGGCAATGTGTATGGGGTACAGGACAAAAAATATTGGTTCAATAAATGTTCAGCGTGTGGAGTCATACACTCTACCTGGCCGTTACTCGCCAAACTGATCACTCCTCCCTGCTCTAAAGCATGTTTGAATTGTTTCAAGAGTTGTTGAATTTGGCTACAGGCAGGGCCATCTTCATCTGCCTGCATCAGGTGAGGACGGAGTAGACTTAGGACACAACGATCGCACTCTGAGAAATTCGAGCGATTGCAACTCGATGCACCTCTTTGCATAAGGTCCATAGAACACTTTACCTATTCAAAAGTAACCAATCTCTTATTGGAACTCTGTCTGCCACGTCGCCACTCCGCAACTTTAATCAACATCGACGGATCGGTCAGCACGATATCTGTCGCGTCAAGACACTGAAACGAAGCGCAGGTATATCAGACTCAAAAGTGGGACACAGGCATCTTGCCATCCTGCTGGAAGCGAGTTCTCCTATCTATCGAGAAGCAAGGAGTCAGGATGAAATCAAATCTAATATACTCTATTCATGCTATACAATCGGCACCTCCATTTCTTTAAGGAAAAGTAACCACGCAACTATCACGTAAAAGTCAAAAACAAATCTAAACTGACATCTCCTTTTATGGTAATTCGCACCATAAAACTAATTATGCAAAGTGAAATACTTGATACCCATTCCCGACTCCTCCTAAATAACATAACCCCATCCTCTATCCCCTCAGTCTCAGGAACAGGAGTGCAAAGGCCCCGCATCACCACAGGTATTAATGAAAAAGGATTTTCAAGAGGAATATAAGTATTTCTACTAACTTAATTTTAGAGCAAGATGTTTATGGTTGCTAAACTGTTACTAATTCGACACTCTTTAATAACTTTGTTCACAGAGTCACAAGTGCGCTTCAAGCGCCAACTACGGGTCCTAAT
Source organism: Leptolyngbyaceae cyanobacterium MO_188.B28 (assembly GCA_030065175.1). Classification (GTDB taxonomy): domain Bacteria; phylum Cyanobacteriota; class Cyanobacteriia; order Phormidesmidales; family Phormidesmidaceae; genus JAKSDM01. The sequence continues at coordinate 7,630 of JASJDH010000225.1, read as the reverse complement.
TGAGTTGTAAAATTTAGCGCCACACAGATGATTAATCGATAAGGGATTTGGAGTCCTAATATGCTTTTTAGATTTACGAATCAGATAGGATTGATAAAGTGTAACGCACAGATATCCCCATGCTTGAAGACATCGCCCCAAGCCTATGCTGCAGAGTTAGTATTGATTATCAACTTATTTGTTTAGTAAGTTAGAGCTGGAACAATAATATGGCCAAAGCGCTGGTTATCTCGAACAACGCAGGACGAAGATATCACACTGCTCCAAACGAGCAAATCACATTCAGGCTGTCAGATGTTGAAACTTCTGGACAGCTAGATTTGGCAGAAATTGAACTGGGTTATCTAGGTGGTCCGCCTCTCCATATTCATCCAGAACAAGACGAAACCCACTACATCTTGAAGGGCCGCCTCAGATATCAGATCGGGGAAGAAGCCGTCGAGGCTAAGTGCGGTGACTGTCTTTATATTCCTAAAGGGACTCCACACACCTGGATCAATCTTCAGCAGGAGACGGCGAGAATACTTGGCATCCTAACTCCTGGCGGATCTGAGGGTTTTTTCCAGACGGTTTCTTCAGCCCCATCAGATGAACTGGATAGCGCATCTTTAGCAAAACTCGCTCAGGATTATGGCGCTGAAATCGTGGGGCCTCCGCTGGCGGTTAGTCTGGGCCTTTAAATACCGAAGGCGCCGACCGATAAGGAAACATCTCAAAATAGGGGTAGACTTTTTTTGGTCTTGACTGTGCGCTTTCAACATCATTCATCAAATTCGATGAACGGCTTGAATTTGCTCAAGTAAGGCGATTGTCCGTTGATTGATAACCGTTTCTCCTTGTTGGTAAAAGCATCGCGCCGCCTGCTGTAGGTCGGCGATCCCTTGCCCAGAATTCCCCATCTGAAGATGCAACATGCCTCGATTGAGGTAAGTGCGGCCATGGTCAGGCGCAAGTGACAGCACCTGATTGAAGTCCGCTAGCGCCACTTCGTAGTTTGTCTGGCGGTGGCGGGCGCGAGCGCGATGAAAGTATGCTCGCGCGTCGGTCTGATCAAATTCTACCGCTCGGGTAAAATCAGCGATCGCAGCTTCATAGTCAGCCATCTCTAAATGAGCGACGCCTCGATAATCGTAGATCTCCGCCATTCGATCATCGGACAAGTCGGGACTGTATTCCAAACACGCGTCAAAATCAGTGATGGCGATCTCGTGTTGTCCCAGCGCAAATTCCGCTAATCCTCGATTATAAAAGCCTCGGTAGTCATCATCCTTCAGTTGCAAGAGATAGTTGTAATCCGTGATCGCACTTTGATAGTCTCCTGATCGATAATGGGCCAACCCCCGATTGAGATAGGCTTCGATGTTACCGGGGCTGAGTTGGATTCCCTGGGTACAGTCATTAATCGCCTGTGGGTAATCATCCATCACGAGGTAGACCAGGCAGCGATTACTGTAGGACGACGCAACTTTGTGATGCAGTGTGATCGCCTGAGTAAACGCCTGAGTTGCGAGGGGATAGTTTTCCTGTTGGAAGGCGACAACGCCTAGCTGAAAAGTATCCTGGGGCGGCTCTGCATGAGCGTCAACCACCTCAGCCCAGGCTGGAGGGATGAACCAGAAAGTCATCAATGCCAAGAAAACACTAAAGCCAACAATGGATCTATGAAGCCAACGCATAGGACATCCCGAGCATATGATGTGAGGTTTCATCATAGAAATATTTCACTCGACTGGCAAAAGACAGCCCGTCAAACATTCCTCAACAGATACATTTCACAAAGTTTGACCGTCCGTCTTTTGACGCAGCCTGACTGATTCATCCAAGATGGCTTTTATTTATGTGTAAGAATGGCGCTCTTTAACCTTCCATCTGGTCGGCATGATTTAATACATTAAAATTCCGTATGGACTGAAATTTTTTCTGGCAGATCATTAGGGTGACGAGGGTGCATAGTCGCTGAAGTGTATAGCGCAAACTATGTAGCGTAAACTATGTTTAGAGGCTCCTGAGAACAGGGCGGCCAGCGTTACAGCGAAACATAAGCTATCCGCTGCAGGAAGAATAGTCAGAGAGCTTTTAATTCAATTATGTAGTTTTTTTTACGGTTAACTCCTTGAGATCACTGGACTGAATGTGTTAGCTTACCTCAGGACTTAGGAGATTCTTATGAAAAAGTTACTAGCGGGGTTGGTCTTTCTCTCAACCCTGGGAACAGTTAACGAAGCAATGGCGGCATCCTTTTTCCGAGCTAATCTTGAGGGTTCACAAGTTGTCCCAGCCACTCCATCCAATGCTGGCGGATTCGCCACCTTCACCCTCAATGAAGATCAGACACGACTAGAATACTTTATTCAACTGGACGGATTAACGCTTAAGTCTGACATCCTTGATCGGACACAACCGCAGGACGTCAACAAAATTCACTTGCATGTCGCGCCGCCGGGAGTCAACGGCCCCCACGTGCTGAATATCTTTGGTCTTCCTAGTGAAGATGACAACGACCTTGTGGTGGACTTTGCAGCAGGGTCTCTCAGCGGAATTTGGGATGATAATGATGTGGTTGACTTAAATGGAAATGGACAGCTAGATCCCAATGAGACCAAGCCCCTCACCTCTTTTCTGGAGGAATTAAGGGCTGGTCAGCTTTACGTCCAGGTTCATACCGTCGCATTTGATACGCCCACGGGTTTTCCTGGGGAATTACGAGGCCAAATCTCCGCCGTTCCAGAACCGTCAACAATGCTCGGGATGTCTCTTTTAGCGGGAGCTGGCTTATTACTCCACGGCAAAAAGAAGCAGCAACGCGAGCAGGAAGTTGCTTAATTAGCTGCTCGATATCTAAAACATAGGGTATCAACTTACGCCAGATCGTTCTGATGGGGCCAGAAAACAGGAGCCAGAAAACAGGAGCCAGAAAACAGTTCCTTCTTACCTTCTGTCTCCTGTTTTCTGTATTCCTTCTATAGCCTTAATGTTCACTGCTTACTCTCTTTTCTGCCGTCTATTGTCATAGACTGACGGATGAAGATAACTCCGCCACCCTATGAAACGTAGACTGACCGAAGGACCTGTCGGCTCTCAATTGATTAAGCTCACCCTCCCCATGATCTGGGGCGTATTCGCCATCATAGCGTTCAACCTGGTTGACACCTATTTTGTCGGACAACTCGGCACAGCGGAATTGGCCGCCATGAGCTTTACATTCCCGGTGGTAATGACGCTGGGTAGTTTAGCGATGGGGCTCGGTGTTGGAGCCTCCTCGGTGATCGCTCGGGCCATCGGCGAGGGAGATATGCGCCGAGTGCAGCGGTTCACCACCAACAGCTTAACGCTGTCGCTAACGGCGGTTATTCTATTTGTCACCCTAGGGCTCTTAACCATGGATCCCTTGTTTCGGGCGCTAGGGGCTGGACCGGATGTCCTCCCCTTGGTGCGGGACTATATGCGGATCTGGTATTTCGGCATGGTGTTTCTGGTGACGCCGATGGTCGGTAATAGCGCCATTCGCGCCGCAGGCAACACCCTCACGCCCAGCATTATTATGACCCTGGCGGCGGCGACCAATATTATCCTGGATCCACTACTCATTACCGGAGCCCTGGGCTTTCCCCGCCTAGAACTCCAGGGCGCCGCGATCGCAACCGTCATCTCCCGCGCCATCACCTTAGTCGCCGCATTGCTGGTGCTGAGGTTCAAAGAGAACCTACTCTCCGCCCAAATACCGGATTTAGAAGAAACCCTCTGGTGTTGGAGAGACATTTTGACTGTCGGCTTACCCGCCGCTGCCTCCAGCATGATCACCCCCATTTCCATTGGCGTTATCACTAGTTTTTTAGCCTTCCATGGTCCTGCTGCAGTGGCAGGATTTGGCGTGGCGTCACGCGTAGAGTCATTTGCGATGATTGGAGTCATGGCGTTGTCCGCCAGCATTGGCCCCTTTATTGGACAAAACTGGGGCGCACGAGAATTTAAGCGGGTGCGTCTGGCGCTACGCCAAAGTTTTTTATTCTGTTTGGGCTCAGGCCTGTTCATAGCCGGCGGATTGGGGCTAGGGGCAAGACCGCTGGCCATGTTGTTCAACCAAGACCCCGACGTCATCGCCGTCGCCGTGCAATACCTCGGTTTAGTTCCCATTAGCTATGGCGCAGCGGGGGTGATCCAGGTGGCGAATTCGGCCTTTAACGCCATGGGAAAACCCTTGCCCTCGATTTTAATGACGATTGCGCGCATGTTTGTCCTCTATATTCCACTGGCCTATATCGGCAGCCGAATCGCTGGACCCATCGGCATTTTTGCCGCAGCATCGGCAGCCAATCTGATGGTTGGCCTCGGCGCTTACGGATGGAATCGACGGACTTGCTATAACACGCCTGTACCTCAGCCTGTCCAACAAGAAGCGCTCAAACCATAGAGTGGTAGATGAAAGGAACTACGGGTATCTGCTTGGTGTTGGAGTGTCTGAAAGATCTCATTGAGCATTGTTGCCGCCGCCAGTCACCAATGCAGGATTAAAGATGTTTGTATCGGAAAGATCGAGAAGCGGTTCTTTAGTCCCATCGCCGGAATCATCTGTCCAGTTAAAGTTGCCATTAGTCAATAACGTGTTTCGAATTTCCTCCACATCAGTCGAATTCATAGGAGCATTGTCACCGCTAGCAAGGATAGCTGCTGCGCCAGCTACATGGGGAGCCGCCATCGAAGTGCCGCTGATTGTGTTGTATTCTCCCAGCTCAAGCGGATAGGTCGAAAGAATACAAACGCCAGGCGCCGCAATATCAACGGCTGAGCCATAGTTCGAAAAATTAGCAAGTGTGTCGTCCTCGTCTGGTCGGCACGTCGATGCCCCCCCTCCGCCTGCTACGCCATCGAAATCCGCCAGTGCGGAAACAGTGATTGCGTTGGGTACATAGGCTGGCGAGTAGTTATTAGCGTCTGCAGCGCTGTTGCCTGCCGCGACAACCACTACAACGCCATTTGCTACCGCATTGTCAATCGCTTCCGCGTAAGCATTACTTCTACCAGCGCCGCCAAGACTCATATTGATAACTTCGATGTTACCCTGGCTGACGGCCCAATCAATACCAGCAATGATCCAAGAAGTAAAGCCAGAGCCTTGGGCATTAAGAACTTTCACGGCCCACAGGCGAGCTCCCGGCGCTATACCGACCACTCCGACGCCATTATCGAGGGCTCCAATCGTTCCTGCGACGTGGGTGCCATGATAGTGATCATCGTCGCCGCCATCTCTACAGACAATCCTGAAGAAGGGAATACCGCCAGAGCAATCGACACCGCCAACTACATTAAGGTCTGGATGATCGTCATCTATGCCTGTATCGAGAACCGCTACATCGACATCGACTCGATTATCATCTATCCCATCTATGTCGAGATTCGGATTGGCCGTGGCAAAGCTGCGATCAATGCCTGTTGGCGTTTCCTGTGCAAAAACTGACACCCGTAAATCTTCTTCGACATAGGCTACGCGCGGGTCTCTTTCAATTCTTTCAAGATCAGCGGCCGACAATTCCATCGCAAATCCGCGCAGCACAGAGTTATAGGTATGACTGACTTGTCCGTCAACCTCTCGAGCCATTCGGTTAGCGACTTCGAAGACTCGCTCACGCACAGAATCTTCTAATACAACGATAACTCTCTCTCTCTGAATCTCTGATTGCGCCTGGCTATCCGCCGACTCTTCCAAATCGCTAAGGTTCAAACAGTTTCCCTGTGGGTCTCTCATATAAGAGCTCCCAGGACATTCTTCTGCATTCGCTTTATGTAGCGAAATGGCTGCTGTTACAGTCAGGAGAAAGGCGGTTGTAATTAGATGCTTTTTCATAATCTTCTTTAGGAAGAGGCACACTTAATCGACTACGAACGGCAATTGCAGACGCTGGATCCCCGTGGAAATTGTAATCTGTGAAAAACCCGCAAAAAAAACCTGAAAGCTAGAAACCTAGTGGACTAGCCCCCTAGAACAAACAATTGTTAGTGCAGCTAAACTATGTCACAACAGTTGGAAATTCTCAAGTGCAAATTTGGGTTGTGTTGCAAAAGTATAGAGAATATTCCTTGGCAAAAAGGTTTTAATCCACAGTGGAACAGAAACAGGTTCCTCAAACACTGTATAGAGTAATGGCGTTGTGCAAATTTAATCTGGCCGGTTTTGGCGAGGAGAAGACTATTGGGGTGCGTGCTAGAAGTGCTTATGGAGCGAGTTTATAGCGCCGCCTAACCCCTTGCTTTGATTTAGGGGTTTGAAAGCTCTATCTGGTAGCAATTTTGGCAATCCAACGGTAGCCAGCATTGTCAAATTGATATAAGTTGGACTGACGTTCGACAGATGTCTTGACCCTGTAATCGTTATGCTACCCGTTGACCAAATTCCCCCGCCAAAGACGAAGATTGTTTCCTCTCCAAGACAACTGTTGATACTCCTCGTATTACTTGCCGCTGGCGGTCTCAACGCCGTTACAGGCACCATTGTTTCTCCAGTTTTTCCAGAAGTGGTCGAGCAGTTCCAGATTGATCCGCGCTGGGCGGGATTGCTGGTGAGTACGCATACCCTGACAATCGCGCTGTTCAGTCCGCTATTGGGGATTTTGGCCGACCGGGTAGGCAAGTTGAAAGTTCTCACTCCATCCCTAATCCTCTACGCCGTTTTTGGCGCTTCCGGCGCCTTGATGCAGGGCTTTGGATCGATGCTAGCGGCCCGCGCTTTGGTGGGGGCCGCCAGTGGGGGCATTGCGGCCGCGAGCATCGGTATGGTTAGCGGTATGTATGAGGGGGAGGCGCGATCGCGGGTTATGGGGTACGCCACCAGCGCCCTCGCCACTGCCAGCATTATCTTTCCGCTGTTGGGAGGATGGGCGGGATCGTTTCATTGGCGGTTCGCCTTTTGCCTATACGGTCTAGGGCTGCCCGTCGCCCTAGCCGTTGTTCTGTTCCTGCGGGAGGAAAACCGCAAACGGACAGTAACCATCGACCTGAGCCAATCCCAGAAATTGAGACACCAGCTGCGGCAGCCCGACATCCTCACCTTCTTCCTGGCCTTGGGGCTCGCATCTGCCGTTTTCTACGTCGTTATCGTCTATGCCCCGCTCTTTTTCAAAGCAGCCATCGGAGCTGGCCCAGTAATCAACGGCGCGATCTTAGCTTCTCGGGCAGTGGGGGCCGCTCTGATTTCAGCCCTGGGCGCTAATCGGTTGGCCAAGCGATTGGGCGTGACCCCATCCATCACCCTCGGCTTTATAGTGATGGCCTTGACCCTACTCACCATCCCGTTCCTGGTGCAAGTCCCCTTAATTTTATTGACTGCATTTCTGTTCGGAATTGGATTCGGCATTGTCATGCCAAATCTCTACATTTCCTTATCCGAACGCGCCTCCGCTGATCAGCGCACCGGTATTTTGGCCATTGGCACCGGCGCCGCTTCCATCGGGCAATTTGTATCCCCCATCCTACTCGGCCCTATTTGGAAAAATGCAGGGGTAGCGGTGTTTTACGTCGCCGCAGGAGTAGCCGTTACCATTGGCGTTCTAGCCCTCCTATCCCAGAAAAGACTCCAAACAACTCACCGATAAAGGCGTAGGGGATTTTGGATTTTAGATTTTGGATTTTGGATTCT
>JASJDH010000224.1 GCA_030065175.1 Leptolyngbyaceae cyanobacterium MO_188.B28 | reverse complement strand
CATGCAATGCTCTGACCGGAGATCTTATCCATTACAAACTGATGCTTCTATTGGAGCCTAGGAGTCTCACACGCTAATCATCCAGACGTAATAACTTCCGATAAAAGGCTTTAGAAAAATCCGTAGGCCGCTTATGCTTCATCGCCGCCACAACATCAATTAAAAAATCCACAAACTCAAAGGTGGCCATGGTGACTTCGTAACTCAACTCGGCCTCTCCGCCAAACTGCAAGCGACACCGGGTTAAGTCGGCAGGCAACATGGAAACATTCCAAGTTGCAATAAACGGTATACTTTCGCTCCCCTCAATAATGCGTTCGCCTTCTAAATTTCCCCGTTTATAGGCGCCAATGGCATAAGGGAGAGCATTCCGCTTGGTACCCTGATAGTAAGGCAGGTAAACACTGATATCTTGTTTGCCCGCAGGCTTTATTTCTTCGAAGGACATCACCATGAGCGTTTTTAGTGCGCCTAAACTGAACAACTAGATTCGGGACGGCAATGAATTTTCTGTCGAAAATCCAGTGGAAAATCCATGCACAGCAGCTAAGACATTCCCTAACGGGAAAACTCTTCTTTGAATCAAGAGACGTGTCTTTGCCTGAAGGATTCCCTATCTAAACAAAAACTCAATCATACTGAAATAAAAATATAACCACTCGATACAACCAACGCATGTCTGATTATTTGGAACCATCAGAAACAGATCTTGAGGATGTCGACGCCTATTTATATCAGGGATATGATGGGCGTCGTCAAAAGGCCGCCGTCACATTGACGGTGCTCTGGGGGGGAACCCTGATCTTACATATCGCTTCCTGGGGAAGTTGGGCCATTCTCTGCCTGACGGCGTTCCTAAGTGTGCATGCCTTGAGGGTGCTTCTGGCTCGTTCCATATCCGCACCCGCCACACTCCCTTCAAGCAATACAGATACAGATATAGCTACAGATATAGCTACAGATATAGCTCGGAGGAATACTGACGCCATAGCGCCGCTAGATAACTGGCCGTATGTTTCCATTTTAGTGGCCGCTAAAAATGAGGAGGCGGTGATTGAAAGTTTGGTGGAAGCGCTGCTGCAGCTAGACTATCCCAAAACTCGCTATGACCTTTGGATCATTAACGACAACAGCACTGACCGCACGCCGGAATTACTAGATCGCTTAGCCCAGCAATATTCTCAACTGCGGGTGATCCATCGCCCTGCTGAGTCGACGGGCGGCAAGTCAGGGGCGTTAAATTCAGTGTGGACCCAAACCAAAGGAGATATCCTTGCGGTATTCGACGCCGATGCTCAGACGCCGCCGGAATTGCTGAGACAGGTTATTCCTATTTTTGATCTGCCGCAGATGGGCGCGGTGCAGGTGCGTAAAGCGATCGCAAACGCCAACACCAACTTTTGGACTCGCGGACAGGAAGCAGAAATGGCGCTGGACGCCTATTGGCATAAGCAACGGGCGGCGCTTGGCGGGATCGGCGAATTGAGAGGCAATGGACAATTTGTTCGCCGCACCGCGATTGAACGATGTGGAGGATGGAATGAGGAAACTATCACCGATGATTTGGACTTAACCCTGCGCCTCCATCTCAATCATTGGGATATTCAATTCCTGACTTACCCAGCTGTACAGGAAGAAGGGGTGACCAATGCAATCGCCCTCTGGCACCAGCGCTCCCGCTGGGCAGAGGGCGGCTATCAGCGATATTTGGACTATTGGCGATTGATCGCGCGAAATCGCTTGGGATTCAGCAAAACACTGGATTTATTTAGCTTCTGGATTATTCAGTATTTACTCCCCACGGTCGCCGTTCCCGATCTGGTTTTAGCGATCGCGCGAAATCGAGCCCCTATATTCAGTCCTCTGGCCAGCCTAACCGTTGCTTTTTCTTTGGTTGGGATGTTCATTGGATTGCGTCAAACTCAAAAGTCCTCCATTCTGGTCACATTAATTCAATCCTTACGGGGCACACTATATATGCTCCATTGGTTTGTGGTGGTCGCCAGCACCACAGTCCGCATCTCCGTTCGGCCTAAACGTCTGAAGTGGGTGAAAACTGTTCACCAAGGCCAAATTGATGACGCGACATTAGACGTTCTAGCCAATAAAAAGTAGGCGGTAGAGGGTAGACGGTAGGTAGGGAAATTTGTTCACTTGGATATAAGAAATTAGGCAGTAGACGTTATAAAAGACAGCTTTCAGGAGGAAATCATTTAAGGAAAAAAATTTGAAAGCTTTGAATTAATCCTCCCCGCCTACCGCCTACTCTCTACTGCCTACCCAAAATTTATTCCGCCCACCGCTTTTCTTTTCAGACTTCCCTTCAATTCTTAAGCGAACTTGAATATTTCTAAACTGATAGTTCTAGCGCCGCAAGGTTAACCCACTAATTAGCTTTTCAAACTATTTTCTTCCAAGTTATTTCATTTTTCTTGAAACGATAATTCACAGTTGAAACCCTTCAAATTAGGTAAGCTGAGGATAAGCTAGCATGGAAAAAATTTATGGTTTCTACTCGTGAATTTAATACTAGACGTCCATCTTGGCAGACAGCCGTCCTAATCGCATTGGGTTTCTGGTTGAGCGGCAGCGTGATTTTAGATTTCCTGATCATGCCAAGTATGTATGGTTCCGGTATGATGAACCAGCCCGATTTCGCCACTGCAGGCTACAGCATCTTTTGGCTGTTTAATCGAGTTGAATTACTCTGCGGCGCCCTCATTTTGACCGGGCTACTCGCCATCCGCCACAAACGCAATCCATTCGCTGTGATCACCAGCGGGCTTAAGAGCCGTTGGGCGCTGTTTCTGTCTCTGGCCTTGTTTTCAATCGCCCTGATTTATACCTATATCCTGACGCCAGACATGAGCGCCCTGGGGTTACAGCTTGATCTATTCACCCCCACGACCGAAATTCCAACTGGAATGAATCAGCTACATGGGCTTTATTGGGGATTAGAGCTGATGAAATTGACAGCGGGCGGTCTTCTGTTTAGCGTTTGCTATCGAGAAACAATCTCTCGGATTTAATAACTATGCTTCTGGCGGCGCATCCGCCTTAGGCCAAAGCAGCCGAATCGCCATGACAGCAAATCCAATTGCTGCAATCGTCTTTACCAACCGCGTCGGTAAGAGTTGGGCGGTTCCTTCTCCGAACCAGACTCCTAAGAAGCTAGCTAACAATAGCGCAGCGGCGGTTCCAAAAAAAACCGCTTTGGGAGATTGAGAACTCCCGCCCAAGACAATCGCAGCAACTTGGCTTTTATCTCCGAGTTCAGACAAAAAAACCGCTACAAAACTCAGAATCAAAAGATTCCAATCCATGCGTTCCTCTCTTAATTAAACGTGCAACACATCCCAAATCAGGCCGAAGGTGATAATTAGCAGAACTATGCCTGAAGCTACATCCAGCGTTTTCGGGGAAATGCGGCTAGCTAACCAACGACCCAGCAAAACCCCAATCAGGCTGGTCGACACCAACGCTGAACCCGCTCCCGCAAACACAATCCATGGAGACTGAGATTGGGCGCTCATGAGCAACGTGGTTACTTGAGTCTTATCCCCCAATTCGGCTAGAAAAATCGTCAAGAAGGTGGAGAAAAAGATCTGCCAGAATCCCTGGGATTTCTTTTCCTCCAGAGGTTCTGACAGATCTTCAGTATTCGGTTGAGTCGCCGTTTCGGGGAAACTTGCGCCTATGAGATTCGGCTCAGCGTCGACAGTCATGGCGCTAGAGGATGAGAAAAAATCAGACGCCTCTACTGCGGGCGATCTCTGAGGAGAAACGGAAGTAAGTGGATTGACAGACAAAGCGGTTGAATCCATTTAGATTTCATATTTGTTTCATTATCTTCAAATTCAGTCACACGAGCAACCACAACTTTGTAATCAAGTGTCATCTGCAGTCTCATACGCCAAACCCAGCTCCCGATCAAAGCGTCGTCTTTCCGGGCTCAAATCCCCATAAACACCCGCAATCTGTTGATGGCAGCACTGAATCGCAAAGTTATTAAAGTCCGCTGACTGAACCCCGTACATTTTTCGAAAAATTTCGGGTTCTACTCGACAAAACCGGGGTCTTTCGTCATAAATTCGGCACTCACGAGAGGTCGGGTCAAAGTTCACACACCAACCATCCTCCCCCACCATACTCAGATATTGGGCCATTTCTGCTGGCGTTAGGTATTGATCCAGGTCGGGACGATCCGCCGGATCCAAGTGGCAGCAAGCGCCACATTGCTTCACACAGCGCCAACAAACCGATTTAGAAGAACTTTGCATACAAAAATCAAGGAAAAAAATGAATAGATTGAGCTGGCATCGATTGGATTCTACCCAGCATCTGACAGACAGAATCCAGTATTTGGGCATCAACTTAAGCCGGGACCTTCTAAAGGGGTAAGAATACAGGAGACAGAATCCAATTCTTGACTGACTTCTGACTTCTGTATTCTGTATTCCTTCTCTACTGGATTGTCCCGCATTAAGCGGGAGCCCTAGTATTTTTAGACTTTCTACCTTTTTCTGCGGGAATGATTTTCTCGCAGCCTATGGCGATAGACAATTTTCTAAGGAAACCGAGTGAATCCCCCATTCCCCTTAGAATTTTGTAAATTTCCTTAAAAGAAGGGGGACATCACCAGGTAGAATAATTTTCAGAAGAATTTGGATTAATGCTGCTTAAGCGTACCGCTCGAGGCATTGATTTCAAGCTGTTTAATAAAATTTCAACGGAGTAGCTAGTTGATATGAATATTGAGGTGGTTGCTCAGCTTACGATGCTGGCTCTGATTTTGTTGGCGGGTCCAGTTATTGTTGGTCTTGTTGCATTACGTAACGGAGAAATGTAGGCTACCAGATTGGAAAAGTTGACTCCGTCTGGAAAAGGAATCAGTTCCCCTACAAAACGCTTAATAAATTTCTACGTAAAGACTCTGCTTAGCAATGTCTTTACGTTTGCTTTCTTTAAGCGTCTATTACTTTGAATAGTCTGCTTGAGTCATTAGGAACGCCTCAATTCCCCTCGTTGACTTAGGATCCACTCTGCGATCGCGAGATCTACAGGCGTTGTTACTTTCAGATTGGTTTCTTCTCCGTCCACAATCCGTACGGGTAAACCGCATTTTTCAAATAGAGCTGCATCGTCAGTTACCTCCCAACCTAACTGGCGGCCCTTTTCATGACATTCCTTCAAGATATTCACCTGAAACCCCTGGGGTGTTTGAGCCGCCCAAAGTTTACTGCGATCGGGAGTATCTTGAATAAATTGGTTGGAATCCACCACTTTAATCGTATCTTTGACGGGAACCGCCGCAATTAACCCCTGACAGGTCTGTAGCGCCTCTGCACAACGGGTAAACAATTCAGGCGTTGCCAGACATCGAGCCCCGTCATGGATAAGGACCTGCTCAGCATCCGCGGGCAGAGCCTGCAAACCGTTGTACACTGATTCTTGGCGTGTCTCCCCTCCCGTGATAAAAACCACTGGTTTAGTCAATGGGAGTCCAGCAACAATATTTTGTAGATCGGGTTGATCCGCAGGTTTGCAAATTAACCCAATCCAACGGATGGCGTCTGCTGCTTGCGCAGCTAGTAATGTCCAGGCAATCAGAGGCTGCTCAAATAGAGTCAGCAATACTTTATTGCGTGAACCGCTCATCCGTCTTCCCATGCCTGCCGCTGGTATCAAGAAATGCACTATAAACCCCGTTTGTGATTTTGATTCGGATATCTACCTCTAAATTCTCGAACGAAATTTCCCCTTTTTACTAAGGGTCATTCGATACATCCTCCTCAGGTTCCACTAAAATATTGAGCGGAAACGCAACGAAATATTATGAGAATACTGGCCCTAGTCCCAGGCGGGATCGGCGACCAAATCCTTTTCTTCCCGACCCTGGATAGCTTAAAGCGTTCATTCCCGAAAGCTGAGATTGATGTCGTCGTGGACCCGACAGCCGTAGAGGCTTATCGGGTCTCAAAGGTAGTGCATCGGATCATCCCCTATAATTTCGAGATTCGCAATAGCCCAGCCGATTGGGCGAATCTTCTAGGGGTAATTCGCGATCGCGAATACGAGGTTTCTCTCTCTCTCTGCAACAATTGGTCAATCAACTTATTACTTTGGCTCACAGGCATCCGGACGCGAGTCGGCTACGGCCAATCAGCCAACCCTTTTTTCTTAACAGAGACAGTGCCCCGCAAGCCAGACCAATATCTCGCCCATCAATTTCACGATTTACTTCGCGGCCTAGGCATTGCGACACCTTGTCCCGACTTGGCGATTAATGTGCCTGAGGAAGACATTGCTTGGGCGGACCAAGACCGCGCCCAACTCGGCCTGCAGAATCGCGGATACGTCTTAATTTATAGCACCGCCAGCTCAGCATTGGAGACCCCCGATACCCATTCATACCCAGCAAAAAATTGGACCGCTATTATCCAAGACTTCCAAAAGCGACAGCCCGATCTGCCGATAGTCGCTATTCAGACTCCAGAGAATCAGCCGCTCATGTCTGAATTAACCAAGCGCGTCCCCGTCTTGAAAATCAGTAAGCCAGAAAATTTAGGTCAAATGGCCGCCCTGATCGCGGGCGCTGATTTAATGCTTTGCACAGAAAGTGATCCGATGCAACTCGCCGTTGCCCTCAAAGTCTTTACCCTAGGCTTATTTGGCTCCCAGGATCCAACCAAACTCATCCCCCAGAACGAACGCTTTTTAGCGATCCAATCACCGACTAACAAGCTATCGGATATTGCCGCCGAAGACGTCCTAAAAAAAGTTTGGGGAGAATAAGTCCGGATCTAAACTAGTGAAAGAACTGTCATCCTAGCTGATGCAAAAAATCGGCTGATTGCGTGATTGTATTCTTCATCCAGGTTGAGTTCTTCACCTGCAAGCCCTATGGATCGAATACAGGCTCAAGCCGCCAAACTTGTGCGTCTCCTTTTTTCGTCAGATACAGCCGCCATTTACCAAAAAACCCTAACCCGGACTTGGGACATTCTGAAGGAATCCGCCATCCTTCTCTGGCTTATTTTCTGCCTTATTTTTGTTCTAGCCGATTGGTTATGGAAAAGTTCGATACAACTCTTGGCAAACCTAAAGGCTTGGTATAGCGGCATCGAAGACACCAGTGCAAATACCTTATTGAGTGCGACGGGCAAAGCAATTGTGTCCGCCGGAGAAGCCAGCGTCGGTTACGTCCTTTCTCAGGCAAGGGACCAATTGGGTATTGAAGCGCCCCCTAAGCCTGCCAAACAGAGCACTGCAAAACCGACTGAATCCTCTAAACCGGCTGTTAGTCCTGCAAAATCCCCGTCAGCCGATTCCCCCGCTCCCGCCGCCACCCAGAAACCGAACCTAAGTTCAGATAACGCCGACACCGAGTAATCGACAAAAATTCCAAAGTTTTAATGGCGCTCTAATCCCTTAAAGGGGCCAAGCTGAGGGAGAATTTTAGAGTTCTATAGAAATCGCTGTCTTAACCGGCGCTTAACCGTCTTGCCATCTATTCGTCTCTCTAGAATTTTGCCCTACATTACACTCATCAGTGGGGCGTGTGTGTTGTTGCTGTTGCGTAGTCCTGAACAAAGCTTCATGGCCCATGATGAAGGGTACTACGCGCAGCAAGCTCGCTGGATGTTTGAAACTGGAGATTGGATAACGGTCCCCTGGTGGGGAGAGCCGGTCTACGATCGCACCATCGGGGTCCAATGGTTAATTGCAACGGCCTATACCTTATTTGGCGTCAGTGAGGGGGTGGCGCGTTTACCCAGCACCCTCGCCTGTCTGTTCAGCGTCGTCTTAACTTACGAAATTGGTCGTCGGTGTATTAACCCGCCCATTGGCTGGTTAGGCGCCGCTATTCTAATCGCCACGCCGGTTTGGATACAAGCGGGGCGGTTGGCTACCCAAGATATCCCCCTAGTATGCGTTGAACTATTGGGCATTTGGGCCCTCTTGATGGCTGAAGAACACCAGCAGCAACGATTCTATTGGGGAATTCTGGCTGGATCAACGTTTGGCTTAGGTTTTTTGATCAAAGGCTTTATGGCGATTTTGCCGGTCGTCGCCTTGACGCCTTATCTCCTGGTGGAACATCGTCGCCACCGCCACTTAACCAATCCTGGACTCTACATCGGCGGCTTGCTGGGGGTGATCCCCATTGCTATTTGGCTAGGGAAGAGTATGGCGGTTTATGACCTATTGCCAATTCAGCAACTCTTCGGCAAGCTCTTCTATCTGTCCGAAACGGTTTATTTCGAGGCGGGCCCCTTCTACTACCTTTGGAATATTCCGGCTAACGCCTTTCCCTGGCCCTTATTTGCACTTGGGGGATTGGCGATCGCCATTCGAGATCATAGCCAACAACGGCGATTACTCTGGATCGGCTATCCCGTCGCCTTGTTGCTTGAATTAAGTCTGTTCAAAACCCGAACCTGGTACTATCCGCTACAGCTCTTACCGTTTAACGCTCTGCTCGCCGCATTTTGTTTAAACCACCTGACCCAACTGTATATCGGCAAACTGAAAACCCGGCGCTGGATACCTGGACTCTTAAGCTACGGGATGCTGAGTTTAGGCAGCCTCTTAATCATCGCTGGAATTGTGGCGGCGGGCTTTCCACAGTTGATTTCGCAGTCAGACATCCGCATCTATGGGGGACTGGGGATTGTTGGCGGGCTGGGCTTGGCGGCGCCGGGAGTCGTGTATCTGCGCGATCGCGGAGGCCGCTTGCCTGAGTCAAAAAATCTTTGGCAATTCAGCTGGCTGCTTGGACCGTCTCTGGTAATCGCCGCCCTAGGCGTCACAGGGCTTTGGGGAAATTATAATCCAGAGGTCAAAACAGAATTGCAGCAGCCAGCCATTGCCGCGGTGTTAGAGAACCACCCCATTCACTTTGTATTTGCAGACGAAACAACCTGGAGCGCACGACAAGATACCGTACTCCTCGCCTTTTACACTCCTCAGGTAGGCCAGGCAGTTTCCACCTTAAGTGAGCTGCCTAGTCAAAACTATGCTTGGGTTAGCCCTGATGACACACCCAAGATAACCCCTGAGTTTCGATCGGTGGGATCCGTGAAAGACTGGCGACTGGTGCAAGCGCCATGAGTCTTGCATGATTTGCTGTTGGGAATTTGCGTAGGGATAACGTCTCATTAGAAGGCAGTGGATGAGTGGATGAGTGGATGAGTGGATGGGTGGATGGGTGGATGGGTGGATGGGTGAGTGGGTGAGTGGGAGGTTTTAACTGCAAATCTCGGATTGCCAGAGTGGAACGGCGTGGGAGAATAGACGTTACTTAATTGTGGAGTAAGCGCATCTTACAGTGACCCAGACTTCAGTTCAGGCAAAGCCAACCGGATTCAGGCATCCCTTGAAAGACCATATCAAAGCCCATTTTGATCAAATGGCGCCCGAGTTAGATCGCTGGCGCGATCGCAACCGCTACTACTACAGAGATATCGAGCGGTTGCATCAATTCCTGATTCCAACCGGCAGTCGGGTGCTGGAGATTGGCTGTGGCGGAGGAGATTTATTGCGAGGCTTAGCGCCTTCAGTCGGGGTGGGGATCGACTTTTCTCTCCCTGTGATCGAACTGGCCCGCCAGAAATACCCCCACCTTCAATTCCACTGCTTGGATGCTGAATCGCTAGAAGTGGGAGATCTGGGACCGACCGGCATAACCTTCGATTACATCCTGCTGTCAGGCGTTTTGGGGTATCTGGGAAATATCCAAACCGTCCTGCAACGGCTGCATCCCTTTTGCCATGAAAAAACCCGCTTGGTGCTGACTTTCCACAATTACCTATGGGAACCGCCGCTCCAGTTTGCCGAAAAAATTGGTCAGCGCCGTCCCCAACCCTCCCAAAATTGGTTATCCATGGCGGATGTGGTGAATTTACTTAGCGTCACCGGCTATATCCCGCTGAAAAAAGGACGACGCTTTTTATTTCCCAAGCAACTTCCAGGGGTGTCCTACCTGATCAACCGCTACCTGGCCCCGTTACCCCTGATCAAGCACCTCTGTTTAACCAATTTTGTCGTCGCCAGACCCCAACCCGCTAGCCAGTTATCTGTCAGTCTTGGCCCTAAGCTCAACCCTCTGCCCAGTTGCTCCGTTATCATTCCGGCTAGAAACGAAGCAGGGAATATTGAAGCGGCGATCGCGCGTTTACCCCAACTGGGCCGCCACACCGAAGTCATTTTTGTAGAAGGCCATTCCCAAGACAATACCTGGGAAACCATTCAACAGCTCAAGAAAAACTACCGAGGTGCGTTTACGCTGAAAGCCTTGCAGCAAACTGGCAAAGGAAAAGCGGATGCGGTGCGTCTAGGCTTTGACCACGCCACTGGGGACATCCTGATGATTTTGGATGCGGATCTAACTGTCCCCCCCGAAGACCTGCCCCACTTTTACGACGTCATTGCCGCCGGTCGTGGGGAATTCATCAACGGCTCCCGCTTGGTCTATCCCCGGTCCAAAACAGCGATGCCCTGGCTCAATACGGTAGCCAACAAAATTTTCGCCCAGTTATTTTCATTTCTCCTGGAGCAACCGCTGAAAGACACCCTCTGCGGCACCAAAGTTCTCTGGCGCGAAGACTACGAACGCATCGCCGCTGGACGTAGCTACTTCGGCGACTTTGATCCCTTTGGCGATTTTGACCTGCTGTTTGGAGCCGCCAAATTAAATCTTCATCTAGTGGAAGTGCCGATTCGCTACCAACCCAGGTTCTATGGCGAATCCAATATCGCCCATGTGAAGGAAGGACTGGTCTTGATGAGAATGTGTCTGTACGCCTCTCGCAAGCTGAAGTTTATCTAGGCTTTGGTTTCTCAAAGTCGGGAGATTTCCTGGTTCCCAGGCAGAGCCTGGGAACCGCCTTCGGAGGCTCTGCCTCCTCTAGATAAGCCGGGGTCTTCTCGAAAAGGCAGAGCTTCCAATTAATCAATCCCATGCAAAGCCAGGGATCGAAGACACAGGGCGATCGCGCTTGAACTTGGCAATCCTATCATTCAACAACTGGTTGACCCTATCATAGGGTTAGAAAGCGGCTCCCACCGCCAAGTTAGGAATCTGCGGTTAAATAACATCCCATCTACCCATCCACCCATCCACTGCCTTTTTCTGGGACTTTATTTTGACGCAGCTCCCTTAGAACCGCTTTCAGGATCGCTGCTGTTATCTTGCATTAAGCTGATGTCGAATGGGGCTTCGAGGTCTAGTCAAGATCGGCTCAACTTGATTCAGACGCTGAATAAACTTCCCGATGCACAATTTAAAGAGTTAGTCTTTGCCCTGAAGCCTCCGCGGGGGATTTTGCCTTCGAATTTTGCCGCCTTGGGAGACCGTGCTTCTGCATTCTTGGAATGGGTAGAGGGAACGGGGCCAGGATTAGCCGAACTCCAAGCAGTCTTGAACCAGATTTTAGCCGGAGCAGACCGACCCAGTCAGACCAACCATAGCACCTCCCTGGGCAAAGAAGTCCGACAAAAATCTAACTCATTAGAACAACACTTAAGCGAATGGTTCGACGTCTTGGGTTACGGATGGGAAAACAAACATCCAGTCGTCGAAGACAGATACTTTGAGTGGATTATTACAATTCCAGTGCGGCGGAAACGATATGACAGAGTTGTCGTCCGTGGAGTAACCGGGGAAGCCGGGATTCCAGATTTGAACGCGCTGCAGGAATCTGTTGAGCAACATCAAACAGATGAAGGGTGGTTGGTTACGACCATGCGAGTCAGTAGCGGCGCTCGCAAAGCGATTGAAGAGGATGAGCAATATGACGCCATCTCTGGCTACACCTTAGATGAGCTGCTGGATGAAGATGCCGATTTTAGTGGGTATCTAGCATGGCTAGAAGCGGAAATTCGAGAGAGAAACATAGACACGGACTACATTCCCTTGGGTTGCTCAAAAGATGAGATTGATCCCAAAACGAAGCAGAAAGTAGGGATTAGCCACTATGGAGAAGAGAACGGTTGGATTGAGGGCTATGTGAATCAATGGTTAGCCGATTCCTCGAAAGAACACCTGTCAGTCCTGGGGGAGTTTGGCACGGGTAAGACCTGGTTTGCGCTGCACTATGCCTGGTTAACCCTGCAGAGATATATACACGCGAAGCAACGGGGGGTCGAACGGCCTCGACTGCCCCTAGTCATCCCGCTGCGGGACTACGCCAAAGCGGTGAGTGTGGAGTCGCTGTTTTCAGAATTTTTCTTTCGCAAGCATCAAATCCCGCTGCCGGGATATGACGCCTTTGTGCAGCTTAACCGCATGGGTAAACTGCTACTGATTTTCGATGGGTTTGATGAAATGGCGGCGCGGATTGACCCACAAGCGATGATTGACAACTTCTGGGAGTTGGCTAAGGTGGCGGCGCCGGGGACAAAGGCAATCTTGACTTGCCGCACGGAACATTTTCCCGATGCAATTGAGGGACGGAAACTGCTCAATGCCGAGCTAAAGGCGTCAACGGCGAATCTGACTGGGGAGCCGCCTCAGTTTGAGGTGCTGGAACTGGCGAAGTTTAGCGATCAGCAAATCGCGGAACTCCTGGGGCGCAAGGCCAAAGCGGACGGGGCGGAGAAAGTGATTGGCAACCCACAGTTGCTCGATCTGGCGCGGCGTCCGGTGATGGTGGATCTGATCCTGGAAGCCCTGCCTGAGATTGAGATGGATAAACCCATCGACATGGCGCGGGTGTATCTCTACGCCGTGACTAAAAAGATGGATCGAGATATCAAAAGCGAGCGGACCTTTACCTCCCTGGCGGATAAGCTGTACTTTTTGTGTGAGCTGTCCTGGGAGATGCTCTCAACGGATCGCATGAGCCTTAACTATCGGGCCTTTCCGGAACGTCTGCTGCAGATGTTTGCAGATCAGGTAAAAGAAGAGAAAGCACTGGACCATTGGCGCTTCGACATGATGGGCCAGACGATGCTGATCCGCAACTCGGAGGGGGACTACAGTCCAGCTCACCGGTCACTGCTTGAGTTTTTTGCGGCCTATAAGATTGTGGCGTCACTGGGAGCGATGGCGGAGGACTTCACTGCCGTGGCGCGGAAACAGTCACATTTGGATAAGGCCATCGCTCCCCAAGGCTACACCTGGGATAGCTATTTCAGGCGACAGTGCGATGGAGACGGTAACCCTGAGGCCATTGCTCCGTTAGCACGATTTGAAACCAACTCATTTGACGAACTACTGCCGCTATTGAGCCAGTCAAAGCTGGCCAAAGCGGTGCTTGATTTAGCACACCCGATGTTGGATGGATTAACTCTGCGAGAGCAGCTATTGCCCTTGTTGTGGATGACTCGAGAGAAGACCACCCAGGAAATAGGCTATCTGGGGGGCAATATTGCCCAACTGATGCTGGCGCAAACGCCCCACGCCCTTTCAGGTTATGATCTAAGCGGGACTAAGTTAAAAGGGGTTGACTTTACCAACGCCTATCTGCGAAGGGTAAACCTACAGAGCTCCCATCTGGCGGAGACTTTATTGTCTAAGGCCATTGGAGCTGTTAACTCTGTAGCCTTCAGTCAAACGGGCGACCAGATTGCCATTGGAGATAGTCAAGGCACTGTACAGGTTTGGGATGTGGCAACCGGACAAGTCGTATTGTTCTGCACGGGTCATTTTGAAGCGGTGAGGTCCGTGACTTTTAGCCCCGATGGAAAGACCCTCGCCTCCAGCAGTAATGACAAGACGATCAAGCTGTGGGCACCCCCATCGAGCGAATGTATCCGCACTCTGGAAGGCCATTCTGAAGCGGTTAGGTCAATAACCTTTAGCCCCGATGGAAAGACCCTTGCCTCCAGCAGTGACGACAAGACGATCAAGCTGTGGGCACCCCCATCGAGCGAATGTATCCGCACTCTGGAAGGCCATTCTGAAGCGGTTAGGTCAATAACCTTTAGCCCCGATGGAAAGACCCTTGCCTCCAGCAG
>JASJDH010000223.1 GCA_030065175.1 Leptolyngbyaceae cyanobacterium MO_188.B28 | reverse complement strand
GACCCGACTTCTTGATTGCGCCTCGGTATAATTCGTCGGGCTCAGTTGATAGCTTGTGTCTCAATAGATACGATTAACTCTGGAGAAATAATGATGATTGATCTCAGGAGTGATACGATTACTCAGCCAACCCCTGCGATGCGTGAGGTCATTGCCCAGGCTCCAGTAGGAGATGATGTGTTCGGGGATGATCCCACTGTCAATGAGTTGGAAGCTTATGTGGCTGGGCTGTTAGGTAAGGCGGCGGCGGTTTATATGCCTTCGGGCACAATGACCAATGAAGTTGCGCTGCGCGTTCATACTGAACCCGGCGATGAAATTATTTTGGACTCAGAATCGCATCTCTACTACTACGAAGGCGGTGGTCCGGCTGCTCTGTCGGGGGCGATGTGCAGATTGATTCAGGGGACAAAGGGAATTTTCACTGCTGGGGAGTTGGTTGGCGCGCTGCGGCCAGCAGACCCTCACTTTCCAAAAAGTAAGCTGGTATGCCTGGAAAATACCCATAATCGAGGGGGTGGGCGTATTTATCCCCTGTCAACGATTGAAGAAATCGCTCAAGTCTGTCAAAGGCATGATCTTAAACTACATCTGGATGGGGCGCGTCTTTGGAATGCTTGTGCGGCCACAGGAATTGATGCATCGACCTATGCAGCCCCATTTGATACGGTTAGCGTTTGTTTTTCTAAAGGGCTGGGCGCGCCGGTGGGATCCGCCTTGGTGGGTTCTGAAGAGCACATTCAACGGGCGAGGCGATTCCGTAAGCTATTTGGCGGAGGGATGCGACAGGCGGGCATGATCGCTGCTGGGGCTCTGTATGCTCTGAAATATCACCGCGATCGCTTGCGGGAGGATCATATCAACGCTAAGTCTTTAGCTCAGGGGTTGCGTCAGATTGAGGGGGTTGACCTTGAGTTGGATGACGTGCAGACCAACATTGTCCTATTTCACACTGAGGTGATGCCTGCTACAGCATTAGTACAGCAACTTAGGGAGCAGGATGTAGCGGTTTTGGCGGTGGGTCCCCATACGATTAGAGCGGTCACTCACTTGATGGTGAGTGCAGAGCAGATCCAGCAGGTGCCCGCACGAGTCGAGGCTGTGCTGAGATCGCATTGAATTGGTCACAAGTCTAATCACAAGTCAAGTTACTCCAGCGCAGTCGGCCGTTCGACCAATGCCCCTGTTTGACTCTACCCGTTGCAAAGATAAAGATACCTTGACCTTGGCACTTGCCTTTGCGGAAGGAGCCAATATAGCGGTTACCGTTTTCTAACGTCCAAATGCCTTGGCCATGGAATTGATCATTTTTGAATTGTCCCTCGTAATATCTACCCCAACCAAAGATGAGGGTTCCACAGCCATTCCGCTTACCGTTTTTTAATTCGCCATCGTAGCGATCGCCGCTGTTGGGAAAAACCATAATGACTCGGCCGTCGGCAAATGTGTTGTCTGCCTTGAGGGGGCCATAATATTCCAGCAGACCATTGGGCGCGATATAGTCAGGGCCTCCGGATGGCAGCGGCGGCGGCGGCGGCTCTTGACAGGGCAACGCTGCAAGGCGCGCTGTGATATTTATGGGGCGGGGATTGAGATGGATTAAAGAAGAGAGACTAACGAGGGCTGCTACTGTCAGCAAACCGACTCCCAAAATTAGGGGCAGGGGAGCAGAGCGGATAATGGTCGGAATAGAAAGTCGCCAGGGTAAAGAAGGGACACGGGACGAACGCTCCAACAAATAAGCTTGCAGGGAGCGCTTTAATCGGCGCCAGGTATTCTCCTGAAGTGGCTGATGGGGTGAAAAATAGTTTGGCGGGGTTGCGTCTGGGAACTGTTCATGGGCGGATTCTTCGGGAGATAAGGGGGGAGAAGTCAGACGGTTTGAATGTTCAGCATCTTCCTCTTCTTGGATTGGCAGAAGATTAGAGTCTTCCCGAGGCAATACGGAAGAGGGGTTAGGCTGGTTTAGATTCTCAACATCGCCCTCTTTAGGTGCAGAGACTGATTCCTCTCGGAGTAGGGCTTGATCAGAGTTTTTTGCAGAAGATACGGGGGGTATGGGCGGTTGAGCTGAGCGGTTGAGCTCTTCAAAATTATCTTCCCATGGTCTTGGATGATGATTAAGGATTGTCTTAGGCAGAAGGGTCGGTTGGGTGGAATTGTTTAGATTTTCCCTGACGCCTTCTTCCTCGGTTGAACTCTCTCTAGAGAGGATAGTGGGTTGGTTAGCGCTGTTTATCTCTTCTGAGGTCCCTTTAGAGAGGATGGTGGGTTGATTAGCGCTAATTATCTCTTGACTAGCCTGCTCAGCTTCAATGGGTTGAGAATTGGAGAGCTGATTGGAAAGGATGGTGGGTTGGTTAGCGCTGTTTATCTCTTCTGAGGTCCCTTTAGAGAGGATAGTGGATTGATTAGCGCTATTTATCTCTTGACTAGCTTGCTCAGCTTCAATGGGTTGAGAATTGGAGAGCTGATTGGAAAGGATGGTGGGTTGGTTGGCGCTGTTTATCTCTTCATTGGCTTGTTCAGTCTCAATGGGTTGAGAATGGGTAAGCTCCATGGAAACGATAGTGGGTCGGATGGAGCTGTCTATTTCTTCACTGGTTTGCTCATCCTCGGTTTGTTGGTAATAGGTAATGTTTTCGGATGGGATAACCGGTTGGATAGAGCTGTCTAGTTCTTCATTGCCTTCCTCTGCCTCGACGTTTGGGTAGGGCTGAGCAATCAAGTGATTTGGCGGAGGAGAATTGAACGCCTCCTCAGATGCAGAAGGTGAAGCTGGTGACAGGGAGGATGCTTGAGGCGTTTCCTCCAACTTATTTTCTTCAAAAAAATCGTTTTCAGGCGAGTAATATTGTGTTTCCTGGGGCTCCCCTAAAGAGGACAGCGGCCTATATGAAGTGTACGACGCCTCATGTTGTGAGATCGCTTCATCCAGCTTGTCCGCTTCATTGGGCTTAATCCCCTCATGCAGATAGTCCGCTTCATCAAAATGAATGGCTGCTTCAGCGGCTAGGCTTAAAGAACTGGTTAGGTCGTCAATCGCCTGGAGTGCTTCTGTTGCAGTTGGATAGCGGTCTTTGAAGTGATAGCGCACCATTTGCTCAAGAATGAGCGCCAATTCTTCATCGACGTTCATTGCATCCTGGCGCCACTTGACTTCCCCCGTCTGTAAGTTGTGGCCCAGTTCCCTGGGTTTTATGCCTGTTAAAGCTTGAATGCCAATCATGCCAACGGCGTAGATGTCGCTACTAAAGCGGGGATGCCCAGCCAGTTGTTCGTTGGGCATATATCCATGGGTGCCGATGGTGATGGTAACGGTTGGGTTTGACTCTGGATCCGCGATTTGAGATGTGGTTTGTTTGACGGCGCCGAAGTCAATCAGGACAATTTTGCCGTCCCGATGGCGACGGATTAAATTGGAGGGTTTGATATCCCGGTGAATTACGTTTTGCTGATGGACAAATTTTAAGATGGATAATAAGTCTTGCAGAAAAGCAATGACCTTTAGTTCTGGCCAGATCCGCCCGGGTTTCAATTCTTTCGTCAGCGATTCGCCCCGAATCAGTTCTAGGACCAAATAAAATTCTCGATCTTCCTCAAAATAAGCTAAAAGGCTGGGAATTTGGTCATGACGACCCAGCTTTTCAAGCACCTTCGCCTCAGTCTCAAACAGGCGTCTTGAGGTTTGTAGAATGCGAGTATCGTCTGATTTCGGTTTTAGTTGCTTGACTACACAGAGTGGACGACCGGGCAAGTGTAAATCTTCCGCCAGGAATGTTTGGCTAAACCCACCGCGACTTAGCTCTCCCGTAATTTTGTAACGTCCTGCGAGAAATCTACCCGGGTCTAGACCCGATAGATTTGAAGAATCCGATCCCATGCTTTGCTCTTGGTGTGCGAATAAGCGGTGCTAAGGTCAGTGGTTAGTGATGAATCGCTAGGGCAGATTAAATCATCCATAGTTAAGCGGCGCGGCTCCCAAACGGAACGGAAGTAATGCCAAATTGAGGGCTGATTTACAGTTTGGCTTCTACAGCGTATAACGCTGACCGGTAAGTTGTGTCTAACTGAAGCGCAAATTTTAAATATGGCGAAAACCAGTTTACGCTTCTACTATGCCCGGTTAATAGGGAATAGAGCGTTCTTTATAGGGAAATTTGAATTAGTTTTGGATTATATGAAGATAGAAGGCGAAAGAGAACAGGATCGCGTTTCCTAAACCTTCCAGGAGGCCGATGGAATTGTCTCCGAGGCAGTGACGTCCTGCCAAGATTTTGATGGTGACAGTCGGAGGAAAGCGGGATAACTCCATCTTGACAGACAATCTTGGAGCAAGCTTGATAGTTTCTTGTCCTTATATCAATCCAAACACAACTTCAACCCATGAAACTGATCCTATCCACTGAGTGGGCGGCTGAGCTTAAGACGCAATTGCCGACTGACATCCAAAGTGTTTGGGTGGATGATGAGGGCGACTTCACTGGCGACCCCAAGGGGGCGGAAGCTTTTCTAAGCTGGTTTTATGTGAAAAGCGACACTCTTCATAAGGTGCTGGCGACGCCGACACTGCGTTGGCAGCATATGCCTAGCGCAGGTGTTAACAATATCCTTACGCCCGCTTTTCTGGATCGCAATATTGTACTGACTAATGGCGCTGGCGTATTTGCCGAACCCATTGCAGAATTTGTGTTTGCGTTTATGCTCAACCACGCTAAACAACTGCCCAAATTGCAGGCGATACAAGCTGAACATTGCTGGGGACAAGATTTTTATTGCCGTCAAAACGGCGGCCCCAAAGATTTAGAGGAAGCCACACTGTTAATCATTGGCGCAGGCGGTATCGGTCAGGCCATCGCCCAACGCGCTAGCGCTTTTGGCATGAGAGTTTGGGGGTGTCGTCGAAATCCGCAGCCGCTGTCAGAATTCGACCGAATGGTGGGGCCGCAGGGGTGGCGATCGCTGCTCCCAGAAGCCGAATACGTGGTTCTGGCCGCGCCGCTGACATCAGAAACCAGAGGGATGATTGATGCAGCCGCCTTACGGTCAATGCGCTCCGATGCCTATCTGATTAATATTGCGCGGGGGGCGCTCGTCGATCAGGCAGCCTTACTCACCGCCTTGCAGGAGGACTGGATTGCCGGGGCTGGATTGGATGCCCTTTGGACCGAACCCCTGCCGCCGGAGAGTCCCTTTTGGTCATTGCCCAATGTCTTTGTCACCCCCCACTGCTCAGGATTTTCTCCGAAGAATAACCAACGCTCCATCGCATTGTTTCTCGATAATCTAAATCGCTATCGCAGCGGTATGCCATTGAGGAATGTTGTGGATCAGATTGCAGGCTATTAGGGATTAGCTCATAAGTAAAGTCTTGATACAAGTGCAGTCTTAACAGTTTTGTAGAAGAAGATGGCTGCGTGAGGAGTTCAAACCTGCCGAATGACTCGACAGGGATTGCCCACTGCAAGGCTATTGGCCGGAATTGTTTTGGTCACAACGCTGCCTGCGCCGATGATGGCATTGTCTCTAATGACGACACCAGGGCAAATGATCGCGCCGCCGCCCAGCCAGACATTATCGCCGATGGTAATGGGCTCCGCCATTTCTACCCCCGTTATTCGCATCGCCGGATCGGTGGGATGGTAGGCGGTGTAAATCTGGACGTTGGGGGCAATCAGCACATCGTCTCCGATGGTCACCCAATTGCAGTCGAGGATGGTGCAATTGACGTTGATGTAGAGATTTTTGCCTGCCCGAATATGACAACCGTAGTCGCAATGGAAGGGCGGGTTAATTTCAAAATCCGGGCCAAGGTCGCCAAAGAGCGATCGAGCGATTTCCTGGCGTTGTACTAACTCGTTCGGTGGCAGGGTATTGAAGGAGTGGAGGAGATGCTGCGCAGCTTGCCGCATTGAGACTAATTCTGGATCGCTGGCTAAATACGGCTGATTCGCCAGCATTTTTTCCCGTTCTGATTTGCCCATTACAGATTCTGACAATGACGGAGAGAGGATGAGTTCTATCTTGGTAGCCAGGCAAACCTCAGTGTAAACATTAGCTTAAGCGCCAATTTATCAAACCATGTGGTTTGTTTGGTTAGGTCGGAGGCCAATAGCGCCAAGGTGAATAGGCGAAATAGCTCTGCTGAGTTTGAATAGCAACGATCGCATTATTCTACAGTCTGAATTGGCTTTAGTTTGATGGGGGGTGAGAGTCAAATTTGGTGTTACCCAGAAAAACAGCGCTGATGCAAACTTCCCTGACATTTTTCACCAATTTGCCAGAATCAACATTACTGGGTTGCTTCAAAAAAACTTATCGTTCCATCATTTACCCGCTCCAATCTGCCTGATATGGGGCTTGTTGATGCCCTAAAATCACAAAAGGGTGAACTTCAGTTGGAATCATGGGTATGGCGCGCCTTAGAGATAGAATTTTTCGGACAATACAATGGTGGGGAGCGCCATTGCTACTTCTTACAGTGGCGGGGCGACAAATAATCTTGGTCCATACGGTTGGGCTGAGTCCTTGGCATGGCGGAGGATTTGGCATGTTTGCCTCGATCGATCGCGATGAGCGGCGGTTGATCAAGCTGGATGGGATCTCGTGTCAAGGTCAGCAGACCAGCCAGGTTTTAACCCCAGAGGCAACCGGACTGACTGACCCAGCTTGGACACATTTAACCACTGTGCCTAAGGCGTCCCGACTGAGCGCTCTTGGCGACCAGCTGCTGGCCGATAAAAATCTTCCTAATCCCTCTACTGCCAGTCCAGATAGTAACTGTCTACAGACAATCCAGCTTCAGGTGTGGCGGTTGCACTACAGCCAAGCTTCGGGGCGGATGTGGTACGCCCCAGTCACCTCTGCGGTGGAGGTGGCCCGGTGATCGCAGTCTCGGCTCAGACTTGGCTTAATCGCTGGCGGCATTTGCTGGTCAAGCTTTTGTCCCAACCCAGTTATCTCTTGATTTTGCAGCTGACGGCGGTATTGGTGGTGCTGCATGAGATTGATACATTCCCTTGGCTGCGAGTTCCCGAGCGTCTCCTGGCCCTGGCGATGCTGTTCGCCCCTCGATTGATGCGCAGTAAAGGGGCTTGGATCGCCCTTAGCACCTTACTGGTGGTGAATAATCTGTGGCATTGGTCCCTGCTGGTAAACCACGAGTATCTGACCACCTACTGGGTGTTGGCTTGTACGTTGGCGCTTTATTCCCCTGATCCGGAAAAGGTGTTGGCCTGGAATGGGCGATTGCTGATTGGTCTCTGCTTTTTGGCGGCGACTATTTGGAAATTTTTAGGCGGGGAATATTTGGATGGGTCTTTCCTCCACCTGACTTTTCTGCTGGATTCTCGGTTGGCCTTGGGGGCCTATTTGCTCGGAGGAGTGGAGGGAGATATTCTGCAGCAGAACCGTCTCCTGTTTGATACGATGCAGGCGACGGGAAGCGTTGCGCCCCAAGCGTTGCAGTCAAGCCCCCGGATGGCTGTGATGAGTCTGATTGTGTCCTACTGGACGATTTTTATTGAAGCGATCGCGGCCCTATCGTTTCTGCTGCCCCGGCCTAAAAGACTGGCCCAGCTGCGATATGGGATACTGCTTTTGTTTATCTTCACTACCTATACTGTGATTCCAGTACTCGCCTTCGGCTCCCTGCTGTTGATTATGGGATTGGCCCAATGTACGCAGGATAGTCCCGGCTGGAACGCCTTTTATTTAGGAACGCTGCTGCTATTGCCTGTGTGGATGCCATTGCCCCAAGCGATTTTTGGCCTATGGAGCCAGTTCGTACTCTAAGAATTGTCGGTCTAGCGCTTATCCTCCTCTGTTTCCCTTAATGGTCTCTACCTTAGAATGGCGTATCCCTTAATTAACCTTGTCAAAACGACGGCTCGTTGGCGGCGAAAGGCCTTTATCCGCAAGCTAGGCCAGGTCACAACGATTCAAGAAAGCTTTCTGCGATCGCTCCTGCAAGTCCAGCAGAACACCGCACTGGGTCGTGACTTGAATTTGCCCGCCATCAAAACGGTCGATCAGTTCCGCAGTCAGGTTCCCCGATCCGTCTACAGTGACTACCAGCCCTATTTTGACCGGGCGGCCCAAGGCGAAATGAATGTGGTGACGCCCGAACCGATCATTTTCATGAATCTGAGCAGTGGGTCGACGGGCAACCAAAAGCTGGTGCCAATTACTCGGCGAGCGCAGCGTAAACGGGCCTACGCCAATCAAATTGCCTTGGGTTGTGTCGCAGAGGCGGCTCAACGACACAACCTGTCCCTCGGCAAAATGCTGATCACCAGTTCGGCCAACCCGATTGGACAAACTAGCGGAGGGATTGCCTATGGCCATGTCAGCAGCAACCAGTTGCGCGCCACCCATCCCTGGGTTGCTCAAGCTGTCTATGTCCATCCTCTGGAAGCGCTATTTCTGAAGGATACGCTGACCCGCATCTATATTTGTCTCCTCTTTGCGCTGCGAAATTCGGATTTGACCATTCTCTCAGGGATTTTTCCGGTGGTTTTGCTACAGCTTTGCGCGTATTTGGAGAAATATGGAGAGGCGTTTATTGATGATTTGGGGCGAGGAGAAATTCCAGACTGGCTGATTCTAGACTCTGAAATTCGAGAAAAGCTGACACGGAAGTTAGGCCCTGCGCCGGAACGGGCGAAACAGCTGGCGCAAATCCTGAAATCAGAAGGGCGACTTTTGCCCAAGGACATTTGGCCTAAGTTAGCCGTACTAATCACTGCTCGCGGCGGCCCCTCAAATTTTTACTTTGAGAAGTTCCCTGAATATTTTGGCGATCTGCCCATCTTTGGCGGCACCTATGCTGCATCCGAAGCGGTGCTCGGCAGCCATCGCGATTTCAATACGGATGGGGTTCTTCTCGCGATTGAGAGTAATTTCTTTGAGTTTATTCCGGTCGATCAATGGGATGAGGCTAATCCCATTACTCTTTTGCCCCACGAGGTGAAGCTGGGAGAGTTGTATCGGATTCTGATTACGAATTACTCGGGGTTTTATCGCTACGACATTGGCGATGTGGTGGAGGTGGTGGGTTTCAATCAAAAGACGCCCATCATCACATTTCGATATCGACAGGGGGGCGCGTTATCGGCGATTTCGGAAAAAACTACGGAATCTCATGCGGTCCAGGTGATGTCGGCGCTCCAGGAGAAGCATCATCTGACGGTTGAAGACTTCTGTATTTCGGTTTCGGGCGATGTGATTGCTCCGTTCTATGTGCTGGATCTTGAGCTATCGTCCCCAGGAACGCTGGAGCAGCCGAAACAATTGCTGGCTGACTTTGACCAACTGCTGCAGTCAGTCAATATGAGTTACGCCTTGAAACGGGGTAAGGATGATATTGCGTCTCCTCAGATTAATGTTTTGAAGGCGGGGAGTTTTGCCAGGTTGCGTCAACAAAAACTCGATCAAGGGGCGCTTGAAGCGTCTCAAGCGAAGTTGCCGCATATTAATCGCGATCGCAACTTTCTAAAAGAGGCTGAGATTGTTCAACACATCAAAGTGGCGTCAGATTAAAGTGGAATGGTGCTGAATTAAGGCGCTTGGGCAATGCCCGCATTGAACGTCCCAAAAAACGACTGAAAAGGCATTGTGTTCACAGCGTTTCCGGATCAAGTTCTTGGGTTTTACAAGCATGATGTTCAGACATCGCTGAAGCTGCAAGTTTAGCAAGAATATCTGGTGAACGGGAGAATGCTTCGTCCCAAAGCTGTTCGTCCTCAATTTCCTCCAAAATCATTGAAGCGACCGCGTCCTGCTCACTCTCAGGCAGGGTTTGTAATCTCGCGATCGCATGCTCAAGTAACTCAGTCATGGCTAATCCATTCTGACCATCGTCACAACAGTGCTCTATCCATATATTGTCGCTTTCAGGCGACTAGGCATACCCTAAACGTCTGTCTGAATTCCTAATTGAATTAGTAGGGCGGACAATAGACGCGCCAAGCTGGTTCGTCTTCTAAATTTAACCAGGAGCCATATTGCGATCTCATCTTGCAGCTCGTCTGATAGCTTTGAGATTTTTGCTATGGCGTGTTGAAGGAATTCAGTCATAATCCACGATAGCCCGCAAGCTGTAGCGATAGTCTATTTGGATATAATCTAATCAATCATTGCTCTTTTTCGCTAGTGATAGCTAATGTTTAAGTGCTGATTGGCTGACAAAGAACTTTGCGTAGGTTGGGGTGTGCGGCGGCAAAATCCAGTGTGATATTCCTTTCAATTGAAGGAGTTGGGTTTCTTCAACCCAACTTAGTTTCATCAAAGTAGAACACCAAATCAGTGTTTGACGATCGAATCCTTCCCTCGCTTCCAGAATCTTTAGAGGTAGTTCCTCGCATTTCATCTATGTATAGTGCTAAACAGGAATTGTGGCCAGATCTACAGACTCATTTATAGGCCAGTTGTAAGGGTAACAGGCCAACGCAATGTGACTGATTTGAGTTTGCTCTAAAATATGTTTTCTATTAGTAGAATACTCTTGCCAAGTTTGAGGTGTGACACCCCAGCCTAAGGTAATATGAGGACAAAATCCTGAGTTTTTATGAGCTTCTGGAACTTCATCCTCTACTACAAATTCTTTAATCCTTTGCTCAAAGAGCTGATGGAGAAAAGTTAATTGGGAAAACCCTTCGGAACTAGGTAGAACTTCTAGCCAAGACAACTGAGGTGCAATGTATTTAGGCTCGCTAAGCTGAACACAAATAGGTGTCGGAATATTTGAACCAATGCTTAATCCAGCATCACTTATTACTTTTTCGACAGCATTTTGATTTGCCAAGAATCTTCCCTTTACAGTAATATGAACGGGAAAACCAAGTGCCATACTATTTCCAGTCAAACTAGTTAAATAATGCTGTTCAAGACGAACTAGATGGGTGTCTGAACTTGAAATAAGAGCAAAAATTGCAAGGCGTTTTATATCACACATATTTTGACTAAAAGATTAAGTATTCAAAAAATCTTTCAGACCAATCTCCACGCCTTGATAATACGAATCTTAGAAGCTCTGCAATTAAGCCATCAGAATTGGCTTTGAGACTTGCAAACTCAGGTTTATTGTAACGATTTTCATAGGAGTCTTCTTCACTAGCCTTTGGATCTAAATAGCTAGGATTGTAATTTAATTCGTCCCGAATTTTTTTGTCACTTAACTTCCATAGGAAGTTATCATAAGGTCCTATGACACGGTGAAAGCTCCAGTCACAGTTCTTTTCGTAGACCCGTGCTATTCGCTCTAGAGGGGGCATCTTTAGATTCTTTTTCAACCATCCAACTTTATCTTTACGCTCTTTACTTGCCTCACCTAATAGCATTAATAAGCCGCTATACATTATTAGGCGACTATGCCGAAGTTTGATATTACGAATCGCCCACTTTTCTACCTGATTTTCAAAATCCCACTGGTAGTTAACAGCAAGAGATCGAAAATAGCGGATTAGATCGTTCAATAATAGTGTCCACTCTTTCCTAGAGTCTTGTTTAACATATCTTTCTGCATAGCGTTCAACTATAGCCTCAATTAGTTGAGTATAGTCTTCATTCCTAAACAAAGGCTGTGTCTCTAAAAGAAGCAAAAGGCGTTTTCCGTAAGTTGCATATCTTTCGTTCGCATCCCCAATCGAACTGAGCAACTGCTTCTGATTAATAGGTTTTGCAAAAACACCAGTAGACTTTGGGCGAGGAAGTTTAAGAGGATCAAGAAGTTCCCAAATTGAGTCATATATTTTTTTGGCGTCCTCAGACTCTAAATCGATGTCATCTGACAGTAGAACAATTAGATCTGCGTCAGAAACACCAGGACTAGCTTCCATTCTTCCTGTTGAACCAGCAGCGGCTATTGTTATAACCTCCGGAGGAATTTGAGATTTTCCAGATTCTAAGCATTGTCTAATCTTCTTGATAGTTTCTCTGGAACTATCCCAATTGTCCCTGATCGCTTTGTATCGGCTGATATCAACAGAGCTAATTTCCCACTCACGTTCATAGGGATACATAAACTATCCTTGAATTACTCAGATATTCAGAGCTGAACTCAGTAGCTTTAGTTGTTAAGTATCGATGCTAGGAAACCTGGAATTTGCAAACGTTCCCATGTTAGCTTAATCACTTCTGTATTAGAGAACTTTAAGCTCAATACAGTTGCAGGGTCTTTCTCTTGCATGAGAAGGCCGACCATTATTCTCATAGGTCCCATATGTCCACTAATCAAAATTCTACTTAGCGGTTTCTCTGAAGTAAAATGAGCAAGATTGAGGAGGAATGAAAGAACGCGTTGAGCTACTCTTTTGTAGCTTTCCCCCCTCTCAGGAGCATAATTTAGATCACCATAGGCATACTCAGGAATCCAGCGGTACTTCTGCCCTTCCAAAATGCCGAGGCTCCGCTCATTTAGCCTATAATCTTGTAATATACATCCTATGCTAATTCCAGAACTCTCAATAGCAATTTCTAGAGTTCTTCGTGATCTTTGCAGTGTTGAAGTAAAAGCTAGATCATAATAGCTATCAAGTTTAGTTCCTAAATGCTTAGCCTGCTCTTCACCAAAAGAAGATAGCTCTACATCTTGTGAGCCAGTAACACGTTTATCTGCATTTATCCGGCTCTCTGCGTGACGTATTAGATGCAACTTTATTGGTACAGGAAGTACAAGAGGCTCTTGGAGTTGCTCTCGAATTTCTTCCCACTCCTGAACTCTTTTAATCGGCTCTTCAAACAGCCTCAGTCCCTCCGCTCCTTCCTGTAACAGCATGTGGAATTCCTATGCTCCAACTAAATTTCTCAATACAGCTCTCTTGCAGGAGATCAAACTACCACTGCAAAACCTTGAAGTATGAATCTTGTATAACTGCCAGTTACATTGGTGAATCTTATTTCATCTTGGGCAGCTTTGCCATATTTCACAGAATTGGAATGTTGTCAACCAAAATTTAAACTCTCTATACTTGGTGTTTTTATGGTTGGTTCGGCACAACATGTAGAGTAGGGAGGCATTGCCCACATGTCTTATTTCAGTGCCATTCCACCCTACTTTCTGGCTAGGGAGCAAAAAGGAGTTCGAGAACGGTGGGTTTGAGAGTGGGATAAGTCATAGGCTAAGCGACAGCAAAGTCAGAAGATTCACGCATGGAAGGATGATGGAAACCCACCACTATTTCTTTCTTGGAGATGCCGACTTCTTCTAGATTTTTGTCAATTTCAACGTCTGTCGTATTTTCCTGAATCCAAATTTTGCCGTCCTTAATATCAAAGTGAAAGACCGGATAATAAATTCGCTGATCACCCTCCCAGCCAGCTTTTAGAAGAAGGTAATGATCATATTCGGAGTCAAAAATAACTTGATTTTCAATGCCACTTTCTTGCCAGAGCTGAGAATCACTCAAAAAACCCCTTAACCAAGTCCGTGATCAAATGTCCTATTGCCCCCGGCCCGGTTTGCAATCTGCGAAACCCAGCGCCTCTGTATCAAGAAAACTTGCGATCGCCATCTCAATAACTGCTTCAATTGGATATTCAATTTCAGTAGCGCGATCAATAAGAGCTGCCCGAATTCGCTCAGGTAAGCGCCCTAAGATAACTTCGGCGTCAGCAGGGGAAAGTTGCTCTTGAAGTTTGACTTGCATTGCATCACCTTTCAGGCGGAATCTGGGAGTTATAAGGGGGTTCAGTGGCTCTTAGAATGATGGCTTCTAGTTCCAATAGTAGCGCGAGGTTCCTCCAATGAGAAATGACTTGCACTGCAATCCGCACATCTTCATCATTATATTTGTCAAGCCACGCCCATAAAAAAGCTTTGTGCCCACCAGAAAAACGACCTCGTAGGCTCTTAGTTTTACCAATGTAAAGCAACCCATCGGTTCTGTGTCTGATTGCGTAAATACCAGGACGTGAAGGAATAGTATTAAACTCGCGGCTCAATAATTGGCACTGCTCAAAGGGAGTGAAG
>JASJDH010000222.1 GCA_030065175.1 Leptolyngbyaceae cyanobacterium MO_188.B28 | reverse complement strand
CCGAACAGCCTTTATCCCGAAGGTAGTGCTGGATTTCGCCTCGAATATAAGGAATGGCGAATGAGCTAAAGGCGTACCCCTTAGACATATCGAATCGCTCAATCGCTCGAATTAATCCTAAGCTGCCAACTTGCATCAAGTCTTCGTAGCTTTCATTGGAGTGGTTAAGCCAGTGATGGGCTTCTCGCCTGACAAGTCCAATGTTCAGCTGCACTAGATGATTGCGAAGCTTTGGAGAAAGCGATTTCTGATACTGCTGTAAAAGTTCTAAGGTTTCCCCTTTCAGCTCTTGAGTAACTTGAGGCAACATACGAAGAATTCCAGGAAGTAACGAATCTACCCACCCTTCGGTAGTCCGGGTCCTGCATCCCTGAGTGGGTTAAATATTATCAGACAAGTGTCTCGTACAGCAAAAAAACTCGGTCATTCCCCTGTGTAATCAAATATTATGCAATAAATGATACCGTATAACCTCAGTATGAAATGTTGTATGAGACGTTACTGAACCAAGCTAATTCTCATTGCCTACAGCTAGCATTCGAATTTCTACGGATTCATAATTCTGACTTCTTCAAAACTTCGGCGGAAATTCGTAGATTTATTGTAATGGGTGGTAAGGCTCCTAGGGAAAGGTGTAAGCCTTTGCTAAGGTTCTATTCATTGACTTGATGAAAATAAAAGGGAGACAAAAGTCTCCCTTCTAACAAACGATTCAAAGCATCTTCGCTCTAAAGGTTTACCCTAAGCATCCTCAACGCGTGCGTAGAAAATCCCTTGAATCTTAACGTCTACCGGCGCCTTGGAACCCATATCAGTATCTGAGGGTTGAATGGCTTCAAAGCTGCCGCCAATCTCGCCGGTGTAACTATCAATGTTTTTGACTTTCAGAGAAATGGTGCCCTCACCAATTTCAAAGGATTTGACATTTTCCCGGCGGATTTCTTCGCTATCCCCGCTGGCGGGGAGGGCGACGGCCGTATCGTACCCAGCGGATAAACCCCGGCCCTTAGGATCTAAAAAGGCGGAAGTCCGGTATGAGGGGACAACGTAATCACCGGTAAATTTGGTGCCGATGGACAGGCCCTCTGCGGTAGCTTTAGCCTTAGCAACTAAGCCTTTGACTGTAAAAAGGAAAGGAACGAGTTCATGACTTGGCGTCTGGACTGTGATCGCGCCGAAGTCATACCCATCTGTTTCAGAGAAAGTTAGGCTATTGTCAGAGCCAAGAGTCAGATCGCCCCGAACTAGGTCTAGCGTACCTGCGCCAAAAGTAACTTCCTTAGAGGTGACAAATCTAGGCTTTTGACGCTTAGTCGTAGGTTCTTCCAAAACAAAAAAGTTTGCTGGAAACAGGCAAAGGTCCACTAATTCGTAGGCTTTGCCTGATTCCAACTTGATTGACTCCTCAGTATCTGGCAACTTAGGACAATTCTTTGCTAAGCCCGAACCTTTGATCTGGGCGTAGGTGAGGGGGGTGTCGTCGGCGGCAAAGGCGACCTGACTAAAGGTTGTTAATACCCCTAGACAAACTGCCAAAAACGCCACAACAAGGGTTCGATACCTCATGGTTAACCTCAATTATCGATATGAAAAATTTCTGTCAGTTCAGGTTTTAGTTAATTTGGCTCTAGTCGCTCAGCAGGAAGAAAATTAATCCTAGTTAGCCAACCTGGAAAAATATAGTGGGTTTACCCAAATTAAGCGCCAGGATGGATTATCAATAATTAAGCAGAGCAATTCTTCAAGACCCATCGGTCAGACGAATTCTCCTCAGTTCCTGGAATAGACTGAGCCTCAATTAAGCATTCTACACGTCCTTGTACCCTTTATTGAGACCCTCAAATCTAAATTGGAGCGACTCTCCAGCATGGAAGTAAAGTGATGAAAAAAGTTGAGGAACTCAAATTTATGGCCGATAGCATTGATGTAGAAATTGGAGAACTTCCTCCTGACCTAGGGGAAATTGCCGCTCGAGTAAAGGTTGCGGCTGTGAACCGTCGCCACGATACTTTGGCGCTACTCGCTCTCCTAAGATTATTGGAGTATTTACATCGGGAGATTCGCGACGTTGCTTTTTACGAGGCCCTGCCTAATAGTCGTCAAACCTTGTATAGTCTTCTTCGGGATATTGAGGTGA
The DNA here is from genome assembly GCA_030065175.1 of Leptolyngbyaceae cyanobacterium MO_188.B28. Taxonomy (GTDB): domain Bacteria; phylum Cyanobacteriota; class Cyanobacteriia; order Phormidesmidales; family Phormidesmidaceae; genus JAKSDM01. The sequence goes on along the minus strand of JASJDH010000222.1, from coordinate 11,728 downwards.
ATGGCGGATGGCCTTATATTCAACGAATGAAGTTGCGATCGCTGCTTGATCATCTAGAGTTGCTTGAGCCGGAATCTGAGTAGGGGGTGTTGTTCATAAGATAGCCGCCCGGATGATTAACTTTTGCAACGGTGTCTCCCTTAACAAAAAAGCGACTATTATGAGGCCCCATGGGGCATAATCTGTAAGATTGCGGATGGGCTCAGAGTCTTTGGAGAATAAGTATACGAGGCTAGTTGTTCTGAATTCATCATTTCATGAGTGTTCGGCGGATTTCTTTCAATCGAAGATCCCTGAGGCGGTTTTCCTCGATCTTAGTGTCGACCAGTCTAGTGAATGGTCTGCTATTCTCCCCGCTCATGGGGAGAACGGCCAAGGCGCAACTCAATCGCTATTGCCAGGTATCCCAAACCATCATTGACTATAAAGAGCAGTTAAGGCAGGCGGCCTTCCAAGAAGATGAGTCCGCCATTAAGGAATATGAAGAGCTGTTAAAACGGCATGCAGCCCGACTCAAAAATTGTCGCAGCCATACTTGGCCGAATCAACAAGCGATCTGGGTGCGGTTGTATCCTTGTGATCTTCAGGCAGGCCTCTTAGAAGCTCTGATGGACCGAATAGTTAATTTGGGCTATAACCAGGTCTACGTGGAGGTTTTCTATAGCGGTAAGGTTCTGCTGCCAAAGTCAGACAATCCCACTGTTTGGCCAAGTGTGGTGCAGGCTCAGGGCTATGATGGGCGAGATTTGCTGGCTGAGGCGATAGAGAAGGGACAGCGACGAGGCCTTCAGGTCTATGCTTGGATGTTCACCCTTAATTTTGGCTACTCCTATGGCGTTCGATCGGATCGGCAGCAGACCCTGGCTCGCAATGGGCGTGGTCAGGACACCTTCACCTTCGCTCTGAGTGGAGCCAGTAGCAATCGGGAAGAAGCCTTCGTAGATCCCTATAGTCCCCAAGCGCAGCAAGATTTTCAACGTATGGTGCAGGCCATTGTTCAGCGGCGTCCTGACGGGGTTCTGTTTGATTACATACGCTACCCTCGAGGAAATGGGGCCGCCTCAGTTGTCAGCCAGGTTGGCGATCTATGGATTTATGGCAATTCGGCCCAACAGGCCTTATTTCGGCGCGCCCTAAATCAGAAAGGGTTGGAATTAATCCGGCGGTTTCTAACCCGCGGCTATTTAGTGGAAGGCGACATTGAGGAAGTTGAGGAACTTTATCCCACAGAGGGAGAGCCCCTGTGGCAAGGCAGAACTTTAGGGCCTAGCAGTGAAGAGCCTGTTCCGACGGCTCAGAGGCGGGTGCTGCTGCAAAATGAACTCTGGCGCCTGAGTGTCGCACATGCTGTGCAAGGGGTGGTTGATTTTCTCAATCGAGCCGCCCAGCCAGTTCAGCAGCAGGGAATCTCCGCCGGGGCGGTCTTTTTCCCTGATGGCAATGAATCGGTGGGTCGGAATGGCTATGATTCTCGGTTGCAACATTGGAATCGGTTTCCCACCTGGATGACGTGGCATCCCATGGTTTATGGCGTGTGTGGCCATACCCAATGTATTGTTGAACAAGTCCGTCGAGTGGTGAGTCAGACCGACGTCCATACGGCGCGTCAAGTAAAACCTGTGATTGCAGGGGTGTGGGGCCGATCCATCCGAAATCGCCCTTCCCTAGAGGCCCAAATGCACTCTATCCATCAAACCGCGCCTCGGATAAACTCTATCAGCCACTTTTCCCTCTCATGGCAAGAGCCCGATTTCGACCGTGTCCGTAAATCCTGTCAGCTGCGATAGTGCCATAATGGGGGGATGTTCTCTCAAGTTTATTATTTGCTGCGCTCCAAGATTGATGGACAGTATCTTGCGGCCCGACCTCGCGCAGATGCGGCGGATTCGCCGCCATCTGGCCAGACGGGAGGATTTTTGATGCTTTTTGCGGCTGACCACGAGGCTTTGAGCTACCTCAATACCCATGGGCCTGATGTGGCGGACCGGTTTGCCTTAGAATCTGTTTCTGGGGCTCGTCTAGGGGGGCTGATGGATCGTTGGGGATTTGAAGGGGTGGGCATTGTGAAGGATCCCCTGATCCCGCAAGTGGATTTTCTCAGGCGAGCCCCTTCAGACGAGACCCTTAGGTGATGGCGGCTCTAACTGCTTGAGCGGTTGCAGGAGCTAGTAGGACGCCATTTCGGTAGTGGCCGGCGGCTAGCAGTATGTTACTGTAGCCAGCCAATGGATTGATAACAGGGGCTGGTTGGCCTTGGGGCCGGGGGCGAAGTCCGGACCAATGTTTTACCACAGCGGCGTTTTCTAAGGCCGGACAGTAGCCGATTGCGCCCCTGAGTAACGCTTTCATTTGTTGCGGATCGGGGTTTAAATCGGTTAAGTTCTCCATCCCAGTTTCGGCGGGAAATTCTACTGTGGCCCCGATCCAATATCCTCCTTGACCCAGGGGAACGAGATGAATGTCTGCGCCATTCACTACCGGTTGAAAGTCAGGGTTTCCCAAAGGGGCTGCGAGTTGAAGCTGCAAGGCTTGCCCCAGCACAGGTCTGATGTCAACGGGTGATTCGACTGAGGCGGTTAAGCCAGTAGAGCCTAGGCCGGCTGAGATGACGACCCAATCAACCGGAATGGTTTCTTTAGAGACCTTCAAAGTTTGACAGGCCTGGAGCCCGTTCCCGGCAGATTTGACTTCAAAACCGGTGACTTGACGGTCAAATTGAAAGACGGCTCCATTTTGCTGGGCGGCGGCTACTAAGGCGAGGGTTAAAGCGGAGGGGGCAACTTGGCGATCGTGGGGGGAGTAGATTGCGGCTGAAACGTGTTCAATATTCAGGTAAGGGCATTCAGTCACGGCCTGTTGAGGCGTCCAGATTTCTAGTCGCCATCCTTGAGTGCGGCGAATTCCCACTAATTTTTCCCATTTAGGAAGGTCGTCTGGGGAAAAACAAAGACTCAGAATGCCCTGTCGATTGAAGGGGATTTCCTGGCCGGTCTGCTCCTCAAGTTCCGGAATTAGAGTTTCATAGCGCTGCATGCTTGTTTGTCGCAGTTGCCAGGTGCGCCCTTTCACCTTGTGGCTGATGACCCCCATTAATACCCCAAGGGCGGCCCCTGTCGCTCCTTGCGCAGGGGGATGTTGATCCAACACTAAGACATCCAGCCCTTGCTCTTGACTGAGTTCATAGGCGATCGCCGCTCCCACAACGCCACACCCAATCACTGCTACTCGCATATATGCGCCTCTCTCTAACCAGCTAATGGCGCCAAATGGCGTCGGCGACTCGACAAACATCGCGCATTTCTGCGCCGTCATGGATGCGTAGGATATCGACGCCGCCAGCGATCGCGCTGCAGCAGGCGGCGGCTGTCCCCCAAACCCGTTGCTGAGGATCGGGTTGATCTAAGATCCAGCCAATAAAACTTTTGCGGGAAGGACCGACTAGTATGGGCCGCTCTAATTTGTGTAATTCTGGTAGCTTTTTCAAGATGTCCAAATTTTGTGGGTAGGTTTTCGCAAACCCAATGCCGGGATCAATCGCAATCAAATCTGGGTCTACGCCCGCCGCCATTGCCCGATTGATTTGACCGGCTAAGAAACCAGAGATTTCCGCCATCAGGTCTTCATAGTCGGTGAGCTGTTGCATGGTTTGGGGCGTGCCGCGCATGTGCATCAGGATGATGGGAACCGCTAACTTGGCGAGGGTTGATAGCATTTTCGGGTCAAAAACCCCGCCGGAAATGTCATTAACGATATCAGCTCCAGCTTCGATTGCCGCCTGCGCCACCGCCGCCTGCGTAGTATCAATTGAGATGCTAATGGTCTGTAGCTCCGTCGCTGAATCGGACCGAATAGCCTGAATTACCGGAACCACGCGGGTTAATTCTTCTTCCAAAGAAATTTGGACTGCTCCCGGACGGGTGGACTGTCCGCCAATATCGAGGATATCGATGCCGGATTTTGCTAAATGGCGAGCCTGGGAGACAGCTGTTTCCACCGTGTTGAACTGTCCGCCATCGCTAAAACTGTCCGGGGTTACATTGAGCACCCCCATGAGATAGGTGCGTTCTCCCCAATTGAGGGTTTGGTTTCTCAATTCCCAAGGTTTAGGTTTTTTTAGAGTCATGAAGGTGATTATAGATACACACTCGCTTGTTGACCGATTAGGGGCAAAAAATTGAGGCCAAAATTTGCAAAAAAGATGTAGAGACCTACCGGGTGCTACCAGGTGTTGTCTCTACATCTTAGTTTTAGAATATCCGCTACCTCCTCCATTCATTCAAAGAATAATGAGGAAGATAGGGACAGTGGAAGCGAGTTAAGTGAGCGGTTAACTGGCTAGATACCCATTTACATTGGACTTACGCCGCCGCAAATGCTTAAGCGCTTGCTGCTCTAGCTGGCGGACTCGTTCCCGGCTAATATTCATGCGCTGGCCCACTTTAGCGAGGGAAAGCTCATTGCCATCATCTAGGCCGTAGCGAAGGGTGATCACTTCTTGTTGCTGCGGCGTCAGATCGGCTAGCAAGTTACGGATATCTTGCCTTAGGGATTCTTGCACAGTGTAGTCTTCGGGGGAAGCGGCTTCATCTTCCAGCAGATCCTGCAATTCCGTGTCCTGATTGTCTCCTATCCGAACATCTAAAGAAATTGGCTGACGGGCTATCAATAGATAGTCCCTGATCTGCCGAGGATCTAGCTCCAGTGATGTGGCAATTTCCGCTGGCGAAGGACTTCGTCCCAGCTTTTGGGACAATTCCCGCTGCACCCGCTTTATTTTATTCAGCTTTTCGGTGATATGAATGGGGAGTCGGATGGTGCGGGCTTGCTGGGCGATGGCGCGAGTAATGGCTTGCCGTATCCACCAGTAAGCGTAAGTTGAAAACTTGTATCCCCGGGTCGGGTCGAATTTCTCAACCCCGCGCTCTAGACCTAAGGTGCCTTCTTGAATAAGATCTAGAAATTCTAGATTTCGCTTCTGATACTTTTTAGCGATCGCCACCACCAACCGTAAATTCGCCTCAATCATTTTGCGCTTAGCTCGTTGGCCTTGGCGAAGTTGCTGCTGCAGCTCAATTTCCGACAAATCAAGGTCAGCGGCCCATTCCTCGATTGTGGGTTCGCGCTCCAACTGCTTAGTCAGGGCGTCCTTTTTCCCTATCAAGGCCATCATTTGCTTAACCTGCTTGCCGAAGACGATTTCCTGCTCGTGGGTTAGCAAAGGAACACGACCAATTTCGTGCAGATAGGTGCGAACGGCGTCCGCTGTGAAGGCTACCTTCTTTGTCTTACTGTGAGCTTTGGTTGTAGGCGTTTCTGTCTTGGTCATGGAATAAAATGGCCTCCGCTGAGAATACTAAATACCCCCGGCCAGACGCCAGGTAAAGGTTATGGCGCCTGTGCACCAGTAGGAGGAGGCAGAATCGGGCAAGGTATGAATAAGCTTACTTGTCCTTCTAGGATTTGGTCTGAACTAGACCTGATTGAGCATTAAATTGAGATAACTATATGAGTAACCTCTCATTAAAAACTCCGCAATTTACCCTGAAATCTAGAACCAGCAGAGCTAATCACACGAGATGTTGAACCAAAAGCGAATCTGTGAATGCCTCACAAGGGAGTGGTGCGTGGGCAAAACGTCGATTAAATCGAAACCGTTATGACTTTGCTTACTTCTATGGTATTACAACCTCAAGCGTCCGTAAAGGGAAGACCCATTTGTTCCTCTTAATTATCCTCAAAGCAATGTTCAAAGAACTAAGCCTTAGGGAGGATATTTTCCTAACTTACGCTCCTGCTTAATGTGCGGTTGCCTTAAGCAGACTTCATCTTTAAAGCATCATCGCTTGGGCAAACGCAAACGCAAAGAGGGATATCCCACCCCAGAGAACCGAACATTTTGGCGCAAGCCCTCAGCCCTCTTATCGTATTTACAGCTCTACGAGCATCTGCCAGGATGAAATTTCATTTATTTTTCATCGAAATTCATTTATTATTTAAGATTTGGACTATAACTAATGTATAAGTTCATCACTCGAAGAGTGAGGTGGAAAGACTCACTACGGCCACTGCTAGTTTCCTTGGCGCTAGCCATGCTGTCTATTCAGTGCTGGATCTTGCCGGCGGAGGCGACCGGGATTTATGATATGCCGCCGCTGTCCGATTCAACATGGGTTGTGGATAACGCAGGCTTACTCAGCCGCTTGAATCAAGGGAACATTTCTAACCAATTTCGCAGGCTATCGCAGGTGACTGATAATCAGGCTCGCTTAGTGACTCTCCATCGCCTAGATTATGGCGAAACGCCTGAAAGTTTTGCAGATCAGCTGTTTGAGCAGTGGTTTCCTACCCCAGAAATGCAAGCTAAACAAACGCTAATCGTGTTTGATGATGTGACCAATGGCGTTGCTATTCGGGTGGGGGAGCAATCCGCTCAAGAATTAACCGATGAGATTGCGCAAAGCGTCGTTCAAGAAACTTTACTTTCGCCTGTTCGCAAGGCGAATGCTTACAATAAAGCCTTTATAGACGCAGCTGATCGTCTAGTGGCGGTTCTATCTGGTCAGCCTGATCCAGGCCCTCCCTTGGTTGAAAGTGCGGTTAGCGTTGAGGGAACGTTCGCGACTGCTGAGGAAACGGCAGAGAGTCGAGGGAGTTCAACTATCATCGTGGTGGGGTTTTTGATCGTGGCTACTATCGTCCCCATGGTGACTTATTACTATTACCAATCAATGGGCGGCTAGGGAATTTTCGTTTTCGTAGAAATTAAAATCCCAGTGAAGTCGGCGGATGAGTAGACGAGAATTAATTTGGCTTTAGTCTTTCATCGGTCGATGTGTTCCTCTGATGCGTTCCTCAAAGCAATGGGGTTCTGGCTGGATGGGAAAATAGGAGTTGGCCGGTAGGCCAACTCCTATTTTCTATAGATTGAGACAGATTTGTATGAGGCGGGTTTGTCATTGAAGCTGGGAAAGTGTGGGGAAAAAGAAATCCAGAATTCAGAAGTGTTTCAAATACTGGGTTCTGACGCCTGATTTCTCTATTCTTTCCCAGAGAAAAATTTCTACTTTGGGTGGGCGGTCTCCAACGCTGGCGCTAGTCTTGAATATAATCTTCACCTCGGATGAGCGCCATCTCTGCCCGCATAAACTCCCGACCTAGATAAGCAGCATGGTCTAGGAAGGATACTGGGCAGGGACTGTCCTTTTGCTCAAAAATACTGATACAGAGTTCTTTTGCAGTTCGTCCGGTATAAATCTGGGTATGGGTGCGTTCAACCTTACCCCTGGTGGGTAGAGGCTCTCCTGTTTCCGGGTCACAAGCTAAGCCTCTTTCGTTAATCACATTGGTAAAGTGCTTCGCGCAGATCACCCTCTTGTCCTGATCTAGATAGATCAAAAAGTAGCCACTGGGATCAAGCTCAATGAAACGTTTCGATAGGGTGTTATCGAGTTTGGCAAGTTCTTCAGCCTTGGGAGTCATAAGCAGTCATTCTTTACCCTAAACTACACCGTTTCTTGTTCACTTTGAACAATCATTCTCTTGTTTTAGGGGAAGGTCTTGATTGATGGCCTCGATTTCACGCTGTTCCAATTCATTCACCTCTTCAATATAAGTGGCGAATATTTGTTGGAGGCGGGGGTCGTAAAAGCGGTGAAGGCTATGGTGGGGGGTGGCGGGGAACCCCCGTCGTTTTTTATGACGTCCGCCAGCGCCGGGGTCAAAGATTTGGACGTCATTGGCGATCGCCCATTCAATCGGTTTGTAGTAGCAGGCGTTGAAATGAAGATGGTTATAGTCTTCAGCGGATCCCCAATAGCGTCCATAAAGGCGGTCTCCTTTAAATAGACAAAAGGACATGCCGACAGGTTGACGGGTGTCTTCTGCATAGGCGGCGATCAAAACTACCCGATGCAGGTAATTGGGATAAAGCTGTTCGAAAAACTGGCGGGTCAGATATTTACTGCCCCACCAGCCAAACTTGTCGCAAGTATCTGCATAAAAGGAATACATCCGTGAGCATAGGGACTTTGGGATGGCTTCACCCGTTACGGCTTCCATCCGCAACCCCGCTTTATCAAGGGATTTGCGTTCCCGCTTGATGTTTCGGCGCTGGTTAGCGTTGAAGGCGGCCAGATAGTCATCAAAGGTCTGATAGTCCTGGTTTTTCCAGATGTAGCTGTGGTGCAGCCATTTCTTATACCCAAACCTTTCCATCAAGGGACGCCAGGTAGGATCCACATAGAGAAAATTACAGCCGGAGATCTGGTTGCGTAGGCAAAACTGGTCAATCGCCTCCACCATTAAGCCGGTTAATATCTCCTCATCTTCTCCAGGGGCGATCAGGAAGCGATAGCCTTCTGCAGGCGTGAAGGGGGACATTCCCAGCAGCTTCGGATAATATTCAACCCCTAGTCTCTGGGACAGATCGGCCCATTGGTGGTCAAAGACAAATTCACCGTAACTATGGCCTTTAAGATACAAGGGGGCCGCCGCCACTAAGGTGCGATCGCGCCAAACAGTAAGGTGATTCGGCGCCCAACCCGCTTTAGGGACGGCGCTTCCAGAGGTTTCCATATTCCGCAGCCATTCCCACTCAAAAAATGGGGTGCTTAAGGGAACGGCCAAGGCGTTCCAGGCCTGCTGGGGAATTTCATCAATACAACGGAGCCAGGAAATGGAGTAGCGGGGTCTCAGCTGTTGCACCATAAAGTCCATAGCGCTTTCCGCTCTCTAGCGTAATTCAATTTTTGGGTTAATGCAGAGATTGGATTCACCTTAAATGGGCTGCAGCTCCGCCTCATCTGGAACGATTTAGTCAAGTCGGAAGTCGGAAAGCAAAGGTCAGAAGTTAGAAGGGCGCAGGCGAAGTCAATGAAATTAATACGATTGAGAGCGAATACTATTGTGTAGAGGATATAAGTCAACTGGCCGAACCATCGCCGCTCACTTCATCTGTAGGTCATAATTAATGAGACCTCTGTCAATTTTTTCGCTTCTAGCCTCGAACCGCTTTGACAATTCCCCCTTTGTTGAACGTTCTGGCTGGCTCATCAGGCTCTACATTCCCAGAATACAGCTCATATTCGTATTGCCTTTCATCGCCCCTTAGCGAGCAATCTTTAATGGCCTAGTTCAATTCAGCTTACGAATAGTGTTGTAAACCTTTCGTGAATTGCATCTAGATTGAAGTTACCTAATCAAATTGATTTTTGATGCCTTCTGCTTGATCCGTTCCCATGCTCAGACCTCGTCCTCGCTCCTTCCGTCGGATTCTATTACTACGGATTCTATTGGTCAGCATCCCAATCATGTTGATGGGACAATACGTCGCCTTGCGAAAAGCAAGAACCAGTTTGTTGGATACTGCTCGGCAAAACTTGACCAGCAGCGCCACCCGCAAAGCCGAAGATATTGGCCTCAGCATTCAATCGCTCCAGGCGAACTTACAAACTGTCTCGCAGACTTCCATGCTGCAAAGTGGAACCTTATCTGAGGCGGAAGCCCAACTATCGCAATTTACTGATCGGTTGTCCTTTAGAGTTAATTGTATTCAGCTGAATCAAGGCCAAACAGACGAGATCGCCTTAAGCACCTGCGACACTTCATTAATTCCGGCTGCCACCCCTCTTCCCTGGTTAGGAGAGTCGGTGAAGACGGAAAAATCCAGTTATTATCTGGTGTCAGTAGCTCCCTCCTCGACTAATCAACCCTCCACTACTCGACCAAACCCGTCTGAGTCATCTGAAACAAATTGGCAGGAAATTGACCTTCCTGAGGATCGCTACGCCAACTTCGAAGTGGTTTTGGCTACACCCGTCTATAGTCCGGCCGGGCGGCTGCGATATACCCTCTCAATCCGAGCCATTCTAGCCCAGTTAGAAAACACAGGACCTCAGTCTTTGGTAGGGGACACCGTCATCATTGATCAGGATGGGAAAATTCTAATTCATCCAGATATTCAGCAAGTCGGCAAAAGTATTAGTGAGGTTGGGGACTCAGACCGGCTTGAGAGCATCTTAGGGAATGTGCGGGCTGGAAACAGGTATTTTCTGCATTTGTTTAGTTTTCTTCCTCAGGAGAACGACACTGCTCAGACTGGCAATCGGTTCGCTCAAAATTTATTAGGGTTTTTCTCAACCAGAGAGGAATGGTTAGCCGGTTATAACGGCATTGAAGTCTCTATCTCTCCTCAAGAGAGTCACACCTGGACGATTTTAGCGGTGACCCCGCTTGAGAATGCCCTGCAAGGCCTAAAGGATATAAGCCAGGTTTTAATCTGGTTGACCTTAGGGCTGTTCACTGCCAACTGTGTGTTAGCCCTATACATTGCCAGAGGTCTCTCTCTACCGATTGAGCGCTTAGTGGAATATGCCCAAGAAATACAGGACCTTTCGCATCTCAAGGAGGCGCCCAGAAACTTCAAAATTTATGAATTAAATAATTTGGCTAGGGTGCTCACTGGAATGATGAAACGGTTGGAGGAGCGAGCCCGAGAGTTGAGACACGCCTGGCAGGACGCCCAGCTAGCCAACCAACTCAAAAGTGAGTTTTTAGCCAATACTTCCCACGAACTTAGAACTCCCCTCAACGCCATTATTGGTTGCATTCGTTTGGTGCGGGACGGTTGTTGTGATGATCGCAACGAAGAATTGGAGTTTCTTGAACGGGCGGATAATGCCGCGATCCATCTCCTCCGTATCATCAATGACATTTTGGATATTGCAAAAATTGAATCTGGCACCCTTGCTCTGAAGATAGAATCTGTGGATTTGAGGCAAGTGCTTGAAGAGGTGATTGATCTGCAGACGGTTCAAATCCAGCAGAAAGGACTTGAACTGATCAAACCTGAACTCAAGTCCTTGATCTTTGTGCGGGCCGATCGCTCCAAGTTAAAGCAGGTGCTTTTGAATATTGTTAACAATGCCATTAAATTTACGGAGGCAGGGAGTATTACAATTGCCGTTCAGGTTGAACCAATATCGAGTCAAGCTGAAACGTTGCCTGAAAATGGAAAACAGGCCAAGGCTGAAGGGGCTGAATCCACTGCTTCAAGAGTGTTAATCGCCATTAAAGACACCGGTATTGGTATTGATCCAAAGCAGCAACAAAAGCTATTTCGGCCATTTGTCATGGTTGACGGTTCGACCACCCGCAAGTTTGAAGGGACGGGTTTGGGATTAGCCATTTCCAAAAATTTGATTAATCTTATGGGGGGGAATATAACCCTTCATAGCGATGGTCTGATGAAGGGGGCGACTGTGGTGGTCATGCTGCCCGTCATTTCAAATTCTGACATTGATCTGGAAGACGAGTCCCCCCACTTCCAGCAACGCTCACAAGATAATTTGGCGGAATCTGAAGCGATCGCGATTGGCAAGGAAGTTTAATGTAAATCCGCATCTCCAACTCCCCGTGTCTATTTAGGTATAGCCTTCGCCACTTCGATGAGGGCAGAGTGTTTAAACTCTTGTCTAATTGCAGGCTCCTAAAATGGCCTAACTCCTGTAGCGTTTGCTATACATAGCCATCATCACGCAATCATTATAGGAATTCGGCGTCATTCTTACGCAGTTAGGAATCCATCAGAGGGGCTCCTTAATTTACCGATGGATTCCTGTTTTCATAGGAATGACAGGATAAAGGACATCTAAAAATAGCGAAGCGAAACCCATCGAAATCGTCGCTAAATTAAAACTGCCAGATTGGCAATCTTTAAAAAATTTAGATG
>JASJDH010000221.1 GCA_030065175.1 Leptolyngbyaceae cyanobacterium MO_188.B28 | reverse complement strand
GCGGAGTTTTTGCTGGGCCTGCAGCTTCAGCGTTGGGGACAGGATGTGCTCTATGAAGATTGTCTTTCGGTGACGACTCAAATGCTTAAGCAGCGACAGCACTAAGGCGAAACGCGTTGACTGACCCCTGAACCCATAGAAAGTCGCATTGACGCTCTAGTCAATGCGACTTCTAATTAGCCCCGCCGTAAATCTTTGCGGCGGGGTTGATCTATGACGTTTGTGGCGCCTATCTTTCAGAGAAGCGGGTAATCTTTGGCTCCGGCTTTTCTGCTCTAATCCTGGCGTTTGCTTACGTCAGCAGGGTTGAGATATGGTCCATTTCAACGCCAGTTCCTGATCAATTTCTGAGTACTCAATTAGCGGGCAAATTATCCCCCGCGTCGTCTATTCCCTTCTTTCCCCAAAATCCGCCCCCCCAGTTTTGTCCTAAAAAACAAACGAGGGATACTTCATCTGGGGTTCTGATCGAGACGATGCGATCGCTGATTGATTGGATCACAATCCCAGAAGTGCAGCTCGGGAAAGCGGTTTGGGATATGGGGCCAGATTTGTTGGCCTACGCCAACGCAAGTTCCTGGGCGAACCTGCATGACCAAGCAAGGTTAGCCAAGGTTCCGGTTGTGATGCACCACGATATCTTGACCGAACCAGAAGTTTTTTTTGATGTGACGCCTGAGCAATTAGACAGAGAGTTTCAGCTCATTCAAGAACATGGGTTGACGCCGATCGGTTTGGACCAGTTGGTGATTCATCTTAGGGCGGGGGTTCCATTGCCAGAAAAGCCCATTTTGTTAACCTTTGATGACGGCTATGAGGGGCATTACACCCATGTTTATCCCTTACTAAGGAAATAAGTTGATAAGAACTCAGGATAAAGGAATGATAAAGATAGCTGCACATCTTTAGCTTCATAGACCTTTACACATAGGTCAGAAAGCTTCGAATCCCTGAATGTGACACTTCGAGGTGTGGAATGTGGCGGCGACCAAATTATTCAAATTATTTAAAATATTAGTAAGGAGTGCTTTAAGTTGTGTAGACCTATTGTGTCTATTCAAAGAATTTGAGGCAGTATTTATTCCTGCCCCAATATAAGACTCCGAAGCAAAGTAAGGCTAAGACTGATTTTGTTTAGCAGGCAAACGAGGTTAATTCACTTGAGTCTTTATTCACTTAAGTTGTTAATTCCTCAGCGCTTCCTTATTCACTGATCAGGATTCACTAAGAAAAACCGAGTGTAATGAATATGCGCCTAGGGGATTAACATCAGCAAGCAATTATTCACTAACCCATCAGAGAGGGTGTCATGAAACGTTTAATTATCGGTGGTTTATCTGTTCTGACTTTGTTTGCCGCAACGGCCCCGGCAGTTTGGGCGAAACCATACTTCCCGGAAAAAGGGGTAATCACAGCCCAAACGAAACAATCATCCTTGGTTAGTGCTGTAATCACAGCGGATGAGACTCTCTATTTGGATGAGGATCAGACTCATGACCAGGAGCTGCGAATCAGAAATACAACGACAGTCAATGGTATTTCTTTGCCAGCGGGCTCAATTGTGCGCGGTCGGTTTGAACCGTATGAGGGGGGATTACGATACGTTGCAGACTCGGTTAGAGTCGGCGATCGCAGGATTCGGCTCAGAGCAAATTCAGATGTGATTGACGCACGGAAAGATCCCCGGGAGACTTCCCTTGGCTCGATCGCAACGGATAGCGCGATTGGAGCCGCTGCTGGGGCTGCAATTGGGGAAATCTTTGGCAGCATTGATCTGCTTGAGGTGCTTGGCGGCGCCGCTGCAGGCGCAGTTGTCGGCAATGTAACAGCGCCAACGGTTGTTGTGATCGAACCGGATACGTCGATTATTCTTTACGTACAGTAGAGTTTTCGGGTATCAACTTAAGGTGGGACGGAGTCTTTGCAGAAGAATACAGAAGTCAAGAGACAGAATCCAGTCAGGAACTGGCTCCTGGCTTCTGACATCTACATTCTTTCTCGGCTGGGTTGTTCTAGCTGAAACTTAATAGCCAAAATTCTATACTTCCCTTGTCTTGCTCTCCTCATTCGGTATCCTAGAGAAGCTATATGGAGAGCGAATCAGTAGGTATGACGGATTTCACACAACCTGTCCAAGTCATTGGGGGCGGTCTGGCGGGGACCGAGGCGGCTTGGCAAATTGCTCAAGCGGGTATCCCTGTGGCGCTGTATGAAATGCGTCCACAGCAGCTGAGTCCGGCGCATCATACCGAACATCTAGCAGAGTTAGTCTGTAGCAACTCCTTTGGGGCTCAGGCCAGCGATCGCGCCTCCGGTCTCCTGCATGAGGAGCTGCGCCGTTTGGGATCGACTGTGATCGCTAAAGCCGATCAACATTGTGTGCCGGCAGGGGGAGCGCTGGCGGTGGATCGGGCGGTTTTTAGCCGAGAGTTGACGGAAACCCTCTCGCAACATCCTCTGATTGACCTCCGTCGGGGAGAGGTAACGCAAATCCCCCAATCTGGAATTGTGGTTTTGACCACCGGGCCATTGACCAGCGCTGCTTTAGCCGAAGACCTGCAGCGCTTCACCGGTCTGGAGTACATGAGCTTTTTTGACGCCGCCAGTCCGATTGTGGTGGGCGACTCCATCGATCGCCACAAGGCCTTTCTCGCCTCCCGCTATGACCGGGGTGAGGCGGCCTATCTCAACTGTCCGATGAATCAAGAGCAGTATCGTCACTTTCGACAGGAATTATGTGGGGCTGAGCAGGCGGAACTGAAAGACTTTGAGCGGGAAACGGCTAAGTTCTTCGAAGGGTGCTTGCCGATTGAGGAAATGGCGCGCCGGGGAGAAGACACCATGCGCTACGGCCCCCTTAAGCCGGTGGGATTATTCGACAGTCGTCTGGGAAGTTTTAAAGATCCCGCCAACCAGGAAAAGCGTCCTTATGCTGTGGTGCAACTGCGGCAGGAAGATAAAGCGGGTCAGTTATGGAATATGGTGGGCTTCCAGACCAATTTGCGCTGGGGGGAGCAAAAGCGCGTTTTCCGTCTCATTCCAGGGTTAGAAAATGCGGAGTTTGTTCGGATGGGGGTGATGCACCGCAACACTTTCATCAATTCTCCAGAGCTGCTCAATGCTTCATTGCAGTTCAAGCAACGCCCTACGCTACTTGCAGCGGGCCAATTAGTCGGGACTGAAAGTTATACTGCAGCGGCGGCGGGAGGCTGGTTAGCAGGCTTCAATGCGGCTCGACTGGCGTTGGGGTTAGCTCCGGTAACCCTACCCGTGAATACGATGATGGGCGCTCTGTTTGATTTCATTAGCTCTGCTTCTCCTAAGCATTTCCAACCCATGCCGCCCAATTTTGGCATTTTGCCGGAATTGCCCCAGCGCATTCGCAACAAACGAGAAAGGTATGGGCAATATCGCGATCGCGCCTTCGCCGACCTCCAAACTTGGGCTGATCAGCGCCAAATCCGTCTTCAAACTACAAAGACTCTGAATCCTAATGTTGCTTGAAGAACTTAACGATTAGCAAACCAAACAACATAATCCCTTAAATAGCCATAATTGGCTGAGTGTATATCCGTCGCCTCCAAATCACACAATTGGAAGATAAGGGATCGACGCCCCTTTTTGACGTTGGCTAAAACTCCAGACAGTCCATCAGTCTCATCCAGAAGTGATTTCACAATGATTCGATCCCCAACACGAAGAGGACTTCTCCCCAAAAGTTCTACAACTTCCGCTTCAAAGGGAAACCTGAATACTTTTTCAAAATGCGTTAACCAAGCTTCCAAACACCCCAAAGTATCATCAGGATCAACGCCAGTCAGCACAGCTTGAATTCGTTTCCCTTCTGCCCCTAAATGGCTCCAAGCATGTTGGACTGAAAGTTGTTTAGTGACTGCCGCAACCTCCCGTTCGCTATCTCTGGGAGAAGTCAACTCAACATCTGTTATCCACAAATAAATTTTGTCCCAGACCAACCCGGCTTCTTCACATTCGTCAATATAGTGACTCGGTATATTTTTCAGAGTGATGCTGTCAAGATCAATACAAACAAGATTGTTACTCTGATCCAGCTCTGAAATTCTTCCTTGCCAGCCTCCAATGTCTTGCCCAAAGTCAGGATCTTTGACATCAGGTTTAACGATAACCGAGTCCCCAACTTTGAGGCTAGCTTTTTTCTTCATGACAAGATAACTAGTGCTTGCGTTTGACCCTAATGACTCTTCAATGATACTTCTCTACCTTGCGTGCAATGAATGGTAGGGACGTTGCATCGCAACGTCCCTACCAGTAAATCATAGGTTGTGTCCGAGCAATCTTAATTTCTATCCAAACCGACGCCGAACCACGAAGCTACCGCCAACAAGTCCTAAGGCAACCATTAGACCAGGTTCTGGCACATCAGTAACCGGGTCTTCTTTATCTACAGAAGATAGAGCGGCAACCGCATCAATATCTGCCCCCGCCTTAAAATTCTTATATTTGTTCTCTCCTGTATCCGTTATACGAACAAAGGAAAATAGAGAGTCACTATTCAATTCATCGCGGCTATTCAACAAGTTGTCGATGTCGAGTCCGACCCCAGTATCTATATTTCTATCCTGTCGATCGGCAACGCCTACGTCATACCAAGTTTGGCCATCCATGCTGATTTCAACAAATGTTTTTTCAGCAATGCCGCCAATCTCAAAAATCCATAGGTCTGATTCCTCATTCCCACTTCCGGCCAAGTAGTTGTTGGTGAATTCTAATTCTAAAATTCCACCTCTTCCAAGGGAAACTCCAATGTCCCTATTCCATTGGCCAAGGGATCCTGAACTTGTCATTTCGGATGTCCAATTCGCCACGCCGAGGGCCGAATTCGGATCATACACTTGCCAAATATCTGAGCTATTCGCCTCTCCAAAATAGCTATTCCAATTGTTACTTTCGCCTCTTTCGTAGGACACAACACCATCAGCATAGGCTCTTTCGTCGATGGGCGCTGATTGGGCCTGAGCAGAGGTTACGTTCAATAAGATGGCGCTGGACGTGAGTCCCATTACCATTAAGGCGATGGGAGATAAACGATTAAACATTTTATAGATATACCTCCGACTACACTATGCAGCGCCTAAATGAGAAATCCATGAACATCTATAGGCGATTAAAACTAAACCGTCATTGCCGTAAAAAAATTAGCAATGAAAATTGTCTGGCCATGATAATACGAGTATAAATTGGTACTTAATGAGTGTCGGTCGTGGTAATACGTATCTTGGGCTTAAGACACATTTCGGGGTTCTTATTGATAGGAGATAAGTCGAAATTTTCCTTGCCTATTTCTAGTCAATAATCAGTAAAATCCGATTTAATCTTGTGTGGATGGAGCTGGTTATTTTTACTTAGATTAAACGTGTGTAGAATTTCTAAGTATTGTTGGATCTCCGAAAGGCGAAATCGAACAATGTTCAAATTGAGTAGACATAATCGCTAATAAAAATTATCGCCAAGCGCATCCATTCCTCCTACTCACTCGTATAGACATTGGAACGTGAATCAGAGGAAAGATTTGAGGCTCAAAGACTGTACACTCTATGGGTTTCATTGGCTATCAAGGCTGATGTTGAGGGCGCCCGCACCTTCTCGACCGTGATCAATTTTGAGTCGGTTGTGTCATGGCAGTAGTATCTGTCTCATGGTTTGGTTGCAATTTGTAGTTTGGCAAATAGAGCGGCTATGCAAAGACGTCGTCGGGTTGTAATTATTGGTTCTGGTTTTGGGGGGATGCAGGCAGCTCAGTCCCTAGCAGGCGCTGAAGTTGAGGTCGTACTCATCGACCGCAATAACTATCACACCTTTGCGCCTTTGCTTTATCAAGTGGCGGCGGCGGGGTTGGAACCGGCGCAGATTGCCTATCCTATCCGCACGATCTTGCGGCGAGCGCGGAATGTACACTTTTTGATGGCTGAAGTCAGGCGAATTAATTTTGAAGCTCGGCTGGTGGAAACCGATGACGCCGCCATTTCCTATGATTATTTGCTGTTAGCGACTGGCAGCCAAACCCAGTATTTGGGGACTCCTGGCGCGGCTGAACATGCTTTTCCAATGCGGAACTTAAATGAGGCGATCGCGCTTCGCAACCAGGTACTCACTTGTTTTGAGCAGGCGATGAGAGAACCCGATCCTATTCGTCGTCAGCAGTTGCTCACCTTTGTGATTGTGGGCGGCGGGCCGACTGGGGTGGAATTGGCGGGCGCCTTTTTGGAGCTGATCCGGGGGCCGTTTCGAAAAGACTACCCATTGCTAGATGTGCGACAGGCGCAGATTGTCTTGGTTCAGTCGGCGCGTCGATTGTTGTCGGATTTACCTTGTCAGCTTGGGGAATATACCCAGCGAAAGTTATGTCGATTGGGGGTCAAGGTCCATCTCCAAACAAGGGTAAGTCAGGTTAATCCCACAACGGTTCGGCTGCAAGATGGGCGGGAAATCTCCGCGGCGACTGTGATTTGGACAGCGGGATTAACAGCCGCTATGCCCCCAGCGTCTAGGGACTTGTCCACCCTGAAAAAGAAAAAGCTGGCGGTTCAGCCAACCCTGCAGTTGTTGGATCATCCAGATGTATACGCCATTGGCGATTTGGCTGCTGTAGAAAGTCGTGGAAAAGCCCTAACTGGGGTTGCGCCGGAGGCGTTGCAGCAAGGGGTTGCTGTGGCCCGAAATATCAAGCGGCAATTGCGGGGAAGGGAGCCCAAATCGTTTACCTATTTCAACAAAGGCCGATTAGCGATTATTGGCTGCTACACAGGTGCCGGGAAGATTGGCCCATTTGCCTTTTCGGGATTTTTGGCCTGGTTTATGTGGCTGGGGGTTCATCTGGTTTATTTGCCAGGATTTCGCAACCGGGTTGTAGTTCTAATCAGTTGGCTTCACGCGTATCTGTTGGGAGATCGGTCTATCCGCTTGATTTTGTCGACTCGTGGAGTTGTGCAGCCAATACAGCAGTTAGCGGAACTTGAAAGTAGACCTCGTTGAGTGATAGGGCTCAATCATCTGCGCCCTATGAGTTTGAAGCGCAAGTTTTTTAATCACTTTTAGTGGAGTTAATGGAGAAAGACCTATGAATAATGCAACAACAAATCATCAATTTCGGGACTATTCGTTATTGCTGCTGCGGTTAGTGGTGGTGTTTGTTTTTCTATATCACGGATTCCCCAAAGCGCTTGATTGGCCTATGGCGGCGGAGAAATTCGTTGGATTTGGTTTGCCGGGATTTTTGGGGCCGATTACAGGAATTGTTGAAGTGGTCGCCAGTGCATTTATCCTTTTTGGTATCTTCCATCGGTGGTCGAATTTGGTGTTGCTCTTCATCATTGCTGGGGCGATCGCAACGGTGCAAATCCCCGGTTCGCTGAGTTCGGGCGCTGTTTCCGCTGGATTGGAGCGGGATTTGCTGATTTTAGCGGGGACACTGGTTTTAGTGGCGTTTGGTCCCGGAGCGTTATCACTAAGCAGCCGCTCAGGTTTGAAGGGGGGGATGCATAAGAGTGAGCAGTCAGGAGTCGGCAGTCAGTTTTAGGGGCGCCAACTTATAGCAGGACGATCCAGTAGAGAAGGAATACAGGAGTCAGGAGTCAGAAGTCAGTCAGAAACTGGATTCTGTCTCCTGACTTCTGTATTCTTGCCCCGTCAGAATGTCCCGGTTTAACTTGATACCCAGTTTTAGATCCTCAATCCCCTTCCGAGAAGGGCAATTGCGTTTTTGTATATTTCTCCCTAGGAATCGGTTAAGTTGTCTCTGGATTGCTTATCCTCTTTTAAGTGGGAAATTATCCAAAAAACTATGTCCGAAGTCCTCAATCACCTTAAACAATATGCTTGCTTTGACGGTGTTGTTGGTTTTTATAGCCATGAGTCTACAGCCTGCAATTGTGAGATGAAGTTTGCGGTATATCTTCCGCCTCAGGCTAAAACTCACCGTGTGCCAGTGCTTTACTATCTGTCTGGATTGACTTGCACCGAAGAGAACTTCATTGTTAAGGCGGGCGCTCAGCGATACGCGGCTGAGGTTGGACTAATGCTAGTGGCGCCTGATACGAGTCCGCGGGAATTGGGAATCCCTGGAGAAACGGACGATTGGGATTTCGGCGTCGGCGCTGGATTTTATCTGAACGCAACCGTTGATCCATGGCGGCGCAACTATCAGATGTATCGCTATATTGTGGAGGAGCTGCCGACATTAATTGGGCGGCATTTTCCAGTGAAGGGCGATCGCGCAGGGATCTTTGGCCACTCAATGGGGGGGCATGGAGCGTTGGTGTGCGGGTTAAGGAATCGCGATCGCTACTGCTCTATCTCCGCTTTCTCTCCCATTGTCGCCCCCATGCAATGTCCCTGGGGGGTGAAGGCCTTTAGCAATTACCTGGGGTCAGATCGGGAAAGCTGGCGGATGTACGACGCTAGTGAACTGGTGCAAGATCAGGCTGATCCGCATCGCCCAATTTTGATTGATCAGGGGACAGCCGATTCATTTCTGACTCAACAACTGCGCCCTGATATATTTGAACAGGCCTGCGCTAAAGCGGGACAACCCCTCACCTTGCGGATGCAACCAGGCTACGACCATAGTTACTATTTCATCGCCACCTTCATGGCAGAGCATATTCAGCATCATGCGGCTGCGCTTTGTTAAGTGCAGAGGATGGGGGAGATAGGGAGAACGAGGGAGAAAACTTTTCACAGCATGACTACCTATCATTCCCTGGCTCAACCAAACTAAATGAAATAGCCAGGCAGTCAAAAGCTACCTGGCGTTTCATGAATGAATTGATCTCTGCTCAATCGGAGATTCCAGCTAATTCCCAGTCAGAATTATACAGCTGCGGTGGTCTTGACTTTAGCATCAAGTTCACCCTTGGCGTACTTGACGGCAAAGAGCTCCATAGGTAGCTGCTTGATCTTACTGGCGTTGCCTGCTGTGCCAAAGGCGTCATAGCGCTTAGCACAGACTTGCTTCATGTACTTGATAGACGGCTTCATGAAGTGGCGAGGATCGAAGTTAGACGGATCCTTATATGCCGCTTCACGGATGGCCGCAGTGATCGCTAGGCGGTTATCGGTGTCGATATTGACCTTGCGGACGCCGCTCTTAATCCCTTTCTGAATCTCTTCGATGGGCACACCGTAGGTCTCAGGAATTTTACCGCCGTACTGGTTGATCATGTCGAGCCACTCTTGGGGCACAGAAGAGGAGCCGTGCATTACCAAGTGGGTGTTGGGCAGGCGGGAATGAATTTCTTCAATCCGGCTGATGGCCAGAATTTCGCCCGTGGGTTTGCGGGTGAACTTGTAAGCGCCGTGGCTGGTGCCAATGGCGACCGCCAACGCATCTACCTGAGTTGCTTCAACAAATTGAACGGCTTCATCAGGATCAGTCAGAAGTTGGTCCTTGCTCAGAGTCCCCTCAAACCCATGACCATCTTCCTTGTCGCCTTTACCGGTTTCTAGGGAACCCAAGCAGCCTAATTCGCCCTCAACGCTAGCGCCGATAGAGTGAGCGACTTTCACTACCTCACGGGTGACGGCGACGTTGTACTCAAAACTAGCAGGGGTTTTAGCGTCAGCTTCTAGAGAGCCGTCCATCATGACGCTAGTGAACCCATTCTTCATGGCAGAGTAGCAAGTAGCGGGCTCATTGCCATGGTCTTGGTGCATTACGACTGGAATGTGGGGATAACTTTCCACTGCCGCCAAAACGAGGTGACGCAGAAAATTCTCTCCCGCGTATTTGCGAGCTCCCCGAGATGCCTGCAAAATGACAGGGCTGTCAGCTTCATCAGCAGCCTGCATAATGGCCAGGATTTGCTCTAAATTATTAACATTGTAAGCTGGAATGCCGTATCCGTTTTCCGCCGCATGATCCAGCAGAAGCCTCATTGGGACGAGCGCCATAAATTTCCTCCTAGTCTACTTCTCAGCCTTGGGCAATCAGTTTTAGTGAAAAGCAGGTGTTCTCACCTAACCAATCTTAAGCTAGATTTCAACTCTGCGACGAAATGTTTTCGCAATCTGAAATTAATGTTAAGGATATCAGAACACAGGAAGTTTACCCCAGTATCAGCTGAAATAACTGAGCCTAGGGCGATAAGCGATATGCCCTAGGCCGATGTGCATTGAGTTTGTAGATTGAATTAATTTAAGTAGTAAATGGTAGGTAATGTATCTCGCCTAGGCGCCTTGTTTGCAGTTTTGGGGTATGGAGAGTAGGTATTAGACGGAAGAATCCCTCTGCCTACTCTCTACCGCTTACCTAAGCGTAAAGATTTCAGTACACAACTGAAGCGCCTATCAGCTTAATCCCGTTAGGAGAATAGAAGTAGCTCATGATAAAAAAATGGGTCGCCCGGGATTCGAACCCGGAACTAATCGGTTAAAAGCCGAGTACTCTACCGTTGAGTTAGCGACCCGTTAGAAACGTCAAAGAGGGAAAATTTTGAAGCTAAATGATTATAGCAAAGGAGTAATCCCCCCATAATCCTAGTCGCGGCTTTGAATAAATTCTGGCGAGAACACAGGAAAAAATGGGTCGCCCGGGATTCGAACCCGGAACTAATCGGTTAAAAGCCGAGTACTCTACCGTTGAGTTAGCGACCCATTACGAAGGATCAGGGGGGAATCCTTCAGCGGGCACGGTTTATAAACTTAGCACATAACTAACCACTTTCTACACACTCTGCTCAAGATATTTATGGGATAGTCGGCGGGGGTTTTAACTAATCCACAGCATTGGCTGAGATAAGAAATGGGGAACCGTGCTTTTGCGGTTCGGGCTTGCTGCTTTAGCGCTTTGGGGGGAGCCGGAGCAAGATTTCCTGACCGTTCTAGAGCATGATCCAGATGACAAATACAAGGGATAATCCCACAATCACCACTACGGTTGATAACCAGTTGCGGGTCATCCGAAATTCTCTATCCAGATTTTTTAGCGAGGTCCGAATTCCCCGAACGCGAACATCCAAATGTTCAAGCTTATCGACGTGGAGAGAATTCATTCCGCCTTGGTTAACCCGACTGAGGGCCGTATGCATCTCACTTTTGAGTCTTTCTTCAAACTCATCGACAAGCACTTGCATGGATTCTTGCTGTCTTTCCCATTCTCCAGAGATGGCTGCGAGGCGTTGTTCAACCTGTCGCCTCATATTCCCCATCTCTTCAGACAGATCATTGAATTGCGCCTGACTAGTCGAGCTAAGTCCATGCCGGACTTTCGCCAGTTCATCATAAAGGCTGTCCATCCGGGCTTTATCAGCGGCGCTGAAGCCATTCTGCATGCTGGCGATTTCTCTGGAAAGGCGCTCCAACTGAGCGGGATCAAATGCGCCTAAACGATTTTGGAGGTCTGAAACTTCGCTGGATAAATCTTCAACCTTGAACTGAATTTTGGCCTCAATTTCACTTAACCGGGACTGCGTCATTTCCTGCGCTTGTCCGATGGCGTTTAGGCCAGCCTGATTTTCGTGCTGAAGCCCTTGAAGCGAATGTTGAAAGGACTCGATCTTATTTTCGATTCCGGATGCGAGGCCTGCTTCTAGGTGCTGGAATCGGTTATCGAAACTAGCCTGAAATTGGTGGAGGTTTTCCAGTGCTTCCCGGGTATCTGCGATCGCGCGCTCAAATTTTTGGTGAGTTAACGATAGCGTTTCGAATTGAGACTGGACGGCCGCTAGACTTTCGAGCTGACTGAGATACGTTTGTATCTGTCCCTGTAGGCTGTCTAATTCCTGTTCAACATGTGATAAATTATCAATTTGCTTCAGCATAATTACTGTTGGATACCTCCCAATTGCACTACCTGGCTGAGCCGTTCAAATCCTTGCTGCAGATCTGTAATTTTTGAATTAATGGATGCTACCCCTTCCTTTAGCTGAAACATTGCTTTAATTCGCCACAAGTTTTGTAGGGTATGACGCTGTTCAGACTCTGGACCAAATATTTCAGTTGCTTCTTGGAGCAGAAAGGAAATACCCGCTTTGTTATCCCAGGGACCTCCTTCCCTAACCACCCAAGTGAAGGCTTCTTGAGGTTCTAAAACGGCGGCTTCACGATAGAAAAGCATTAATTTGTCTTGGGATATTCCCTGCTTAAGTCCCTCTTTAAAGCCCACCCTCAAGTAAGACAAAGTCGTCGTCTTTGGACAGTTTTCCCGATGGCTTAGAGCGCCTGACAAATAAAGGGCCGCCAACGAATTTGGATCTTGTTTAAGATGTTCTTCCAGATGAGCTAATAATGCAGAAGCGGTTTCTTGCTCTGTAACTTGTTGGACGGTGGTTAATAGCTCTTCAGCGTCAAAACCATTCAAAACATGTCTAAATTCTGGTTCTGGCAGAGGAAGTTCCGGTAATTCAGAACTCTCATTTTGGGAAGCTGAATTACCTGAAGAGCCCATTCCAGCCGCCATTTTTTCAAGCAAGCCTGGGCCAAATTGTCCATACCCCCTGTGGACATTGCGAATGGTGTCGGCCAAATCTTTAGCGCCTGTGTTTTTTAGCAGATACCCTTTAGCGCCTGCCTTCAGGGCCCTAGCCAGGTAAGCGTTGTCATCATGGCCGCTTAGAACGATGACCTTTGTATCGGCGAAGCGTTGTGAGATTAACCAACTTGCCGTCAGTCCGTCCATTACAGGCATTTGAATATCAAGCAAAACCACATCCGGTCGCTTAGCCGCCACCTGCTCAATAGCAGCCTGCCCATCACTCGCCGTGCCCACCACTTGGAAGTCCGATACTTTTTCCAGCAAAGCCTTCAAAGCTTGGCGCAGGATCGCTTGATCATCTACAAGTAAGATACGAATCATGCTTAAAAGACTCAAATATTTGGGAAAGAAATAAAGGATGAGTATTTGATTTTCATGAATGTTTCCATATTTACGATGTGTTTAATGGGCATTCCGGAGAATATCTGAGGCTTAGGAAGTTAAAAATCCCCTGGATTGGGGATAATAAGGATTCAAAGAGAACGGCGGTCTAGATATCTACGATAAAGAAATATTCAGTGATTTCACTGAGTAAAAAGTTCTCTATGACTTATGGTGTGCTTCGGGTATTAAGAAGCTCACTACTATAGTGATCAAACAATGACGGGCAAATCAGGAAAAATATAAAAGGTTATAGGCTGATCTCCCCAAAGACTTTGAGTCTTTGGGGGGAAGCCTTAAGCTCCAATACTTCTGAGGGGTGGCAAGTTTGGCGATCGCTATTGGGGGAAGTCCTGAATATTGGAAAAATTGAGTTGATGAGGACGATTTATGGAATTCCCTTGCTTATGTTTTGGGGGGCTTGAGTTGATGGGGACGACCTATAGAGTTCCCTTGTCAGTTCTTTATTTCAACTTGTGCGGCGGCTCTGAAATTTTTCTCCAATAGCCTCTATCTACAAGGTGGTTATGAGTGGAGCGATCGTGGGCAAACGCATTCAGTATCCCTTCAGGAAATATTTCAGGACTAAAGAAGAGGATCTTGAAAAGGTTGACGTTCTTATGGAGCGTTGATAGAAAGGGTTTGAAAGTTGCCTGGACTTGATGTCATAGGAAAAATAGAGTTGATATAAGTGCGCTGAGGAAAATTTGTTCAGGTTTAAGCGGGCGGCGCGGCCTAATTTTACAGAACGTTACTATTTGGGTGGATTGAGAAGACGG
The DNA here is from genome assembly GCA_030065175.1 of Leptolyngbyaceae cyanobacterium MO_188.B28. Lineage (GTDB taxonomy): Bacteria > Cyanobacteriota > Cyanobacteriia > Phormidesmidales > Phormidesmidaceae > JAKSDM01. The sequence continues at coordinate 162 of JASJDH010000221.1, read as the reverse complement.
TTCAGGCTTTAGACTATTGTCAGTTTCTATATGGAAACGAATATATAAAAACTCGAATATGGGTCATGCATAGGTTTTCTTCTGGGTTGCAAAGCCAGATAGTCCTTTAGCCTGTGATTTAAGTAGGAAGTTTCTTTAGGGCGGTATGCTTTTCGGGAAAGC
>JASJDH010000220.1 GCA_030065175.1 Leptolyngbyaceae cyanobacterium MO_188.B28 | reverse complement strand
CCAATTTCGCTCCAGGCGATCGCGGCGGTGGGCTTAATTTCCTTAACCGCTGGCCGATCAGGCGGAGTACGAGCGAGCAGAAATAAAAGCAGGCTGCTGTGGCGGGCGCCCATAGCCTGCTTTTATTTCTGCTCGCTCGTACTCCGCCTGATCGGCCAGCGGTTAAGGAAATTAAGCCCACCGCCGCGATCGCCTGGAGCGAAATTGGCTATGGGCCGATCCATCGCCACGGCGTTGGCGTCCCCCTTTACGATTGTCCCCCGAGTCAAGCCTATCCGTTATCCGAGGCAAAGACCCCGACGGGGGACTTTGGCGTTAGTCTGGCGGGACGTTATCTAGAGAACGTTTACATTGACGTGGGGGAGAATGGCCTCTTTGGGCTGGGCGAGTTTTCGGCGCTGACGGCGCTGCGTCAGATGGAGAGCGTTACCGTCGAGGAGGTGGCGGAGAATGTGGTCTTGGAGCTGAAGGGGGGCAACACGGGATATGACGTCATCAGCGCCCTAGATCAAGCGGTGTTGGGGCCCTCTTACCGTGCTGGCTACCTGCGTCACCAAGTCATTGCTCGTATGCGCCGCCTGGAACAAGAGAAGGGGATATCGAGTGTGGCGTTTGAGGCCCTAGGACCGCCCCGCGTCTCTAAACTCTTGTTCGAGGCTTATTTGCTCCAACGGGTTAGCCAGGATAGTATGGCTCATATCCGGTGCGCCGATCCTCAGGAGTTGGCCCAGGCAGCCTACGATGAACTGACCCAAGATCAGGATTTGCGCAGCCAAATGATTTCCATTGGGATCCCGATCCTGATCCCGGCAGGCGATCATCTCCTACGTGGCCCTGTCATCAAGTCGGAAACTGCTAATGACGGATGGGTGGACTTGCGGCCTGAGAACATGCGCCATTGGCAACTGCGTTTGAACCGAATCGAAGCCATGGCCAAGCTAGAAATTCAGGCTGACGGCGGGATGCATTCATCGCAATTTGATCGGCTGTTTGTCGAACCCGCTACCGATGAAACGCCGGACAATTTTCAAATTGGCGAGATCGTGGCCTGGATTCTGATTTATGAGGAAGGGGGAGCCAGAATGAAGGCCTAGGCATAAGGGATTAGCGGGCAAGTGAAGTTTCCATAGAAGAGGGTGGATGGGTGGATAGGTGGATGGGTGGATGGGTTGCTGAATCATGACGGGGCAAATCTGTTTTTTACTCAATGATCGCCAGGTCTGCACATCTCAGGCCCCTGGGGTTTCGGTGCTGACCTATCTGCGGCAGGCGGAACGTCTGATCGGGACGAAGGAGGGTTGCCGTGAGGGAGCCTGTGGGGCCTGCACAGTGTTGCTAGGAGAGTTAGACGGGGAACAGGTTTCTTATAAAGTTGTCCCAGCCTGCCTGCTCCTGTTGGGCGAGTTGCCAGGGAAACATTTAGTCACCATTGAAGGACTCAATCAGGCCCAGCTTTCCCTGGTTCAAAATGCGTTAGTGGATTTTGGCGCAACTCAATGCGGCTTCTGTACGCCGGGCATTGTCGTGTCCTTGACGGGATACTTGCTGGCGGGCGGGACCGACATTAGCGTCGCCGGGATCAAACAAGCCCTCAGTGGCCATCTCTGCCGCTGTACCGGCTATGCGGCGCTCCAACGGGCTAGTGCGGCGTTAGTGCGGTTCATCAGCCAGCATTCCCATGCCAGCATTTCCGATCTAATTGCTTTGACCCTACTGCCGGACTATTTCCAAACTATACCGGCCCGGTTGCGGCAACTCCCCAAAACCCCCTCTGACAATGGGCAAACATCCCCAGAGTTTTGGATTGCGGGGGGCACTGACCTGTGTGTGCAATCTGGACCCCGCTTAGCTTCAGCTCCGGTGAGATTTCTCAGTCAATTCCGAGAGATGAAGGGGATTTCTCGCCGGGATGGACAGATTCACATCGGAGCCCTGACTACATTTGCAGAATTGGCCGTCCATCCGGTCATTCGCCAGCTGATTCCTGACATTCAGGGGTATATGGCTCGACTGGCTTCCTGGCAAATCCGGCAGCAGGCCACAGTGGGCGGCAACATTATGGGGGCGTCCCCCATCGGCGATGTCAGCAACCTGTTGGTGGCGTTAGACGCACGCCTGATATTGCAGAGGGACGGGCAACGCCGCACCGTTCCGCTGCAAGGGTTTTACCGAGGCTATAAAGACACCGCCCAACACCCCGGGGAGATCTTGATCGAGATTGTGGTCCCAGTCCCCGACCCAGGGGTTCGGATCAATGTGGAAAAGGTCTCAAAACGTCTTTCTGTGGATTGCGCCTCTGTTAACAGTGCGATCGCAGTTCACTGTGAATCAGGCATTATCCAGACATGCAGCCTCTCGATTGGCGGCGTAGCGCCTATTCCCCTATTTCTCAAGCAAACCAGCGCTTATTTCCAACACAAACCGCTCACCAAAGAGACGATTCAGGGTGCTTTCCCGATTCTCCAGCGCGAGATTGCGCCGATCAGCGATATTCGCGGTTCAGCAATCTATAAGCGGCTGCTGGCGCGTCAGTTGCTGATCGCCCACTTCACCCAACTGTTTCCGGAATTGATCACCGTGAGGGATTTTCATGAAACGCATTGACGCGGTCTACCACGTTCGAGGTGAGGCGGAATTTGTGGATGATGCGCCTCGTCCGGCTGAGATGCTCTACGCTGCCGTATTCGCCTCTCCTGTCGCCCATGGCGCCATCCTGTCTCTGGATACCGCAGCGGCGTTGGCGCTGGAGGGGGTGGCGGCGGTGTACACGGTGGCCGATATTCCCGGACAGACCCTATGGGGCTCGATTATTGCGGATCAGCCGCTGCTGGCTAAAGACGAAGTGACCTATGTAGGACAGCCGATTGCGGTGGTGGTGGGAAAAACGGCGGCGATCGCGCGTCAAGCAGTCAACCGCATCAGCCTCCAAGTAGAAGAACGACCCCCCGTTCTTGATCCCCGCCAGGCCTTTGAGCGGGGACACATCATTGGCTCGCCCCGCACTTTTGTACTGGGGGACGTGGATCAGGCTTGGGAGCAGTGCGATCTGATTCTGGAGGGAACTTGCGACATCGGCGGACAAGAGCATCTATACCTGGAAACCCAGCGGGCGAGAGTCATTCCCCAGGAAGGCCAGGCATTGCGAGTCTACTCCGCCACCCAGAATCCCTATGCAGCCCAGCGCACCATCGCCCAAATGCTGGGATTGCCCAATCACGCCATTGAGGTGGACGTGAAAAGGCTGGGCGGCGGGTTTGGCGGCAAGGAGGAGCAGGCTACCCTGTGGGCTTGTCTAGCGGCCCTGGCGGCTTGGCGCACGCACCAACCCGTGGAGCTGGTGTTGTCCCGGCAGGAGGATCTGTGGATGACGGGTAAACGCCACCCCTATATCTCCGACTTTAAAATCGGCGTTACCCAAGAAGGCAAAATCCTCGTCTATGAGGTCAAGCATTATCAAAATGCCGGAGCCTATGCGGACCTCTCCACCGCTGTGTTAGAGCGATCGCTTTTCCACAGCGCCAATGCCTACTTTATTCCCAATGTCCGGATCTCGGGGGCGTCCTGCCGCACGAATTTACCGCCTAACACCGCATTGCGGGGGTTCGGCGGTCCCCAGGCGATGTTTGTCATGGAAAGCGCGATCGCTCAAGTCGCGGAAGCTCTAGGCCGACCTCGCGGAGAAATCCAGTCGCAAAATCTACTGCAGCTAGGGGATGCATTTCCCTATGGCCAGAGACTACAGACCGATGGCGTTCGTCAAACCTGGCGGGAAGCGGAGCATATCTATCGGTTGGCGGAAATCCGCGATCGCATCGCCCAGTACAATGCCAGTCATTTTGAAACCAAACAGGGCTACGCCGTTATGCCCGTCTGCTTTGGAATTTCATTCACCGCCACATTTATGAACCAGGCCAGCGCCCTGGTCCATGTGTACACCGATGGCAGCGTTAGCGTCACCACGGGTGGGGTGGAGATGGGGCAGGGCTTAAGCACCAAAATTGCCAACTTAGCGGTGAAGGCGTTTGGAATTGGCGAACAGCGCATCAAGATCGAAAGTACGAACACCACCCGCATCGCCAATATGTCGCCTACGGCGGCGAGTGTGACCACAGATTTGAATGGACAGGCGATGTTGTTGGCGATCGAGCAAATTTTAGCCAGGTTAAAATCGGTTGCAGCCGCTCAGTTAGGGGTGGATGACCCAGACCGGATTGCGATCATCAATGAACAGATTCTCTACGACGGACAGCCCACAGACTGGACCTGGGATCGACTAGTGGCGACCGCCTTTTTAACCCGCACCAATCTCTCAGCCCATGCCTTTTACGCCACTCCAGGCATCGGCTTTGACCGCACCAAAGAAAAAGGAACCCCGTTTGCTTACCACGTGTGCGGTGCGGCTATTGTCGAAGTAACGCTCGACTGTCTGCGAGGAACGTACAAAATCGATGCGGTAAAGATTGTGCATGACTTAGGGCGATCGGTCAATCCGCTGGTTGATCGCGGACAGGTGGAAGGCGGCTTGGCCCAGGGGCTGGGCTGGATGACCATTGAAGACTTGCAGTTTAATGAAAAGGGGCGCTTGCTGTCCAAGGATCTATCAACCTACAAGGCTCCAGATGTCTTCTTTATGCCGGACGAGATAGCGATTCAGTTCTTGGAAGATATGGAGAATACAACGGGTCCCTATGGGTCTAAAGCAGTGGGAGAACCCCCCTTGATGTATGGCATTGGGATATTTTTTGCACTGCGTCAGGCGATGCGTGCGTTTAAGCCTCAGGGAGAGTTCGCCTTTGCTTCACCGCTGACGCCAGAGCGGGTGCTTTGTGAGCTGTATGCAGATGAGCTTAAAGAGATAGCTGAGTCAATCAGTTAGGCATACGTCACAACCACCGACGCACTTGCGACTTGTATTCCCGGTACTCATCGCCAAATTGCCTTTCCAAATGGGCTTCTTCCTTCTTTACCACTCCGTATGTCATGACAAAGAGGGTTGGAACCAAGAGAACAAGAGCCCTTAGACAGAGACTGTTACTCTTTCTGGCGGCTTAACCTCGTTTTTGAGGGGGTTTCCCTGCTCAAAATCAGTAATGTTGGTCACTGTTGTAGTAGAAATGCCATTCATTGCATCCTCGGTAAAAAAACCCTGATGAGAGGTGACTACAACGTTGGGGAAAGATTGTAGCAGTTGAAATGTGTCATCTTGAATAATTGTGTCAGATAAATCTTTAAAAAAGATTTCACTTTCTTGCTCGTAGACGTCAATGCCGAGATGTCCAATTTGACCTGATTTAATTCCATTAATTACCGCTTTTGTATCAACCAGTTTGCCGCGACTGGTGTTAATCAGCATCACGCCTGGTTTCATTTGAGCAATTGTATTCTGATTGATCAGATGATGGTTATCGTCAGTCAAAGGACAATGAAGGGAGATAATATCTGAGTTTGCCAATAGCTCTGGCAGCTCTACATAGCGTGCATCCCCAACCTCCCCAAATTTGGGATTGGGGTAAGGGTCATACCCCAGTAGATGACAGCCAAACCCATGCATAACCTGAGCAAGAATGACGCCAATTTTGCCCGTTCCAATAATGCCCACTGTCCGACCGTGTAAGTCAAACCCCATTAGGCCATTCAGCGAGAAGTTATCATCACGAGTCCGATTGTAAGCCTTGTAGAGCTTGCGGTTAAGCATCTGAATCATGGCAATCACAAACTCCGCCACCGAATAAGGGGAGTAAACCGTGACACGGGAGACCTTTATTCCAAGTTCAGCTGTGGTTGATAGGTCAACATTGTTGAACCCAGTACACCGCAGAGCGATGAATTGAACCCCCTGATCAGCTAATATTTTCAGGGTTTCACTGCCTAAATCGTCATTGACAAACGCGCAAATCGCCTGACATCCATCTACGAGAGACGCTGATTCGGGTTCCAGTCGAGTATCAAAATAGATAAACTCATGGCCAGCGTTCGCACGATGATTGGCCGCATCCAGAAATTTGCGATCGTAGGGTTCCGTACTGAATACTGCTACTTTCATCTTGATTTGTCCTCCTTATAAATGGAGTTTTGACTAGATTCGATGTTCTGCTATATACAGTGGTGTGTCTAAGACATAAAACTCCACAGATAGTGCAATTTTTGAATTAGCCAAAACTCTATTTATAAGAGATTTACCGTTAAACAATGTCCCATAGCTACAGAGTTGGAAAGTTTTTGAAAAGTCCCGTTGCTGATTGGTAGGGGCGTCGCATTGGAACAACTTACTCAGAACCAATTTAAGGGTGAGAGAAAAAGACTGTGAAAAAAATAAGTTCGACTTCCTCTCATCTAATTTTCCCTGAATTTTTAGCTACTCAGAGCTGGTCTAATCGGGGATCACATTTTTTTTAATAAATTTCATCTAAAACCTGGACTTTAGTCTAACCCAATCATCCAATAGTGTTATCCGTGATTGAACTGCACTACTTTTTTAAGGAAGAAAACGATCAAGCTTTGTATTTGATGAGTTTTAAATTCTTTCATTAAAAAAGCAGTAAAGATACAACAATCCTAAATGACTTGTAAACCTGAGGATTTTTTTAGAGGCTTAGAATATCTATCTAGAGATGATCCCCATTCCATCAGATCTCATGACTAATTTAGGACTGTTTTATGACCTTATTCCCTCACAATTTCCTCAAGATTTTATTTCAAGCTTCAAGTGTAGCATTGCTTCATCAGGTCTTTATTGCCTCTCCTCACCCGCTTCGGGCATCAACTTTAGCCGGGATATTCTGATGGGGCGAGAATACAGGAGTCAGGAGACAGAATCCAGTTCTTGACTGACTTCTGACTTCTGACTTCTGACTTCTGACTTCTGTATTCCTTAGATCCCTTAAAGCGAGAGATGAATCAGGAGTGAGAGAGGCGAGAAATTGACCGGGGTTAACGCGCTTAAGTTGCCCGCTCAAGAGTCCATCCATCACAACCACCGACGCACTCGCGACTTGTATGACCGAATTATCATTCTTAAAGATATGAAAGCAGCGAAGCTCGGCAAAGATGAAGTCCGTCAAATCTATCGCAAGCTTGCCGGTAGCTATGATGTGTGGGCAAATCTAGCCGAGTCAAAAGCCAGAAAACGAAGCCTCCAGTTGGCCGATATCCACGATGGTGACGCTGTGTTGGAGGTGGCTGTGGGCACAGGATTTACCTTTGCAGAAATCTTGAAGCTCAACCCTTCCGGCAGGAGCGAAGGTATCGATCTGACGGAAGAGATGCTAGTCCGAGCCAGAAAGCGGGCTGAAAGGACAGGTGTGAGCGGCTATACCCTCAAAGTAGGCGACGCCTATCGCCTTGAGTTTCCAGATGATACATTTGACGTGGTCCTTAACAACTATATGTTCGACCTCATCCCAGAAGAGGACTTCTTGCCAGTTCTCACCGAATTCAAGCGGGTGCTTAAGTCGGGCGGGAAACTGGTATTGGCTAGTATGACCCAGGGCCAGAACTGGTTCAACCAGATTTGGGAGGGGCTGTACCAGATCAACCCTGCCTTGTTAGGCGGCTGTAGAGGCGTATATCTCCAACCCTATTTAGGGTCCGCTGGTTTTAAGGACATCTGCAGGGAATACATTAGCCAGTTTATGTTTCCGTCAGAAGTTTTATCCGCAGTAAAGCCCTAGACCTAGGATCGATTTGAGTTTGTTCAAAAAGAATAGCTTCAAAGTGGTAATCCAAGGAGCTTTATTTGCTGCCTTGAACTCCTCACAAGCTCTTCACATTTATTCTTTAGTCTAAAGACACGCTCCCTTGTGTCCAAATAAGTAGTTGCGCAAAATTAATTACATAGTCGATGCGCGATAAAAACAGCATGTCATGTCGAGTGGAGCGAAGCGGAATCGAGACATCTCAAACTTTAGCGGGAGATTGAGATTCCTCGCTTCTCTCGGAATGACACTTGGCCTCAGTGAAATTTTCAATGCCCAGATACTTATGTCCAAAAGCGGGGGACGGACACCCAAAGGAAAAACGTGTTGCGATAGATACGTTTGAGGAAATGGATTTTGAAACGTGGATTAGATGATTAACAACATTATAAGAAATTAATATTCTTCGTAATTGTATAGTATCGAGATGTCTTATGAAAACTGCTCTAAAATCTGAGGAAAATTTTCCCAGAATGGTCGAGTTGAGACGCACCCTTCACCGCCACCCAGAGCTGGCCTTTGAGGAACAACAGACAGCAACTGTCATTATGGGTGAGCTGCGGCGGTTGAAGATTCCTTTCAAGTATGGCGGGGTTGGCCAGGGGGTGGTGGGCCGCATTGAGGGAGGGCTTCCCGGCTCCCCCATCGTGGCCTTGAGGGCGGATATGGACGCCCTACCGGGAGAGGAAAATACCGGCCTTCCCTTTGCCTCTCAAGAGGGAGGCAAAATGCACGCCTGCGGTCATGACGGCCACATGGCCATGCTGCTGGGGGCGGCGGCGCTGCTGAAGGCGAATCCGCCAGCCGGATCCGTGATTTTAATCTTTCAACCCGCGGAAGAACGCGGCGGCGGCGCCAAAGTGATCATTGAATCGGGCGCTTTATTCGGGATCGACGCCATCTTTGGCGGTCATGTCACCCGCCACTATAAGGTGGGAGAAATTATGGTCGGGAGCGGCGTCATTACCGCCCATTCTGACGCGTTTACAATTCGGGTAAAGGGGCGCGGGGGACATGGCGCTAGACCCCATGAAGCGGTAGATGCGGTGGTGGTTACGGGGCTGTTGATTATGGCGGTTCAGACGTTGGTCTCCAGAGAGATCAATCCAGCTCATCCTTCAGTGGTCACCATTGGCAAGGTAGAAGCTGGCAGCGCTGGTAATGTGATCGCCGAGGAAGCGACCCTGTATGGCACCATCCGGACAATGGAGCCCGTTGTCAGACAGCACCTGATTGATGGACTCAAGCGAATTGCCAAAGCCGTGGGCGAGCTCCACAACGCCAGCATTGAAGTCGAGATCCGGCAGGGATATCCCCCCGTTGTCAACACGGAGCGGGAGGCTGACATTGCTCGGCGAGCCGTACTCAAGATTCTAGGGGATAAGGGCTTGGTGGCAATGGATCAGCCCAGCATGGGAGCAGAGGATTTTGCCTACTACCTCTCCGAGGTTCCAGGCTGTTATGTCCGGTTTGGGGCCCGCCGTGAGGGATGGGAGAATATTCCACTCCATAGTCCTTCCTTTGACTTTGATGAGGAAGCGCTGAAGGTTGGCGCCGCCTTCTTTGACCAAGTCGCGAGGGAGGCGATCGCGGCCTATGCCGCAAGGGGGTGATTCAGGATGCAATTTAAGGGTTCCCCGCAAGCTACGCTGGGGATGGAGTTAGAGCTGCAACTCCTTGACCCCAAGACCCTCGACCTGGTGGATGGGATTTTACCGCTGATGGCTGAATATCCCCCCTGTCCGTGGATTAAGCCTGAGTATAATCAGGCCACGGTGGAAATCATCTCAAAGGTCTGCTCGAACATTGAAGAGTTGGAGGCTCATACTTACTCCGTTCTCGCCACCCTACAGGCGAGATGTCAGGCGTTAGGCATGACGCTTTGTGGTGCGGGGACCCATCCCTTTTGCAACCGACTGGTGGCCATGACCCCGCTGACGAGACATCTCGATCAGTATGAGATGGCTGGCTATTCAGCGCATCTGGTAACGTTTGCTGAGCATGTCCATGTCGGTATGCTGTCCGGCGACGAAGCGGTTGAGATCATGGGCAGACTCAAGCCCTACCTGCCAGTTCTATTGGCGCTTTCCGCCAGTTCTCCCTTCTGGTGGGGCCATGATACCCGCTACGTTTCCTATCGCCAACGACTCCTGGCCAGTCGGCAGACCTATGGTATTCCCCCCAGGTTCAAAACATGGCGAGAGTTTACGGAATTTTTCGACAGCGCTAAATACGCCAAGATTGTTGACACCATCCGGGATCTCCACTGGGACCTGCGACTCCAACCTGACTTGGGAACTTTGGAGGTGCGGGTGATGGATGCTCAGCCTACCCTAAAAGAATCAATTATGCTGGCGGCGTTTGTTCACATGTTAATTGTGTACTTGCAGTGCTGTTGCCGGGGGCGGAAATCAGGATTTCTCCTGGCTCCACACCATTGGTGTTTGGAAAAGGAGAACTACTTCCGGGCCTCTCGCCTGGGCTTAGAGGCTAATTACATAGAAGATGAGCAAGGTCACAGTCGGCCGATTAAAGCAGTAATAACCGATATATTAGAGGCTCTGAACACGACTGCAGATCAATTGGGTGAGACGAAATACCTGAACCTTGTAAAAAAACATCTTGAGAGCATGCCGAGCTATCTCCGCCAGAGACAAATCTTTCAAAGGAGTCAATCTGTAAAAGCGGTCGTGGCCTCCCTCGTGAGGGAATTGCAGGAGGAGACGCCACGGTTCCCCATATTCCCACTACCAGTTTATATCAGGGGTGATGAGGCGCAGAACTATGTCACAAGTCAGTATTGCTGCGGGCTCCCAGATTTCAGCTGAAGCAGGCGCTGCTGTCGCCGCAGAGGGAGGCAATGCGGTGGATGCCGCCCTAGCCGCCGCCATCGTCGCCATGTGTACAGATCTGGGGGTGATGGCTCCAGGGGCCAGCGGCTTCATTGCTGTCTGGTCGCCTGACAGCGATCCGGTGGTGATCGACGCCTATGCCGAAATGCCGGGTCGAGGATTAGCGTCGGCCCAGTTTGGCCAGGGAGCCAGGGAGGTGTTCTTTGACTACGGCGGCAGAATGAGTAACATCGTGGGCTATGGCTCCGTCGCTACCCCCGGGATTTTTGCTGGGTTGGGCATGGCGTCTGAGCGATATGGCGCGATTCCCTGGGCGGACGTGGTCGCCCCAGCCATACGGTGGACTGACCAGGGATTTCCCCTGACCGGCGGCGCCGCCGAGTATTTGCGGTATACTCACGAAGCCATTTTTAGCTGGCACCCTGAGAGTTATCAGGCTTTGCACCACGCCGATGGATCCCCCCTGCAAGCGGGTGAGATTGTTCACATCCCAAATTTGGCTGACAGCCTACGACTGATTGCCCAAAAAGGCGCTGACGTTTTCTACACGGGGGAAATTGGACAGCGGATGGCGGCTGAAATCCAAGCCAATGGCGGGTTGCTGACTGCTGCGGATCTGGCGGCTTATCAGGCGATACCGCGATCGCCCATCCGTCTGCGGTTCGGTGATTGGGAGATGGCGACCAATCCTCCCCCCGCCATTGGCGGCCCCTGCCTGGCTGCAATGCTGCTATTGCTCGATCAGCAGCCGTTCCCAGATTGGAATGCAGCCACCGTCGAGCGATTGGTCGAAATTCAGCAGGCGGTGCTTGACTACCGCCGCCGCCAGCTTGACGGCGTCCATCATTGCGGAGCCGCCGCCGCCCAATTGCTGGAATTAGCCAAGCTGGGGAACCTCAAGACACTCATCCATTCACCGTCCACCATCCATATTTCAGCGGTTGACAGCGAAGGGTTGGCGTGTTCTATCAGCGCTTCAGCAGGCTACGGATCGGGGACCATGATCTCAGGTACAGGGCTGTGGCTCAATAATTCCCTGGGAGAAATTGATCTCCATCCCAAAGGCTTAGAAGCGTTGCCCCCCGGAACCCGTCTGGCCTCCAACATGGCCCCGACCATCGCTCGACGCGGCGATGGCGCTGTCCTGGCCATCGGCTCCCCTGGCGCGTCTCGGATTACAACCGCGATCGCACAGGTGCTATCGAATTTCGTTCACCTGGACATGTCCCTTGAACGCGCGATCGCTCATCCTCGCCTCCACGTTGAGAATTTTGAAGGCCATCCGGCTGTTGCGTTTGAAGTCGGTCTGCCGATTGAACGGCTAACAGGATTTATCACGCGTGATTTTCCCAAGCGCTCGATGTACTTTGGCGGGGTGCAGGCAGCCTTGTGGGATCCGATTGTTGGCTTGTCAGCCTCCGCCGATCGCCGTCGGGCCGGAGGAGTCGCACAAAGTTAGGGACAGGAAAGGAGGATTCCGTGAAGAGCTTCTGGTCAGCCCTGGTCCATCACCTTCAGCATGGCCATCATGTATTCCTCGCTTTGGTGGCTGAACACACTCAGGGCTCGCCCGGAACCACAGGGGCTAAGCTATTCATGTCTGAATCTGGGGAAGTGGTCGGGACCATTGGCGGTGGAATCATGGAGTACACCCTGGTGGAACGAGTCCGACAGATTCTGCAACAGAAAGATTTTCAGCCAGAAATCCAGACCCTCTATCATCGGGCCTCTGGCCCCGGCGAAAAGTCTGGAATGATCTGTGCGGGTAGTCAAACCAATTTATATTATTTGTGTCGCCCTCAAATCGAGCGTCTCCCTCTAGAAAAGGCGGTCTCAATCATAGAGAAAGACCTTGCTGGGGTTCTCTCGATTTCGCCTTCGGAAATATCGGTGGCGGAAACGTCCCTGATCGCTGCCAAGCCTGTTATTCAATTAACTCAAACGAAAGGGAAATGGGTCTATACCCAACAGCTCCTCAATCGTCGGCGAATTGCCATTCTCGGCGGCGGCCACTGCGCATTAGCCTTGTCCAGAGTGATGCATCAACTGGATTACACAGTGCAGGTGTTTGAAACCCGACCTGAGGTGGCCACCATCACCCAAAATACCTACGCCCGTTCTGTTCAGGTAGTGGAAGACTATCAAATGGCCGGATCCCTAATCCGGTTCCCTGAACTGACCTGCGCGGTGGTGATGACCACAGATTTTCCATCGGATGTACGCGCCTTGTTGGGTCTTGTGTCCTTGCCTTTGCCGTTTATTGGGGTGATGGGGAGCGCCGCCAAGATCGCCAAAATTTTTGAGCAGCTACACCAAGCCGGAGTGACCGCCAAGGCGCTTGAGCGGTTGTACGCTCCGGTGGGACTTCCCATTGGCAGCCATACGCCAGAAGAGATCGCCATCAGCGTGGCGGCTCAAATTCTCCGGGAAAGGAGGCGCTAGCCGGTGCTTTCACTCACCTATGGAGATGCTAAATCCGGTGAATGATGGCGAGAAAATGGGGTGCGATCGCGATTTTCCCAATTGCTTAATCGTAGAGATTTGAGACGTCGTTTAGGGAGGCGAAATGTGAGTTGTTATGGATTGTAGGAAATCTTGTTGTCTGACGAACCAGCGTGAATAATAGTCAAGAACTATTACATCAGGCAATAGTGAATGCCTTAAAGGGTTTTGTTTCCCAGTTGTTGGAGGGAGAATTAGATTAGGGAGGTGCTTCAATTGGGAGTGTGAAGATTGACTGATCTAAAGCGCACAACCCAACGATTGGCGAAACTTCTGAAAGAAGGCGGCAATAAGTCACTGCTAATCGTGTGGAGGAAAATCATGACTGAAAAACTGGGGAAAATCAAAGATTCGCTACAGGATGCCCGATCTGGCAGATTGATCTTTCTATCCCACTGTTTGCTGAATCAAAATGCCTGCGTGCGAGGGTTAGCCAGCCAGCCCGCTGTAATTCGAGAACTGGTGGATCTGCTGCTGGCCCATGACATTGCCTTCTACCAAATGCCTTGCCCAGAGGTCACCTATCTGGGGTCAATGCGGTGGGGACAGGTGAAAAAGATGTACGGAACTCCGATGTTTCGTCGGCATTGTCGGCAAATTGCAGAGCAGATCTGCGATCAGGCGCAGACCTACCGAGATAACGGTCATGAAGTGATTGGCTTTGTGATGCGAGATGGCAGCCCAACCTGCGGATTAAAATGTGCGGCAGTCTCTGCCGATGATGATCAGGTGTGGGGGGGAATGGTCTGGCATGCCAGTCCACTGCAGCGCTTTGGCAGGACCGAAGGCGTCTTTACAGAAG
>JASJDH010000219.1 GCA_030065175.1 Leptolyngbyaceae cyanobacterium MO_188.B28 | reverse complement strand
GTCATGATTGCTAGTGGAGGGCTTAGATGAGATTCTGGACATAGCTCTCTGTTTCAAGGGGTTTACAAGGCTGTTTTACCATCCCAGTCTCTTCGAAGAAGCGCCCGTAATTTTACATCTTCAAACACTCCCCACTTTTGTACTCGCTGCCGTAAAACCCCTTCTTGAACAAACCCATTTTTCTGCAATACTTTGCCCGAACCTGGATTTCTAACCATGTGGTAAGCATAGAGCCGGTTGAGATCTAAATTTTTGAAGCCGAAGGAGAGTATACGTTCTAATGCTTCACTCATATACCCGCGTCCCCAAGCCTCAACCGCCAACCAAAAACTCAACTCTGCTTGAGAATGTTCTCGTTCAATATCTCGAATTTCTATCACTCCGCAAAATGCTTGTTCATATTTGCGTACGATTGCAAATGAAACAGAATGTCCATCCTTAAACTCGGCAATTTGTCTTGATATATATCGCTCCGCCTCACCCTTTGGGTACGGATGGGGAATCGAGATCATGGTATCGGCAATTGCGCGAATACTTGCTACTACTTGAATTGACGGCGCATCCACGTGAGTTAGTGGACGCAGAATCAATCGATTTGTCTCTAGGGTAGGTTGAGCAAGCATGATTTTTGTCTCGACCAACTCTTACGGCAAATCTAGCATCTGCCCATCGACTATTTAATCTCACTAATGAGATGGTCAGGGAGGGGGCGGTATTCAGCAAACTCCATCGAAAATGTGGCCATGCCGTGGGAGAGCGATCGCAATTCTGTCGAGTAGCCAAACATCTCCGCCAGAGGCGCTTCGGCCTGGATCGCCACATCATTATTGCGAGTTTCAGATCCTAACAGCAACGCTCGACGAGATAACAACTTGCCTTGAATCGGCCCCAAAAATTCACTGGGCGTCTCCACTTCCAACCGCATCATCGGTTCTAGAAGTGTGGGCTGGGCTAAGGCGAATCCTTGTTCGAATCCTCGCCGAGCGGCAAAGCGGAAAGTCATCTCTGAAGAATCGGTGGGACGAGCAGACCCGCCTTCCAGGATCACCTTCACCCCCTTAATCGGATAGCCCTTCAACCATCCAGTTGTAAGGGCGTCTTGGAAACCTTGTTCGCAGGCTGGGATGAACTGATCGGGAATGACGCCCGCCGCCACTCGATTCTCAAACACAAATGGAGTCTTAGAGGGTTCGATCCGACCCACCACGTGAGCATATTGACCAGCTCCCCCCATTTGATGTTCAAGGGTGTAGTCAAAGGCGGCTGACTGGGTGATGGTTTCCCGATAGGCGACTGCTGGGGCGCTGACGTAGGCATCGGCGTGATATTCTCGCTTCATCCGCTCCAGATAGATATTGAGATGCAGTTCCCCCATACCCGAAATCAGGGTTTTATTGGATTCTGGATCGGTTTTGACATGGAGGGTGGGGTCTTCCTGCACAAAACGGTGCAAAGCCTTGGAGATGCGATCGATATCTTCTTGACTGTTAGGGGTGAGGGCTAGGGTCATAACCGGCTCAGGGGCCAGGATACCTTCTAGGGAGAGATTAACCTCTGGAGAGCAGAGGGTGTCGCCGGAGGCGCATTCCACCCCCAGCAGGCCCACAATTTCCCCTACTGTGGCGGAATCCAGTTCAATGCGTTTATCGGCTTCCAGCCGCACCATGCGATTGACCCGAACGAGCTGTTGGGTGCGACTGTTGTAGAGGCGATCGCCCTTATGCAAGGTTCCTGAATAAAGGCGGGCATAGGTCAGCTGACCATAGGTGTCTTCAATTAGCTTGAACGCCAGCGCCACCACGGGATCATCGGGGTTGGGATAAACCGTCACAACTTGCTCAGTGGAAACCTCAGTCGCTGTTACCCTTTCCCGCTCAACCGGAGACGGGAGATATCGCCCCACCGCATCAAGCAGATCCTGCACCCCTTTATTTTTGAGGGCTGATCCCATCAGCACCGGCGTCAATTCTCGATTCAAGGTTCCCCGACGCAGGATATCCAAAATCAACTGTTTGGGGGCGTCTTCCCCTGAAAGTAATATTTCTGTCAGCTGATCAGAAAGCAAGGACAGCTGATCCAGCATTTGTTCCCGGGCGGTTTGGGCTTCCGCCTGCAACGCTTGGGGAATCGGCTGACTAACCCGATGCTCCCCATTGTCTCCCTCAAAATAGTGGGCCTGCATCTCAATTAAGTTGATCACCCCCTCAAACTGGTTCTCCAAACCAATGGGATACTGAAGCGCTACCGGATTGATCCCAAGTTTTTG
Source organism: Leptolyngbyaceae cyanobacterium MO_188.B28 (assembly GCA_030065175.1). Classification (GTDB taxonomy): domain Bacteria; phylum Cyanobacteriota; class Cyanobacteriia; order Phormidesmidales; family Phormidesmidaceae; genus JAKSDM01. The sequence continues at coordinate 11,532 of JASJDH010000219.1, read as the reverse complement.
CTTAAGGGTGTCGACGACTTGTAAGGGATTAGCCCCGACCCGATCCAGTTTGTTGATGAAGGCTAAGTAGGGAACCTGATAGCGCTTCATCTGCCGGTTGACGGAAATTGATTGGGACTGGACCCCCGACACTGCGCAAAGGACGAGTATGGCGCCATCGAGAACCCGCAGCGAGCGCTCCACTTCGATGGTGAAGTCCACATGCCCTGGGGTGTCAATTAAATTAATTTGGGTATCGTCCCAGAAACAGGTAATGGCGGCCGAGGTAATGGAGATCCCCTTCTCCCGCTCTAGTTCCATATAGTCCATCGTGGCTCCGCCGCCATCGCCCCGGACTTCCTCAATCTTATGGATTTTGCCGCTGTAATAAAGAATCCGCTCAGATAAAGTGGTTTTTCCCGCGTCAATGTGGGCGGAAATCCCAAGGTTACGGACATGGTCAAGCGGGATCATAATGGGTTCGACCGTCTACTCAGCATGTTCTGGGTAATCTTCAGCGGACTCTGGATCCAATTCCCAGCGTTGGTTATCGCGCTGTTCTAGGTTAACAAGCGTGCGTACCGGGTGACCATCCACCGCAGAAAGCCCCATGGAATGAATCAGGTCTTCCGTTACATTTTGATCGGGAGTGGGGGTTTGGCCGCCAACGGCTTCTTCCCCTACAACCTCCGCCTGATACCAGTTATCATCCAGGTCGCCCCCGGTGACATCCGCTCCGATTCTAGGATTCTTTAGCTTATTCAGGGTTCTTCCCATCCCTGTGTCGCGGTCAACCACCCCTTCAAAAATCGGATCGACGTTTTCATTGCCGACCACATCCGCCAGTAATAGCTCTTCCTTTTCGGCTGCTTGCTGAGAAACAGCATCCCAGGGCGTGGATGACGGGTTGACTGCATCAGAAAGGTTTGAATCTGCCATAATGCTCCCTCCTTGCAGCCTTCTGAAGCGATTGAGCTGCGCGTAATTCTATCTACTTAAATTGTACGCTGATCTGGAGGTTAGGAGGTAAGGGAGGGGCAGGGAGGTAGAGGACGCAGAGAGGCGAGGGGGATCAGAGGGAGATAGCGATGTTTTTTTAGCATGCTAGAGGGGCTTGACCTTCAAGTAGCTTGAAACTCTAGACTCCGAATCATCAAGTCAGAGGCGCGAGTATGTTTCGTATTGGCGAGTTTTCCAATTCTCTCTTTAAGACGTCGCTTTCAAGATCTGGAGCAAACCTTTGCCATGCTCAATCAGGTGAATGTTGCCGTGACTCAACAGGTCAAAGCCAGGTCCTTGGGACAGTTTGCTGCTGTCGTTAAACAAAACGCATACTCCCCTGGATTCCTCATCCTCACAGGCTTGAAACGCAACGCCAAGATCAGCTGAAAATTACTTAACTAACAAAATCCTTTTTTCTCTGACGCACTTCAAGGAACGCCTCAGCGCTGACCACCTTTAATCTTTTAGGAGAACATCATGACAGTTGAACTCTGGGCTTTATTGGGTACGATCGCAATCTTGTGGGTCGCCATTTTGGCTCAACAGATCGCCCTTGATAAAGCAGTTGGCGCTCAGTACGCTTTATCAAATCGGGAGCAGGGGCACAATTTCAAAGGCGCAACACCATTACATGGCCGCTTGACCCGCACTGTTCGCAATCATGTAGAAAACCTGGCTATATTTGCACCACTGGTCCTGATTGCTGCGGCGGCAGGGGCCTCAAATGTGTGGACGCAATATGCTGCGATCGCATTTTTCATCTCGCGATTTTTACATTTCTTTTTCTACACAGCGGGGATAACGCCATTCCGCAGCTTTGCATGGGCCATCAGTTTCTTTCTGGCCATTGGTGGTTTTGTCTTCGGCTTAGTTACAGCTTAGAAGAAAATCAAGCATCCTTGGCAAGGCGCGTTGCGTATATGCAACGCGCCTTTCTACGACTCTAAACGGGACGCTATACCCACTGGTCAGCCTGCCTGGTCGAACATAGACCCAGCGCCGACGCCTCCCGAGGTAGGATTAGAATATATTTTCTAACGGCTTGACCATCAGGGGGGCGAGCAGAAAATTAAAGCGTTGATCAGTCGTGTGCTTCGACCACATGGGTTTATTACACAGATTCTACGACCAACATTTGAGTCGCACCTTTTTGAAACTGATACTTGACATCTACTAATGACGTGATGAACGCTGAATTATGTAGTGATGACAAAACTTCCTTTAGATGAGGAGATATTTCACCATTTAGTGATAATAATGGATAAATTCTAACTTCTCTTGCAACCCGACATAGTTCATTTATCGATGCTATATGCTCTTCAAGACTTACATGATCACTATAGAGAAATAAATAGTGAGAGCATAGTGCTAGATCGAATTGATTATTTTCAAAACTTAGTTCAGGAAGTGATTCATGAATATATCGGCCTGATTTCTTGCCGATTTCGTAGTCAGAGATAAACTTTTGCATGGCATCCATTCTGGTGCGACCCAGTTCTTCTACTGAAGCTATGCTTTCCCAAATGTATTTGTCTTGATTTTTATACATTTGAGGCATGATCTCAGCATAAACTTCCGAAATTCTGCTTTGTAACGATAAGCCGTCAAATTGATAGGTTGGATCGATTGAGACTACGTTGCCATTTAATGCAGTGAGTTCTGCATTAAATGATGCAGGGCCGTCACCGCAGCCTAAGATTGATTTTTTAAGGTCTGACTCGGTTAGCGAGAACATCTCTATGTATTCTGCGAGAGATCTTCCCCAAGGAACTACACTCTTTAATTCCACTATTTACTTCCTTAATATGTGTAACTATATAATTCAACGTTAGAACTGACAGATAGGAGCCGAAAGCATGGATCTTATCCGTCAATTCTGCGTAATAACATCCCGATTTACCGAACCTATACCCAATTTTTGACGGTTAACTCCGGGAAAGCAGTGTGTTAATCGTCACTTTTGACCATTAATTATGGTGATTTGGGTGCTAGCTATCGAAAACGGGTTTAGTCGAAGGTTACTACAACATCTACGGGATCATTTTGCCTGAGGCCTTGATAGCGAGCCTGTAGGATTTGTATGTCTGAAACTGGGGTGGGAGCAGTAATGCTGCCGAGGGAGAGTAAGTCTCCTGGACGCAGACATTGGCCGGAGCGCTTTAAGTCATCCCGTAGCCAGAGGACTACTTCTAAGGGATGTCCCAGGAGGGCGCTGCTATTGCCTTCGGCGAGGATTGCTCCGGATTCATCCAGAATTTCCACCTGAATATTGCCCAGCGCTGTCATCCACTCTTCAGTTGCGTCTATGGGAATTGCAGTCCCCATAACCCCCAAGCGGGCGCCGACATTCACTGCAGTTAAACTGGCGGCGTCTAGGTTGGCGTTCGGCCCAAACATCAGATCAGGCAGTTCGATGAAGGGAATGACTGCATCGAGGGCGGCTAGCGCCTCTTCAGACGTTTCGGCCTGATTAATCGCAGCATCGCTAACCCGCACGATTAAATCAGCTTCAAACAGGGGACGCGCCCCAAAGCTCGCCGGAACGGTCGCCCCCGATTCTAGCATCATGTCCTGCAGCAGCACCCCGCGTAACGGATGGTCCACCCCAAATCGGGCTTGGGCTGCAGGACTCGTGAGTCCTGCTTTGTACCCCGCAATGGACCCTAACTTTGACATTAGCTGATACACATACTGATCCCTCAGATCAGCTGCTTCGAGCAGAGAAAGAGACGCAGAATCGGCCCCACTTTGGCCGAAGGAGAAGTCAGATATGGGCTGTCGCCGCCAAAAATAATCCGCCAATTCAGCCGCCGAAGCAACATTGACTTGCGCCAGGTCTATGGAGCGCGATCGCTCCCTCCTCAGTTCCCCTTGAACCGCTCCCTCAAAGGATACAACCTCGGAAGCTCGAACATCCCCCTCACCCAACAGGGCGGCGATAGACATCAACACAACCGTCAACAAACGAGTCTTCACCATTGCAATTCCACCTCCCTGCCTCCCCTACTCCAAGCGACATACCTTAACGTCGTGTTTGATCTTAGCGCCAATTTTTTCATAAAACTTGATACCACGATCGTTGGTTGTCGCTACAGTCCAGTCGATTCGACCACACCCATTTTGCTGGGCGATTTGGCGTAGGCGGTTGATGAGATTTTGGCCAATTCCCTGACTGCGATAAGGCTTTCTGAGGTATAAGTCATCCAGCCAGATTCCCGGTTTTGCCAGGAAAGTGGAGTAAATGAAGTGGTAAGTGGCTAAGCCAATAGGATTGCCGTTAACTTCGGCTAAGAGAACAAACGCTAAGGGCTTTTCTCCAAACAAGTCGGTTGCGAGTTTTTGTGGGGTGGCTTCGACGGATTCTGGACAGCCATCAAACTCTGCTTTGAGTTGAATTAACTCCATGATGCTTGTGATATCGTCTGGCTGGGCGGTTCGAATCACCACGTTAGTCTCAATCATATTTTTCAATTAGTGTGAGTTTCGTCGATTCAGATTTCAGACCTGTTGGTGTTTTATAAATCACCTTTAGATCGATAATCAAAATACGTTTTAGATTGCCGCTATCAATAAAACTGATATGAGAAAGGGGGATCCGTTTAAGCCGGGTTTTTCTGAAGGGTAAGGAGTCAGAAGTCAGTCAAGAACTGGATTCTGTCTCCTGCTTCCTGTATTCTTGCCTCTTCAGAATGTCCCGGCTTAAGTTGACACCCAAATTCTCTTCTTCTAAATGCCTCAATGAATGGATTTAGCGACGGTCGGATAAAAACTTCTCAGCTACGGGCTTTGGTCGCTGTAGCCACCCATAACCGGTTCAGTTCGGCGGCGCTGGAATTGGGGATTTCTCAATCTGCAGTCAGCCATGCGATCGCGACGTTGGAGGAAGCGTTGGGCGTGGTGTTGCTGATCCGAGGGCGTCATGGGGCGACGCTGACGCCCATTGGGGAGAGCATTACTCAGGATGCGCAGAGAGTTTTAACGCTATTGGCGGGAATGCGTGAAAAAGCCAATCAGGAACGGGGGTTGCAGAGTGGTCAAGTTCGATTAGCGGCCATGCGTAGTATGGCGACTCATCTGTTGCCCGAGGTGATTGCTCAATTCAGACAACAATTTCCCACCATTAAGGTGACGATTGAAGAATACGCCTACTATGCCGAGTTGGAAAAAGCATTGCGGCAAGGGCAAGCGGACATTGGGCTCACATCACTGCCCCTTTCTTCAGAATTTGAAGTTTGGGAGTTGTTTCGGGATGAATTTGTGGCGCTTTTGCCGCCAGACACGCCTTTGGACGGGGTGACCTTATCCTGGGATCAACTTGTTAGATATCCGATGATTATGAATCCAGTCGCCCATCCCCATCGGCATACCCAGATAGTGCAAGACCACCTAGCGCAATTCGGCTACACCCTTAAGGTGGATTATGAAGTGAAAGAGGATTCCACCATTCTCAATATGGTGAAACAGGGACTCGGGGCGGCGGTCATGGCCCGCTTAGCGGCGGAGCCGATTCCAGAAGAGATTCAGGTGAGAAATTTGCCAATTCCGGTTGAACGGATTGTTGCGGCGGCTGTACTTGCAGACGCCCTTCTACCCCAATCTGTCTTTGTTTTTCTGGATATGCTGAAAGCTATATGGCAGGAGGCTCAGTTATTCGGTCAGGAAAACGCGAAAATTTGAAAGCGAACATCATAATGTCAAGGAAAAAACCGCTGACCATCGATTTCAACCAGGAAGACTCGCTGAGTCAGATTCTGCCGCGATCGCCGATTCTCTCAAGTCAAGCGGTAGGGTGGGAAGCCATTCGTTTCCTTTACCATCGCCAACCCGCCCACGAAGTGCCTGAGTTTCAATCAGCACAGCATGTGATCAGCATCTACACCTTACCCTTTAGAGCCAGACGAAGAGTCAACGGACAGTGGTGCAACGAAGACTACGCCAGCGGTGATATCGGCTTGTTTCCAGCGCGCCAAACCACTCCTCGATCCGGGTGCGATCGCGAGGTGGGTTTCATCAATCTCTTTCTCGAGCCCACTTTTTTCGCTAAGGTCGCCCATGAATCTATCGATCCTGATCGAGCTGAGATTTTGCCACGGCTCAGGTTTCGCGATCCGTTAATTCAACAACTGGGTTTAGCCCTCAAAACAGACCTAGAGTCTGGAGGCGTGGATAGTCGGTTCTATGCGGAATCGATGGCGACGGCGCTCTCTGTGCATTTGATCCGACGATACGCCGCTCATCAACCCACTATAAAAAACTATTTAGATGGATTGCCTCCCTATAAACTGCGGAGAACGCTTGACTATATCCATGATCATCTAGACCAACCCCTGAGCCTGACTGAACTGGCCGACTTGGTTCAAATGAGTCCACACTATTTCGCCAGTATGTTTAAGCAATCCACTGGGCGCCCCCCTTATCAATATTTGACGCAGTGTCGAATAGAGCGAGCTAAACAACTACTGGCTCAGTCAGAGTCTTCCATTGTCGAAGTTAGTCATCAGGTGGGCTATCAGAGTCAAAGTCACTTTACCAAGGTTTTCCGACAATATACCGGGAGCACGCCTAGGACATATCGCAATTCACTCTAGCATTTTCGGAAGAATACGATAGTTTTCGGAAGAACGGGCAAGACAGGGATCAGGCGCGATCGCTAAACTCTGCCTAAAGGAATTGAATTTCAACCCCCTGTTAGTCACTGAGTTTTTCGATATGCCAGGAATCGAGAAGAAACCTGATTTAAGCGATCCGAAATTACGGCAAAAATTGGCCCAAGGCTTAGGCCATAATACCTATGGCGAACCCGCTTGGCCTAATGACATCTATTTCATGTTTCCAGTGGTCATTCTAGGGGTAATAGCCCTATGTGCTGGCCTAGCCGTCCTCGATCCGGCAATGGTGGGAGAACCCGCCAATCCATTCGCCACCCCCCAAGAAATTCTGCCCGAGTGGTATCTCTATCCCACATTTCAGATACTTCGCATCGTTCCCAACAAACTCTTAGGAATCACTCTCTGTGCTGCTATTCCGGTAGGATTGATGCTGGTTCCCTTCATCGAAAGCGTGAATAAATTTCAGAACCCTTTTCGTCGCCCCATAGCCACGACCGTGTTTCTGATTGGACTGCTGATTACCTTTTGGCTCGGGATTGGAGCCACGTTTCCCATTGGGAAATCTCTTACGTTGGGACTATTCTGATTGTTTTGATCATTCCTGATCAACTAACACGATATTAATGCGGCGATTCTGTTTCCCTTTACTTTCAATCTTAGACACCTGAATCTGTCCAATCTCCCCTGTCATGCAAACATGGGTTCCGCCGCAGGGCTGGAGGTCAACGTCCGGGATCTCTAATAATCGAACTCGCCCTTTCCCCATCGGCGGTTTAACCGACATCGTGCGGATCAGTTCAGGTTTCTCTGCCAATTCTTCTTCGCTAATCCAGCGGGGGCTAACTGGGTGATTTGCCTGCACCAGGGCGTTCAGCTTTTCGGTCAACGCCTGCTTATCGGGTTTGGCGTCTGGGATGTTAAAGTCAAGGCGACTCTTGGTCTCGCTAATCTGCCCGCCGGTGACGCCCCCCTCTACCACTGCGCACAGTAGATGAAGCGCTGTGTGCATCCGCATGTGGCGATAGCGGCGCGGCCAATCGATGGCGGCGGTTACGGAGTCGCCCACCGCCAATGCTGAAGTTTCAGAGTCTGGAATATGGAGAATGCCCTGCTCATCCTTACGGGTGTCTACTATCTGAACTTCTTGCCCATCTGCTGTTCGCAGAACCCCCTTATCGCCTGGCTGTCCCCCACCCATGGGATAAAACACCGTGCGATCCAGTCGAATTCCAGATGGCCCAATTTCTAGAATCCTCGCCTCACAGTCTTGGAGGTAAGCATCCTCACGAAACAGTTCTTCAGTCATACCGAGCTAAGCTCCACTTTAGATTCCATCAACAAGATGTCAGGGAGTCTCGAAAAAATCAATCAACATTCATCAGATCAATCTCAGCGGGAATTCTATTGAAAAGTTGAATGAAATGTAAATTTGCACCTGCGCTTTAGAATTACATCATAGGAGGTAGCTAAATCAATTGTTCAAGGTGCTCCTATGCAAAAATCTTTCAGCTGGAAACTTTTCTTTACAGTCTGGGGGCTGGCAACTCTTGGCGCAGTGGCGATCATTCCTTATCAACTGGCGCTTCTACCTGCTGAACTGGATCAGGCGCCTTTACCGCTACTGCTAGTTGTGAGTGTTGGGCAGAGTATTCTACTGATTGGAGCCCTTACTGCTATTGGCTTGTTTCTAGCTAGGCGAACCAGTCTAGGGCTCCCGTTCATAGAGAGTTGGATAGAGGGTAATCCTCGGTGGGATCAATTTCCTGCCGCTCTGCGCTTGGCTATTCCTAGCGGCGTATTGGTTGGAGTAGCTATCGTTGCTTTGGAGATAGTCATCTTTCAGCCTGCTTTGAGTGGGCTGGTTCCCAATATGCCAGATATCCCTCAACCGTCTGTTTGGAAAGGGTTTCTTGCTAGCTTTTATGGCGGCGTCACCGAAGAAGTTATGCTAAGACTTTTCTTCATGACCCTGTTAGTTTGGCTAGGCAACTGGATTAGCCGACGAAACAGCAGACCGCCAACGCTCACTGTACTCTGGCTCGCAAATGTGGTGGCTGCTCTATTATTCGGTTTGGGCCATCTACCAGCTACGGCGGCCGTAGGCATCCCCCTCAACGGACTGGTTGTGACTAGATCGCTAGTTCTGAATGGCGCTGGCGGTATTGTTTTTGGGTGGTTATACTGGCGAAAAGGACTGGAAAGCGCTATTGCGGCTCACTTCTGCACCGACATAGTTCTACACGTTCTGTTTCCCCTGATAGCGGGTTAAATTTAAGCGGTATTCTAGCCTGGGTTCTAGAAAATCACAGCTCTGCCAAGCAGCTCTGCTGTTAGGCCGCCTTTATAAATCGGATAATTTCACTGACGTGATTGAGGAATTGGCTGTCTTCGCTCAATTGAGCGATCGCGCCTTCCGCCTCCCGTTTCAATTGTTGATGTTCAGCCTGATTTGTGGTCCGTAGCTCTTGGTGCGACACAGATAACCGAGATAACTCTTGCCGCAGGGCTTCCAGATGCTTTTGTTGAGTCGCAGTCCAGGAGCGAGGATCTTCCGGATTAAGCTGCCCTTCCAGGTGTTTGACACTCTGTTCTAGCGTTGCAAAACGCCCCCGCAGCTCTATCACATCTTCTCGGGGGTATTTAACCGTCTTTTTAATCATAGCGAGACGAGCCGCCAGATATTGATAGGCTCGCAAAGTCGGCCGCAGCGCTGTTAATAGTAAGGCTGCGCCAGAGCTGACATAGCCGACAGCGCTGATGTTCAGGGCGGCGAGGACGTAGAGCCCTACTGCAGAGAGGAGATGCAGCAACAGAACTAGCCAAAGGGAACGCTTCGCCAGCATCTGAACATATTTAATCTGTCGCTCTTCCAGAGGAATGCCTTTGGCGGCTGACTCATCTGCTTCCGCAAGCACTTCCTTCGCCTGAAAGTGGACATTCCAAGGAACTGTCACAATGACGACCAACCAGCCAAAGCTCGCCAGACCAATCAACCAATCTAGGAAACTCCCGACTGGAAGGTGCAGCCATTGCAATACTCCATAGGTCAATAGGGTTAGAAACACGAGAGCAATGCTGCTCCAAATGGAAGTTACATACATATTGAGTGTCCTTACGATGAATTGCCGTTAATCAATGACCCAAAACCCGTTTTGGCGCCAATACTGCTCTTTTAAGGCTGATTCCAATTGTCCCGCTGAGATATACCCTTTCTCTGTCAGTAAGAGCCCCAAGCGTTTTGAGGTTTCGAGTTGTTTGGATAGAGCCTCATTTAGTTGCTCTAATGTAATCAATTTTTTCTGGAGTAGTACGTTGCCAAGTCTGATAAATTGATTGGCTAAGTTTTTTCCCAGTTGCTCTTTAGTCATGATATGCTGAGTAACTAACAGGTCTTCAAACGCCTCATTTGTAACGCCTTGATCTGCTAGAACCTTCATAAGTTGGGAGTTAGAAATTAGTCCTTGGCGAAGTAGAATTTCACCTAGCTTTCCGATGTGACTGCAATTTTCCTGCATGATGAAGTTTGGCGATAGATGCACGAATACAGAGCATTTCAATGCTAAATGCCGATCAAACTTTTATGGGAATTCCTTTAAGTGAAGACCTGTCTTGAATTCCGAAACCATTGGTATTCAAATCATTGTTCTAAGCGTAAAGGGAAAAACAATCTGAGGTAAAGTAACTTTCTTTGATTTAAATCAAATATGAATACGCTCTTGATTTAAATCAAATCAAAATGAAACGATTAAAAACAATGTTATTGACGCCTTTTTCGTCTGGCGCGAAGACGGCTAAGGGTTTCTTGCGTCATTCCCAAATAAGAAGCCAGATAACCAAGTGGGACAGTGGCTTCAATCCCTGGCTGTTCTTGGAGTAAACTATCATATCTCTCAGCAGTTGACTGGGTCTGAAAAGACATGACTCGTTTAAGTAAACTAGTATAGTAGTACTCTAATAAACGCCGATTTAAATCAACCCACACCGGATCTTTGTGGGACAGATTCTGGAGATCTCTATAGCTGATGGACATAAGCTTAGAGCTGGTGATAAGAACCATACTATCTTCGCTTGGCTGACGATAGACAAAGCTGAAATAGGAAGCGGCAAAATGACCGTCAAAACAAAACCAGCGGGTGACTTCTTTGCCATCAACTTCGCAAAAAGAACGGACTGCGCCTTCTACAACAAAATAGATATGATTGGAAACTTGTCCTTTTTCCAACAAGAACTCATCTTTAGGCAACTCCGCCGCCTGCACTACTTTACAGAGTTCCTTTTGTTGCTGTGGATTGAGTAAGACAAGTTGACTAAGCCGTTGTAAAAGTTTCTCGTACATCATACCTATAGCGGTTGGAAAATATATCGAAGCGCATTTAAATAGATGGGGTAGAATCCGCGAAGCTATCACCAGTCGCCAGATGATGGAGCAGCGGAATCATACCAGCAGAAACCACTATCTTGAAGAAAGTAGCGCCCTAAATCCATAATCCTGAGTCTGAAAACCTTATTTTACTTTTAAGGGCTTGCCTCAATTCAATTGAATGTTCCGGTTAGCAAGATGGAATACCGAAGAGGGTCTTATTGGCGCATTCAGCGCCGTAGTTGCTTGCGCAGGGAGAAGGTAAGCCTTTTCCTTGTGGAAATCCGATGGGGGATTGACCTTTAGAAATAATTTCAGCTTTTAGACTTCCAATTTCCTTATCCATACTTTCTTCGTAAGATATTTAGTTAGGGTGACCGCGTTGTTGTAATTATCCTGAAAACCCTGCATGATATGTTTCCTAATGAGGACTCTCAAGAAAACTATACGGCAATTAATGAGATGACAAGCTGATTGAGGTGCTGGAGGTTGAAGCATCGCAACACTCTTCATTGGTATGAACGAGGATATATTGATTACCATGCCTCTGATCCAACAATGGACTCTTCCCCAATCAATTAG
>JASJDH010000218.1 GCA_030065175.1 Leptolyngbyaceae cyanobacterium MO_188.B28 | reverse complement strand
ATAGCGCCCAGCCGCTGGTAACCGAAGTCTTGCTCTAAGTTAACTTCGCCAGCAGCCAGGTCTTCCATAGACATATGATCCAAGGTGGCGTCAGGGTCCCCCGTCTGCGCCAAGTTGCTTACAGGCAGCGTCGAGGTATCCACCATGATGGTATAGTTGCCTTGGGCTAAATCCTCGAAGAGGTAGCCTCCATCGCCTTCAGTAATATCGGTGGCGATGAGCGCGCCCGTATCTTTGTTGATCAGCTTGACAGTGACGCCGTTGATACCCGTTTCACCTGCATCTTGAACGCCATCGCCATCGTTGTCATACCAGACCCGGTCGCCGATAGCTCCCAATTTCTCAACAATTCCAGCATCAAGGGTGTCGTTATACTCCCCGGATTGTAGGGTAACCACTTGAGTCATGCCGCTTATGGGATCGGCATCGGAATCAACCGCATCGTCAGCGCCCGCATCCGCTGTCGTGAACTCAAAGCCTTGGGGAAGGTTAGAGAAGGTGACCTTATACTCTTCACTCGGGGTCAGGTTGTCGAAGAGATACATCCCATTGGCGTCGGTGGCCGTTGTAGCAGTTGTGTCGTCGGCTGTGCCAATCACCCCATCTGCGCCGCCGCCAGTCAGGGTTACCGTCACCCCTTCAACTCCTAATTCACCGGCGTCTTGGACACCATCTCGGTCAACATCATAGAAGACCTTGTCGCCCAATTTTGCTTTTTTGAAGAACCCTGCATCAATTGTGGGGTCAACTTCACCGGGATCTAGGGAGACCACATCGGAGATAGGACCGTCAGAATCAACGGCATCGTTGCCCCCCTGATTGGCGAGGCTGGCCATATCATAGCCGTTTGGCGTTTCAAACTGGACCTTATAGTCGCCCGGAAGCACCGTGAAGTGATACTCACCGTTTGCGTCGGTGGTGGTGGAGTCTACAACTTCGCCAACTTCAATGACGCCGTCTCCGTCCACATCGGCCAGCAGATTGACTTTAGCGCCCTCAATGCCGACCTCATTGGCGTCCTGAATTCCATCCGCATCCAGATCTTCAAAGACAAAATTTCCTAACTTAGCCAACTCAACCGCTGTGATAATGACTTGACCGTCAGGAACGCCGTCAACAGCGCCATTGTTGCCATCGGGCACCAAAATGATGGCGACCTTCTCCCCCGCTTGCGGGACAAACCCTTCTCCATAAGTTTGAGCTGCCGATTTAATGGCGTCTACATTCGCACGCTCATACCCGCCGAAGAAGGCGTTGATGCCTGTCACGTCATCGCTGCTGGGGGGCGTATCGTCCATCAGCTCCCAGATCGCCATCTGAATCTCACCGGTGGTGTAGCTAGCCAGAGTCCCCTCTGTATTGTTGAGAATCCAGTTGATTAAATCTAGATTGCCAGGATTTTCAATTAACCCCCCTAGTCCATCGAGAACGGTTGGATCGTAGCTGGAATAAACGGTTGCTTGGAACGGTTGCGGATCACCTTCGTCGTAGGCCCCTCCCAGGGTTGGGACGTTAATATTCGTTTCGTTGTAAACTCCATCGTTGTCGAGGTCAAATGCGTTAAACCCCAAGGGACGATCAGTATCGATACAAAAAGCATCCAAGGACCCGTGTAATATTCCACTCGGATCTGTGATGTTCAGATCAAAATAGCTCGGCTTACCCACGCCAGGTCCACCTGCCGAAAGGTTGGGAAGCACTGCGCTAAGCGTGACTTGCTCTGGCAGAAGACCGTTCAAGCTTTGAAGGAAATTACTCATCCTTTAGGATCCTTTGTTGATGTATGTGGCACAAAAAATGAAGATTTGCCCCAGAATGGATGATTAGAGCCCATCCCGAGGTATGTGGGTTTGTTAGACAAAGACAGAAAACGCTGAGCAGCCAACTGCCATACGGTTGGCTAAGCATTGGTTTTAAGACAGCAATACGATTGACAGTAGGAAGACTAATAACTGGTGAAATCTTAGTTCTCGCTCGAAGTTATTCAGTCAGGCGATACGGGTACAGTCAATGGTATTGCCGACCATAGACAGGCGCTTTTCTTAATCCTGTTATCTTCAGAGAATTATGGAAAAGTCGCTCAATTCGCTTGCGTGATTGAAATTTTGGCAGTGGGGGGATTGCTTAAATGCGATGATTCTGCTTCTTTGCCAACAACAGAAACTCTCGCTAAAGAGATGATCTGAAAGCAATACAAAATAAAGAGTGGTTCTAGCGCCCTCACACAAAGAAGAGCTTCAATAGTTTCCCCTTTGTGAGAGGAGAGTAAGGAGGGCGCTAGAATTGACTCTGTTTAATCGAGATCTGTGAGCGCCGTAGTCATCAACAGGGATAGCGGTGAGGATTTTTATCCGCCGCTATCAAGCGTGCGTTAACTATATGACTTATTTTTGCTTCGCGTCCGCAATTTTTTTAGCGACGAAACCGCCGCCAACCGCTAGAGTCCCCAAAATAGTTATGGGCTCGGGCACAGGCTGAGGATTAGTTGACTTCGTAGGCAGTCCACCGGTTGCAGACGCCGGTAAAGAAGCAGTAGCAATAACAGCGATCGCAGCGCCAGCAGCAAACAAAGTATTTTTCAGCATTTAGGTTAGAAACTCCGTATGTTTTACACAGAACACGTACATATAAAGCCGTACGTGTATTCACTCATTACAGTATTATTTCTAACACGATTGACCTGGGTGATGTGTAAAGTTCCAACAAAGGATTCAACCGTTTCATATGTAGTTTTAAAGTTTTCCAAGATTCATAAAAAGGGCCGATGACGCATCTGGAGAATTGAGTTATCAGTTTATGTTCTCTATTTTTCAAGACTTATGAGGGGCGTCATCTTAAAGTGGGACAATCCAGTAGAGAAGGGATACAGAAGTCAGAAGTCATTCAGGGACTGGATTTTGATTCCTGACTCCTGGCGCCTGTATTCTTGCCCCGTCAGAACATCCCGGCTTAAGTTGATACCCGTTATTAGCGCATGATTCAATTGTCTGGAGATCGGTTTAAGCTCCAAATGCAGCGGCGCTCTACTACCCAAATAACAGGTTGAAATAGCAGATTGAGAAATTGATTGTCAAAAAGTTTACCTCTAAATAAAGTTGGTCGATATATGTAATATTTAGTATTTCAAATTGCTATTATTGGACGTGTAATTACGGATTTATCTTTTGGACTTGGGATACATGTCCTAGGAAATAGGGATATAGGGTCAAACCAAAAGTCTACAGTCCTAAAAAACTTTCAGATTTATTAGGCGTTTAGGATTGCTGTTTTCATCATGGAAAGAATCTCAGAGTCTCTTCTAGGCTCTTTAAGATCGCTACAAAATATTCGTTATTGGATGTTGGCAATCACGGCGGGATGTATCGCCATCCACATCACCCTCGTTTGGCAAACTGACGATTCGAGCTTTTTAGGGGTTACTTTGCTTTTCTGGGGAGCCATTGCCTCTCTCTTATGGGGGAGACGTCATTCACTTACGTTTGAAAGCAGTGGGTTAGCCAGTCTTGCAGGATTTTTAATCCTCGGCGTAGTCCTCCTTAAATGTATATCCGTTACGGGGCACTTCCTTCGGGTTACTCCATTTCTATTTGGCGTGGGCCTGATTTTGCTGGCATCTGGGTTTAAAGGGTTTCGTCAATATTGGAAAGAGCTAACCCTATCCTTCTTCTTGGGGGGGCACGAAGTTTTACTCTATTTCTTTATTGAGTTTTCTGAGTTAACCGCTCGCTTGTCTACGTTTTTGTTATGGTGTCTCGGCCTCGATGTTTATCGTCAGGGGGTTAATATCCACTTGCCTGGAGGCAGCGTCGCCGTATACTCTGCCTGTTCAGGATTATCATTAATTGCCCAACTCACTGGTGTCGCCGTCCTATTCTTAATGACCCTCTACACTCAGTGGAGTTGGCTTAAAGGCCTGCTGATCACCCTCTTTGCAGCTGGCTTAGCCTTTTTCATGAATGGAATACGCGTTGCCCTTATGGCTGTCTTCGTTGCTTCAGGCAATCCAGAGACTTTCGATTATTGGCACGCCGGACAAGGGTCTTCATTATTTTCCTTATTCACTGTTTTGATATTTCTGGGAATTTGTTGGCGGTTAACTTGTCAAACAGGGACCAACTCTTCTCAATCCACGGAGGCATAGTGATGCAGCATTGGAAATTGATGCGATTAATGTTGTTGGCCACTACTTTGGTTGGGATTCTGGTGTCATTGGGGCACCATCTATTAGGACGACCTGTCGGCAGTCAACAACCCAGTAATCCTGTCCATCTAACCTCAGAGGCGTCCTTATCAGACTGGGATTTTCTTTCCAGTTCTTCCCTCAAAACATCTAAAAATGGAAAGGAGATCAGTATTCCTGGACGACAATATCGCTATCAGCAACAGGACTGGTCGCTAACGATTCAGATGCGTTATTTCCAAGATCCGCTCACCCGCAATGGCGAAATTCCATTGCTTGTTCAGGATTCAACAGATATCTCATCAGCCACTGTTACCGAAGGAACCATTCAGCGGCAGCCGAATACTGGTTTTTATACTTTATTTTCTGATTCAGAGCATGCTTATCTGAGTACCTGCATCAATCCCAGGGGAGGCAGTACGGTAACCAGGAAACAGTTTCTCCACAATCGTATGATTTACGATTTATACCCTGATCGCCTTTGGGGATGGATTTTAGGTCAACACCCGCTACAAGATAAACGTTGCCTGTGGGCTCATCTGTCCATTCCGTTAGAAGACGCATCCCCCGAATTACTCTATTCCGTTTTAGAAGAGGCTTGGTTTGATTGGTACGCCTTATGGAAACCTCGTTTCCCAGAGGGATGAGGATGGCGCCGGTTCAGTCTAATTTAAGGATAGAATCCTTGTATAAAAGGCATTGTAGCGTTCGGGGCTCAGAGAATAGGTTAAACCCAATTCAGGGCCATTCAACGATATATTAGGGATTTCAGAAACGGCTAATGAGAATAATCTCAATAAACTGACGGCTATAGGTTTGCTGAGAATTCCCGTATTCCTTGTTCCACAGGACTTCTAGGATCTAACCAGACTGAACCAGCGCCAATACTTGTCTAACCAAGTATTGGCCTACTGGACTATAACCAGTTGCCGACGAGGACATAGGGAGCCCAGTATATGGGCGCTCGGTAGCCTGGGGCGTGCAGGAGCGCAACCTGGGCTCGGCGAAGGGCTTCCGCCCGAGTCAGATCCGCTGTGGGCGTCGCCAACTCTCGATAGAGATGCTTCATCAGTTCAGCCGTCGAACGATCGTCAATATACCAGAGCGAAGCGATCGTGCTACGCGCACCGGCTTGGATGGCGACGCCTGCTAAACCCAACGTTGCCCGGCTATCTCCGTCGGCTGTCTTGCAAGCGCTTAGAACTAGCAGTTCAATCGCGGCTGAATTTTGGGCCTCACGGTTCTGGAGAATCTGACTCAAATCATCTATGTTGATGCGCTGATCCCACGCCAGCAGGAAGGTTTCTTCAGGGTTAGCGCTAAACTGTCCGTGGGTTGCCAGATGAACGACTGGTGTGGAGAGTGTACTTACAAAGTCTTGCAAAGCTTCGCGAGTAAATGCCTGATTCAGTACGGCGCGGCTTGGGACTTGAGCCTGGATTTCGGCTAATTCGGGTTCAATATTAATCAGGGATGCAAACCCTTGATGCGGTGGAAAATCTGATCGGATTTCTGACAATCCAAAGGCGATCGCGCTCAGCTGCAGTTGGCTGAGGGGTTGTGAGGCAGGCAGCTGCAATCCAGGGCTGAGGGCGATCGCATAGTCTTCAATCAGAAAATGCTGGCCGTTGTACAGCGCTGCCATGGGCGCATTCCGCAGCACCCCGTCGGACACAAACACCAAAGTCTGAACAGATTGCTCATTCAACGTGTCCTCAAAGGGCTGGATGAGCCAATCATAAACCTGCCGGGATAGGTCAAAGAAAGCATTCGATAGATAGCGATTCTCTACTTGTTGACGCAGGTGTTTCAGGGTCTGACTGACTTCGGCTTCGGGTAAGGTGACTCGGTGAAACTGCAGCGCCTCTGACCGCGGCAGTCGTAAAATAACAACCAACTGATCGGGCAGAATGATGGGATAGAGGATAGCGGTCTGGGCGTCGGTTTGAGCATCACTGAGTTCAAATGTTTGAGTCAGGTTACAGCTCAAAAAGTTTTCTAATTCTGTCAGTCGCAGGGCGTCGATTTCCTGAAGGGCCTGTTGCAAATTTCTCTGAGCCGGGATAGCGCCCTCAGAACTATCGATCAGCAGTGCAACCAATTCTCGGTAGAGGGGTTCAACCGTGTCTCGGAACGAAAACTGAACATGTGCTTCAATGGCCAGTAAATCGTGACGGACCGCTTGCAGGGTTTCGACTGCAGACTGGTAGTGGGCGATCGCCAGTTGTGGTTCCGCCAGAGCTTGATGAATGCGTCCAAGCTGCCACTGCCACTGGTAGGCGATGTGCCAGGCCTGATTTGCCTGGGCCAACCCAAGGGCTGACTCCGTAAACTGCCGAGCTTGACTCAAGAAGTCCACCGGCTCAGGCTGACGGTGGGCGCGCTGTTCATAGAGGAGGCCCAGTACACCCAGAGCATAGGACTGAGCCTGACGGTCTTGTAACGTAACGGCCTGCTGGTGGGCATGGGTCAATTGTTGGAGAATGACCTCTGGAGCAGGGCTATCAGAGAAAGTGGAGGCTTGCCAGAGGGTGAGGAAACTCTGGGCTAAATTGATCTGGCTGTAAATCGCGGCGCGGCTTGGGGGTAAATCCTGCGTCGGTAAGTTCAACACGGCCTGCAGCTGGGTCCGCAGCAGGTCGCGAAATTCGTCCGGTTCAACCACGGATGCATCTTGGTTTCTCAGGTTTGCACTGAGCTGAACCAAAAGCGTGAGCCGTTTTACGTTGGCTTGCACAATCAGCAGGCGATCGCCAGTCGTCTCTTGAGCAATTTTTCCAGCCTCTGCGTACCGTTCTAAGGCCTGACGGGCCAACGTCAGGGCGGCCTGGCGATCAGTCTCGAGTTCAGTCTGCTGATAGCGAAACGTGGCCTGCTCATACAAATCCTCCTCCACCAGTCCCAGACTGAGCAGTGAGAACCCCAAGGGATATGCGTCCAGCTCTCTTGAAATGGCTACACTCTGCTCCAACAGATGGTTTGCCTGAGCCAAAAGTCCAGCCAGCCGCAGCACATTCCCGAGACTCCGCAATCCCAAAACTTGCAGATCTGGGTTCGGTTGCTGGTTAAAGGCTTGCGCTACGGGCTCCAGCGACGCCAAATCCCTGAAATCACAGGAGGGCTGATCGAGATTTGCCGCCTCCAACAAAGTCTGACAAGCCCGACGATAATGTCCGCTCACTTCCAGAGCTCTGGCCTGATTGATCAGACTGCCAGTGATGCCGGTTGAATAGCCTAAATCGCGATAAATCTGAGTTGTCTGCCGCCAGGTGGTGAAGGCCGCTTCGGGGTTGCCCTGAGCGAAATCCAGCTGGGCTTGGGTGTTCAAGGTTTGAGCTAGGATATGCAGCCGGTTTGGGGTTTCCGCCTCAGGTAGTTGATTCAAAAGGGTTCGACTGGCAGCGATCGCATCAGCCGCCGCTGACCACTGCCCTAACTTCTGGTAAGCCATGCCCAAATAGGTCCATACTGCCGCTTGCCGCACGGGGTCGCTTTGGAATGAAGGATGCTCAAGAACGGCTTGCCAGGTGGCGATCGCATCAGCCCAGCGCCCCTGTTGATAGAAAGTTCTGCCCTGGTCTATATGTTCCTGGGAGGGCAGAGGATCTACACGCGGCGTCGGTAAAGCTTGAGGAAATGCGGGCATGACGCCGATGGCGAATATCCCTCCCAACAGAAATAAAAGTAGGCGCTGAACAATCCGTTTCATGACTACCCCGACAGTGAACAGGTAGGGTGCGATCGCCATAAATCCGAGGGGGAGCCTGTCGGGGCATTGGCCACCAGCCTCACTTGACCATCTGGACTGACAACCCACCCCTGAGCCTCAACAATGGGGGTGACTTCGCTCGTAACTGACGATGAAGTTATGTTTCTATTGCCTGCTTGGGATTCGGGCAGATATAGGTCTTCCCAGAGGTCTTGGCTGGTGATTGTTTCCCCTGGCCCTAGCGGAATTCCCCCTCGCCCCGTGTCGACAAAGCTAGATGCCCCCTCGCCTGGGTTACAGCGCTGGCTAATCTGAGATGTTCCTGTATCTGTGGGCAATTCAGCGGTCCCTTGGGTTGGATCGATGTTTAGCAAATTGAGCACGACTGTGCCAGCCGATCCAAAATTTGAGCTGGCGGTGATATCACTCAAGGGGGTTTCTGTCTCACGGAACTCAATCCCAAAGATACCCCGGGCCGTGATGATGACATTACCGCCTTGACCCAGGAAAGCATTGGCCGTGATGTTGCTGTCTTCTTGGGGAACAGCCACGATAAAGCCATCCTCAACATCAATCATGATGTTGCCGCCATCGCCATCTGCCTCGGCTGTCCCCGCATTGGTGGAGATGTTGCTGCCGTTGCGTAATAGCACTAAATCACCAATCAGGAGGGTAATGTCCCCCCCCTGATTGCTAGCCGTTTCAGCAGAGATGAGCGCATTATTATTGAGAATCAGCGCATCCGTTTCCAGCAGAATATTTCCACCTGTACCAGTACCTTGACTATCCACCGCAATCTGGGCTCCATCTCGAATAGACACCGTTCTGGGATGCGCAGAGGCAGTCCTGGGAATTAGTGAAATACTGCCACTATTGCCTGTAGAGTCTGCTGTAGTATTCGCAAATAATCCACTATTTTCGCCAGCCAGGGTGATACTGTCTTGACCCACTAAAATGATATTGCCCGCATTCCCTGAATCTGACGTTGCGACAATCACCCGCCCGCCCTCAACGATATCTAAAACACGCGTATCGATCACAATCTTGCCTGCCACCCCATCATTGGCAATACTGGCATTGAGCAGCCCACCCTGACTAACTCTGAGCGACGCTGCTGATACTTCAATATCACTCGCATTGCCTCTTGCGCCAGGCTGAACCTCTGTGGCAATGCTGCTGGAGCCAACCAGCTCATTCTCCCCACTGACTATAATTCCCTCATTGGCGGTGACCAAAATTGGAGCTGCATTACCGACGCTATCAGAGAGAATAGTGGTGCCAAACCTAGCCCCATTGGTTAAAGAAATACTGTTTGCATTCAGGGTGATTTTGCCCCCATTACCAATGGCGGGAATGGTTTGACCATTGCCCAAGTCTTGGCCGACGTTGCTAAAGAGGCCGCTGCGAGCTGCAACTAATACATCTGGTGTAGAGCCCGTTGTTAGGCCATCGACGACCCCATCGAAACTGGCTGTGCTCCGAACGTCAACTGTGATATCTCCAGCATCTCCCAGTGAAAAGGTGGCGGCCGTAAACTGAGCCCCATTATTCATCACGAGAGAGCCAGCCGTTACTTGAATATTGCCGCCCCGGCCTTCTCCATCTGTGTCTAGGTCGGTAAAAATTCCAGTAAGGGAACCACTGGGATCAGCTCCATCGAGCAGAAAGCGCCCGTCTACCTCAACGGTGACATTGCCAGCATTGCCTTGCCCCCGTGTGCCAGTTTGTATCCTCGCCCCCCGGGTGATATCTAACGAATTGGCTGAGACAAACACGTCGCCAGAAAACCCAACTGTCCCTGGTCTGGTTGAGGCGAATATTCCGCTGGACAATCCATCTGAACCAACCCCATCCATGACAATGGCATCGCTTATGTTGAGACGAATTCCACCTGTTTGTCCCATCCCCCTCACGCCCGAAACCAACTCAGCACCTTCTAACAGGGTGAGTGAATCCGCCAAAATGGCAATCCCCTCTGTCTCGCCGCCATCCGGAGAGGCTATACTGTTGAAAATGGTGCTTGAGTTTGTGAGTTCGACGGAGTCTTCTACTTGAAGAGACACTCGACCTGCATTACCCTCGCCCAAGGTAGCAACAACGATAAAGGCGCTATTTTGAGCGATAAAGTTATTGGCCTCTACGATCAAACTGCCACTGTTGCCAGTTGCACCATCCCCCAGTACGTTGTATATAACATTATTGGGTCCTTCGACGGTGAGAGCATCGCTAGCTCTCAGAATAATGTCTCCAGACTTACTGGCGCTAGTCCCTAACCCTGGAGCAATACCAGCCAAGAGACGGCTGCCCCCCAGAATATCAATATTCTGTCCCTGTAAGGTGATGCTGCCACGATTGTCTGCGGTCACATCTAGTTTGGAGCCATTCTGTAGGAGAACATCACTCCTGGCAATGGTTTCAGGTATATTCAGCGACAGGGGTGTGGCTGTCATCATATTTTCTGAAATAATTTCCACTTGCCCAGCACCCGCAATCCCAATCAGGTCAATATGACCGCCCAATGCATTCAACCCGCCTCCGTCCATGATCACCTCCCCCCCAGCCAGCATGAGGCTTTCGCCGTTAGGAACTCGTAAACCCAATGCCTGGCCTCCGGACGCATCAGTACCAGTGGGGGCAACGGAACGGTTAATGATTGCCCCAGCGGCAGATCCGCTGAAGAACAAAGCAGAGGGCGCAATCGTCAACAGCGGAGGCGCTTGAGGATCAGACGCACTGAATAATCCTTGAGTGTCAAATTGAATGCCATCTGCTGTTGTGGCAAGAAAAGAGCCCCTAATATCAAGCTGAGCATTCGGTCCAAAAATAATGCCGTTTGGGTTGAGAAAAAACAGATCGGCGTTCCCTAAAACCCCTAGAGTACCCATTAGCTCTGAGGCATTGCCGCCCGTCACGCGAGTCAGAATAGTCTCAATCCCAGATGGATTGGCGAAATAAACACCCCGCCCTGCTTCGATATTAAATTCTTGAAAGCTGTGGAATAAATTCGCGCCCCGTTGCGCCCCGCCGTCAATGCGATCTGTTTGGGCGTCAATCGGGGTAATGACTGAGGGAGTGGGGCCTAAAGAATTATCTTCAATAATCTGGGCAGAGGCAGGAACAGCTATGCTGCGCATGGCCATAAGCGCGAAGAGACTAATCGCCCAGTATGGTTTCTTCCTCATAGGAAAATCATACTGAGCCTGGTTTGACAGCAGGAAGGATTGTAAAAAAAAGAAATTTAGCGAGCCTCGAAAAAAAATGGATACTAATCGCTGATAAATCCTACTTTCTTGTGGCTACCGTCACAAAATGGTTTGTTCTCGGACACACCACAGCGACATAGCGCGACCTGATCACCGCGCCAGGAACTACGACCACTGCCACTGTATATCGTGACATTGCCTTTGATCAGCAACGGACCATTCTTCACGGCCTTGATCGCCAAAGGGCCGCCCGACCCAGTGCTAGGCTCGCCAGTTTCGCCGACCGCGCCGTAATCCTTAAAGCCTGTGTCCTCATGACTGTTGTCGCAAAATGGCTTATTCTTTGACTGCCCACAACGGCACAGCGCAGCCCGGAACTTGAGCCCAGGCGCGTCAGATGGAGCGCCTTCGATTTCAAGTTGGCCGCGAACAAACAGCGGGCCGTTGTAGGCTACATTGATCGTGTTTTCGGGGCTCGCAGTTTCTAGAATCGATTGATCGTCGAATTCGACGGATAGCGCCCCAGTTGGGCATCGCATCACAACGTCTTTGACCTCATCGTCGCTCGCAAGGTCAGGCTGGCACCACGGCTGTCGTCCGCCGACAAATAGCGCCCCCTTGGCCCGACCACATTCACCGATATGAATACACAAGCTACCGCGCCACGAAACCCTTGCACTCTTGCCTGAGTATTTGATGGCCTCACTGTCAGACATTTCTCATCCCTCTTAATATCGAACTCAAAGTATCAAAAATTGACAAGAGCCTAAAGAGCGGGTTATCTGACGCTTCTGAGACAGCATCAGCGGCTTTGGTCAGTCTGATGCACCAAGGTTAGGTTGTTAGCACTCGCCAATCGCTCAGTTAGTTCTTGATCTTCTTGTTTATAGATCGTAGTCTCTTTTTGAATAAAGATGTTTGCTAAAGCATCATAGGCTTCAGCCCACGCCGAAATAACTTCATCAGTTGCGGCATCTTGCAAAACATCTTTCATCGCCTGCAAAAGCTTTTCGCCAATCAGCGGATACTGCTCAGGCAGTATTCGAAGTTCTACATGACGGCGGCCAATTTTGTCTACTGCCTTTGCCAACTCATCTAGGCGGTCAATATGAGTAGCATAGGCATAAACAGCTGCGGCTAACTTGCGTGATTGCGGACCCCCGTCTAGATGCTGCATCCAAGTAGTTTTAAAGCTGCGTTTATAGTCAGGTCTCTCTTCAAATGCAATTTGATACATCCGTCTGGTAATCTCTTCCCCTTTTTCTCTAATAATCGGTGCAGTTGCCTTAACAATTTCAATCGTACTTTGACTAACCATCACTCAAAATTCTCCTCATAATATTAAAAGGGCGCCTCGAAAAATTCAAAAGATTAATCTCTGAGGCAAGTTCTTTGAAAAGTTGACGGGACCGTAACTTCATCCCTCCCTATTCGTGTTTTGACTGTAGCGCCTGCAATCATTTGAAAGCCTTTAGCTGAGGTAGCTTCGCCCGATTCATCTCCAATTACCCCCGCATGCGTCGATCGGGTTTCCAGATACACGTATCGTTTCAAGTTGAACGCCAGACTCCTCAAACCCAAATGGGCTCTGGCTCGTTCAATCCCAAGCGTGCGGATCAACTAGGCGCCAATTCCAGATCTGATCCCTAGGGGACAGTTTGATCCTGGGTGACTGACAAAAGTCTCGAGCCCTCACCCCCAGTCCCTCTCCCAGAGGGCGAGGGGAGCACATCCGCTTTCTTGTTCCCTCTTCCCCTCGGGAGAGGGTTAGGGAGAGGGCTTTCCAAACATTCACAATAAAGTTTTGTTAGTCAATCAGCAGTTTGATCAAGTTAACCGCTCTATTGATAATGGCGATGCTAATAATAAATGACCCACTAATTTAGATAATCAAACCTTCAAAAGTTGCTTGAAAGAGTAGTAGGATAGGTCGGATTAACTTGAGCTTAATGCTTTACCTTACACTCCCTAGAATAGCCGCTCAAAGGGTCACTGTCGTTACCGAAAAAGTCATGATCTTTGCACTCAATGACATGACAGATGATAGCGTATCGAATTCATGCCTATTAGGGGTCGGAGTTAATTGTTTAACGTTAAAATTTAGCTCCAAACAGGCGGATGTCATGTAATGTCATGACATATACGCCGAATTGACATTAATTTAGGTCCAGATTTAAAGTAGATATACAAGGATAAAAGACTGTGGATGTGTCTCCAGAAGCTAAATGGACGTCAAGCAAGCTCTGGAAGTTGCCGATGCCGCTATGTTCAACCGATTTGGGCGCCGATTGAACGAGGTGGAGCGAATTATTCTATCAGGGGCCTGGAAAAAGCAGACCTACGAGAAAATTGCCCAAAGTTCCGCCTATTCAGCCGGATATCTGCGTAAAGAAGCGGGTCTAAAACTATGGCGCAATTTGAGTGAAGCGCTGGGAGAAACTGTTAGCAAAAATAGCTTTCAGGGAGCCTTGGAGCAGTATCAGCGTCAGCTCAAGCAAGATAGAGCCGGGTAGTCATTTTTTGTAAAGGATGACTGAAATACTATGTATGCAAGAGATTCAAGCACTAAGGCTTACTTAAAATACCTGAAGTATCCTGACCATTCTCGGTCATCTACGGTCGTACAGCCAAGGTATTGTCGCAAG
>JASJDH010000217.1 GCA_030065175.1 Leptolyngbyaceae cyanobacterium MO_188.B28 | reverse complement strand
CATGGGAACCACAGGTGGGGCAGGTTAGTTCAACTTTCATGAATACACTCCTGATAGCAGATGGCCAGATCGATGCATCCTATAATTTTCTACAACCTTTACAAAAAATGACTACCAGCCGCCGGTGTGCCCATAGTAGTGGCTATCAACAAAATCGACAAACCTGGGGTCCAGCCCGACCGCGTGAAGCAAGAACTCGCTGAATATGGGTTGACGCCAGAAGAGTGGGGCGGCGACACGATTATGGTTCCGGTCAGCGCTATGCAGCGCAAAAATCTGGACTCCCTGTTGGAGATGGTGCTGTTGGTGGCAGCGGTCTCTGACCTAGAAGCGAATCCGGATCGACCGGCCAAAGGGACGGTGATTGAGGCCAACCTGGATAAAACCAGAGGTCCCGTAGCGACCCTTTTAGTGCAAAATGGGACGCTGCGCGTTGGGGATAGTCTGGTGGCTGGCGCCGCCTTTGGTAAGGTGCGGGCCATGATAGACGACCAAGGCCGCAGAGTCAAAGCGGCGACCCCCTCCTTTGCGGTGGAAGTGTTAGGCTTAAACAACGTGCCCGCAGCTGGGGATGAGTTCTCCATCTTCCAGTCTGAGAAAGAAGCGCGGGCGATCGCAATGGCTAATGCAAAGCGCCAGCGGCTATCCCGCCTGACACAGGGGCCGATCTCCCTGGCTAGCTTCTCAGCGCAAGCCCAAGCAGGAGAGTTGAAAGCGCTCAACTTGATCTTGAAGGCAGACGTCCAGGGATCGGTAGAAGCCATTGTTGGGGCGCTGAAACAACTGCCGCAAAACGAAGTGCAACTCCGCCTGTTGTTGGCGGCTCCGGGTGAAATCACCCAAACCGACATTGACCTGGCCATGGCCAGTGATGCGGTCATCGTTGGATTTAACACCGCCCTCGCCCCGGGGGCCAGAGAGACTGCCGACGCCGCTGGCATCGATGTGCGGGAATACAACATCATTTACAAACTGCTGGAAGACCTCCAGAGCGCCATGGCCGGTCTGCTGGAGCCAGAGCTGGTGGAAGAGCCCTTAGGTCGCGCCGAAGTGCGCCTTGTCTTCCCGGTAGGTCGCGGCAAGGTGGCGGGGTGCTACATCCAGTCTGGCAAGGTCATCCGTAAATGCAAGCTGCGGGTGTACCGAGCGGGTGAGGTCCTCTATGAAGGCAACCTGGACTCGCTAAAACGCCTGAAAGATAATGTTAAGGAAGTCAACGCCGGCTATGAATGCGGCATTGGCCTGGACAAGTTCAATGACTGGGCTGAGGGGGACATCATCGAAGCCTTCCAGATGACGTACCAGCATCGGATGCCTTCAGCAGCGGCATAGTCAGTGGTTAGGAGTCTGGGGCTGTAGTCTGCTCACAGCCCCAGACTTCTTTTCATCTGCGAACCCAACCCTCTCCCTCTCTAATCAGAATGGCGGGTTGAAGGCCGTAGGGCTCAGGGGCAATGTGACGCTCGAAACTCATGATCTCAATTCGGGCTGGAACGAACTTGATCAGAACGTAATCCTCTCCCTCTGGACCGGCTGGGAAAAAGGCGACCCAGTCCTCACGCCAATATTGCCGCCTCACGTTCAAGTCAGTTTCCACCTGAGCTGAACCCTGAAGTGTGAGATACGCCGCTTCTCTGGGATCTTCAAGGACCACGGTAACCCGGCTATCCCGGCTAATATTTTGGACCTTGCGGGACCTGGGACTCGCGCCAAACCAAAGTATTAAATCGTCATCAGGCTTAAAGTGTTGCATTAATCTGGCATTTGCTTCGCCCGATTCACTTAGCGTAATTAGGAAGCAGTATTCTGCGGCCTGAATGATAGCTCTGGCGGCTGCTAATAAGCCCTCAGTTGGTATTTGTGTGATCTGATCCGCACTCACCATTGTGATTCACCTGGCATTAAAAGTGCATGGCATCCTCTTTGTCATGATGGATGAACGTTCTAGCAATCTGTCTCTGTCCCGTCGCTTTGATGGTTGATCGTCAGTAATCGGAGAACTTTCACATCTTGAGGTCTGCCGCTTAAATCCTTGGTCTTAACCCTAGGAGATCAATCTGAGGAACTTGTGAAGAGAATTGTCCTATCCTCATAAGTTCCTCAAATTTGTTGACTAACGTCAAGACATAGTGAGGGCTGTATTGCAGCTTTGATGACTATGCAGCGCGTATTTCTAGGAAAAACCGGGATTGAAGTTTCAAAGCTGTGCCTTGGGACAGGCACAGTGGGGGGAAACCACACGAGTCGACAAACCCGTAGCCTGGGCTTAAAGGGTCTCGCCGACCTAATTGTCTACGCCTATGAGAAAGGGATTACCTTTATTGACACGGCGGATGCCTACGGTAGCCATCCCCATATTCGTGAGGCATTAAGGCGGATTCCCCGTGAGCATGTTGCGATCGCTACCAAAACAGTGGCCAAAACCGCTAACCAGATGAAAGCCGACCTCGATCGCTTCCGTCAGGAGTTGGGCGTTGACTATCTGGACATTGTGCTGTTGCACTGCATGATGAATCCGGATTGGAATATCCAGCGACGCAGCGTGATGGATGTCTTATCCGAGGCTAAAGCTCGTGGCGTCGTGCAGGCGGTGGGATGCTCTAATCATGAATATGGGGCGCTCTGCACAGCCGCGCAAGAACCCTGGGTCGATGTGGTTTTGGTTCGTCTGAACTCACAGGGCATTCTTATGGAAGGCGAGCCAAGTGACATTATCTCAGTGATTCTACAAATGCAGGCGAATGGCAAAGGGACCTACGGCATGAAAGTGATGGGAGAAGGTCAACTCAGGCATGATCCAAAATCAGCAATTCAGTATCAGTTGAAAGCCCCGGTGGATGCATTTGTTATTGGCATGGAGAGTAGGGCGGAAGTAGATGAGAATGTTCGGTTGGTAGAAAAACTTACACTTCTGCAGACAAAGGCGGCTGTCGATTAGGACAATAGTAGGCTGTTCGCCCTGAAATCTTGATGTGTTGGAGTCGCTCTCCGCAGTGTGGACAGTTACCAGCTTTTTGCCGATGGAGGATGAGGTAGGTGTTGCACATGAAGAATGCTTTCGGCCCCCATTTAGTTACTGATTTAGCTCAGTATATTGGAGGTAAAAGTGACATCAGGCAAAACAGCCATGACGAGAAACTGGCTTCGCATCAACCAGTCGGAGGGCACCCTCCAGCTCTCCTGGCAACGAGGGCAAGCGGCTCCCCGAACTGCGCCGACGGTCCCCTTCGAGCATCCCTTTGATACTCCGGTCTTGGAGGAGGTGCGCTGGTATCTAGAGGAATACCTCAATTTTCCCTACGGACTAGAACCTGATCGCGCTCGGCAGGTTGAGCAATCGTTTCAGATATGGGGAGAGCAGCTGTTTGAACTCATCTTTCGCAGCAGTGAAGAGGCGCGCACCTTCTTTCAAGAAGCCACACGGGCAGGATTAGATCACTGTGAGTTGGCCGTTAGCTCCGATGATCCCGCTGTGCTCAATCTCCCTTGGGAACTGATCTATTCCCCCCCCCCACAAGGCCCATCTGGCGCAATTGTTGGCGGGCGTGTATCGCTCCCTCAGCAGTCATGCCGTGCGAGCCGAACTGGGAGAAATGCCTGAGGAACAGCTAAATATCCTGCTGGTGATTGCCCGTCCCTACGGGAAAAGAGACATTGCCTTGCGGACCATTGCCCGGCCGATGCTGGCAGCGCTGGCCCCCATTCGCGCCCAGGTCAACCTCAAGGTGCTGCGGCCTCCCAGTTTTGATCAGTTTCAATCAGAGCTGAACGCCCGAAAGGGGTTTTATCACATCGTTCATTTTGATGGGCATGGCAGTTTCGACGCCGCGCAGCAGGACTCCCAATACACCTACGGGGGAGACGGACAGGGCGTTTTAGTCTTTGAAAAAAAAGAGGGTTCTCCCCAACCCATCAGCGCCGCTGACATTGCTCAACACCTGGCGGATTGCCGCGTCCCGATTTTTATCTTGAATGCCTGCCAATCGGGGCAGGCCGGACGCGATCCCTTTTCTTCGGTGGCCACTCGACTGGTTTCTTTAGGAGCTAAGGGTGTTGTGGCGATGGCCTACTCGGTCTATGCAGAAGCCGCGAAGCACTTTATCGGTCGCCTGTACGAACAACTGGTGCTGGATGAAAGCCTCTCTAGCGCCGTTGCAGCTGGGCGACGGAAACTCTCGATTGAGCTTAATCGCCCCAGTCCTAAAGGTTGGCTGCCGCTGCAAGATTGGCTAGTGCCCGTATTGTATCAGCAGGAAAGCTATACCCCATTTCCCAAACGGCAGGCCGCCACTAGCCTGGCAGACATTATGGGGCAGTTTGGGGGAGTCCCTGCGGAAAAGGAAGCCGCGGAAAAAGCTACTGTTGAAGTTCCGGACGCTGGAGCCTATGGGTTTGTCGGTCGGGATTACGATATTCAGCGGCTGGAGCGGGCCTTTCGGCAAAATCCGATTGTGCTGATGAAGGGGATGGGCGGTGTCGGCAAAACCGAGCTGGCGATTGGTTTTGCTCGCTGGCTGCACAACACGGGCGGACGCATCGGCGGCATTTTCTTTACCTCCTTTGAACAGGGGGCCACCTTGAACAACGTGGTGAATCAGATTGGACGGACATTGATGGGAGACCGCTTTGCTCAGTTTCCCTTTGAGCAGCAGCGAGCTGGGATACTGCAGTATCTGCAAACCAACCCCTGTCTGCTGATTTGGGATAACTTTGAGCCCGTCGCTGGATTCCCCACAGGCAATGAACCCCTATTGCCAGAGGAGGCGCGAGACGACCTAAAGCACTGGCTCAAAGCGCTGCAGCAAGGAAAATCCTGGGTGCTGATTACCAGTCGGCGGGCAGAACCCTGGTTGGATTGTGGCTATACATTACTGGGTTTATCAGGGCTGTCCCTGCCCAATCGCAAATATCCGGGGCTATCCGAATCGGAAGAACTGGCGGATAAAATCCTGCAGTCGGTCGGGGTTAACCCCTCCACCCTACCGCCCGAATACCTGGAGCTGCTCAACCTGTTGGGGGGGCATCCCCTATCACTGCGGGTGGTTTTGCCCCACTTGAAGACCCAACACCCAACAACGCTGATCGATGCCCTGCGGCAGGGACTCGACACCTTTCGGGGAGCGGAGGAAGAAGGCCGCGCCAAGTCCCTCACGGTTTCCCTGGACTATTCCTTCACCAACCTGTCTGACCGCGCCCGTCAACACCTGCCTTGCCTGGCATTTTTCTCCGAGCGAGTAAATGCCTATTGGCTCCATGCTTTCTCAGAAAATCCAGACGATACCTATGGGCAGGCTTATCAGGCGATGTTTGGCGAGAATCTGCAGAAATCAGACTGGTTAGGCCTGTTGGACGAGGCTGCAGAAGCCGGAATTTTAGAGCATCTGGGCGAAACGTACTACAACATTCATCCAGCGTTGCCCTGGTATCTGCGGCAGCAGCTCTCCGCCCACCATCCGGACGACAAGATTCGCGATCTGGAAAAAAAGTGGGTGCTTTTCTACGCCGGATTAGCGGATAACTATCGGCAGAAACTAATTGACGAGGCAGAACTGGCAACCAATATTCTGTTAATTGAAGAATCGAACCTGCTGACAACCCTGCGTCTGGCGGAGCAGCAGCAAGATTGGGATAGCGCCTTTCGAATCCTGGCAGCTTTGGGTGAGATTTATGAACGCTTAGGTCGCCGACCGGAATTTAGAGCCCTGCGGCAGCGCACTTTGGGGCAAATCGGCCTTGACCTGGCAGAGGCCAAGGCTAAGGGGCGGGAGGCGTTTGACTTCTGGATCTATCTGAGAGGAGCAGATGCCAATGAAGCCATGGCGATTCCCGATCTGGAAACAGCCAGAGCCATTTATCGAGAAATTCTGGATGAACTCACGGCCCTGAGTGATCCTGCCGTAGAGAGCACCATTGCTGTTGCCTATCACAACCTGGGCATAGTCGCCGAGAAGCAACGGCAATTTGACCAGGCGGTGGCCTACTACCAAAAATCCCTCGAGATCCTCGAAGCGGCTGGCAATGATTACAACGCGGCCTCTGATTATCACCAACTGGGCAATGTCGCCGAGGCGCAACGGCAATTTGACCAGGCAGTGGCCTACTACCAAAAAGCGCTCGAGATCTACGAAGCGGCTGGCGATGATTACAACGCGGCCGATGAGTATCAGGGATTAGGGGATGTTGCCAAGGAACAGGGGAATTTAGACGCTGCGGCTACCTATTACCAACAAGCTGTTGAAGCCAGCATCGCTGGAAATGGCTGGCGTAAAGCCTCCAGCAATTTGAGCCAGATGGGCCGGGTTCTGGAATCACAAGAAAACTGGCAAGAAGCTACTGAGACTTACATTCGGGCGCTAGGCATTGACCTGGATAAGAACGATGAGTTAGCTATTTCGGATATCCAGGATTTAGGCCGTATGCTCAAACAGCTGGGAACGACACAGTTTGAAACCATCTGGCAGGAGGTGACAGAGTCTGCTTGCGAAGGCGACATTCGTGAAGCGATTTGGGCTATGCGGGATGCCGAAGAGGCTTATCAGTCAGGCATGGCTGCACAAGAACAGCAACAGTATGCGGAGGTAGTGACTCACTATCAAACCGCCTTTGACTTATTTGAACAATTTGGCCTTTGGCAACGAGCTTCAGCCACACTGATTGCTTGGGGCAAGGCGCTGGAAGCCCAGGAAAACTGGCAAGAAGCTCTGAAAATTTATATTCAGGCCTTAGCCATTGACCTGGAAGAAAACGAAGATTGGCTTGGGGCTGATCTTCAGGATTTAGGCCGCATGCTCAAAGTTTTAGGAGAAAGTCAGTTCAAGTCTCTCTGGCGTGAGTCAACAGAGAATGAATGTCCAGAAGAATTGTATAAAGCCATTCAATCCGCCAGTCAGGCAAACCCAGCATAATTGGTTGAGCCCGTTCAACGAACAACATCCCTATGGACACTCAATTAACCCCTACCGAAATCCGCCAAATCCACCAGCTTGTGCAGAACTATGAGTCTGCACAAGCAGCCCTGACCGCCCTGGACCATAACAACGGCAGGCTCGACACCAGCTTCGACCAGCTCTGGCAAGCCCAGGTGGGGCGACAAACTTTTGGCGAAGGCAAATCCCTGTGGCAAACTACCCTCAAGGTTCTGAGACGAGAACTCTGTGGCGATGAAAGCTTTCGCTCCAAAATCCTCGATTACAACAAAAATCCAGGCAGTGCTTCCCTGCTTACGGGCGCCGTTCTCTACATCATCGAATTAACTGCCCTGCCCCTCAGTCCCGCGCTCGCCACCATCGTCGTCCTGTACATTCTCAAAGTCGGCCTGAATATTTTTTGTGAGTACACCGAACCGTCAACGAATTCTCCTGCTCAATAGTGAGAGCGCTCTACAACGAGTCAGCAAACGTCTCATGCGCTTGAATACTCTGTTCTATTTCCTCTACGATGGTCGTAATGGATTGAAATGTTATGCTGAACTGGCAACCGCCTATTCATCTTGCCAACTGGATAATGGCGATCCCAATCAAGCCCTTTCTAGTTGACCGATTGAGATAATATACACAGCCGCTTCCGTCTCACCCTCCAATCCCAACAAATCATTCAGGGCATCGTCAAAAAAGGCTCCGACTGCACAGACTCCCAAACCTAGAGCGGTCGCCGCCAGATAGAGATTTTGCCCCAGATGTCCTGCTTCCATCATCACATAGCGGTAGGTCCGTTCCCGGTACTTCCAACGGGTGCGTTGGAAAAGGGCCGTAATCACAAAACAGACACTCGCAGTTCCTAAGAAATCCTGCCATACGGCGGCGCTGACGATTGAACGGCGGAAATCACCTGCCTTGAGCTGCTCCAACTGATGGGGCTGCACCGCATAGTGATAGATACCGCTGGGCAAATTCTCGACGGCATTCACCACCGCATAAACTTCCAGGGGATACAGCGCCCCCGCAGAGGGCACCGATCGCTTCTCTCCTAGCGTTTCGGTAATGCCTTGAGCCGCTTGCAGCAGAAATGAGAGCTGCTCAAGAGAAATCGGGGCGTCGGTATACTCTCGGCGGGAACGCCGTTGATTGAGCACCGCTTCGAAGGAAAGTTGAGTCTGTTCCCTAGGCTCCGGTAACGGGACCGACACGGCCTCGGCATAGGTCTTGTAACGCCTGGGCTGCTGTCCCCAGTGGAATAAGGCTCCGCCTGCTTGGGCCAGTCCGATTTTGCTCCACTGGTGGTAAGTCAGATCGATATCCTCCTGGGATTGGATAAACGGCGCCGCCTGCTTAACCGGCCAGAATAGACCCATCAGAAAGCCGCCAATAAGGGCCGCTGTCGAGGACAGCCACTGTCGTCTACTTGACGACGGTAGGCTTGGCGAATGAGCCGGTTCGTGGGAGTGTCTTAGCCGAAACCGATGCCGCCAGTGGACTCTCATCTGCCCCCAGCTTAAACCCAAATGCAGCAGCGCCAGCCCCACCCAGGCATAGCCCACATAGTTGTGAAAGGCCACTCGGTGTAACCCCAGCCAATCCATGAGAATCCCGGTTATTGCAAGATACAAGGTGCTCAGTGTCAGCAGGACAATCACACCAAAATTTAAATCGGAACGCTTCATAGCCTGCACCTCCAGGTGAGCGCTAAATCATTAGATGAGCCTAGTGGATTTAACCCTCTTCTCTTCTCAATCGATCGGGATTGGAATTGAGATGGCGTTGAAACCATTGACTAGCAAGCTGGGCGACCTGTTCTAAGGCGCCGGACTCTTCAAACAGGTGGGTTGCGCCGGGAACAATCTCCAGTTGTTTCTCAGCGACGATTTTCTCAAAGGCGTCTCGATTAAGTTTGATTACAATGTGGTCTTTGCCCCCCAAGATCAGCAGAGTAGGGGCCTGAACCCGCACTAAAGCTGTACCCGCTAAATCGGGACGTCCGCCCCGTGAGACGATGGCGTCGACAGCATCCGATCGTTCAGTTGCAGCGATCAAGGCGGCGGCGCTGCCAGTGCTCGCCCCAAAGTAGCCAATATTGAGGAAGCGGGTTGAGGGGTTCTGACGGAGCCAGTCAGTTGCGCCTACGAGTCGAGAGGACAGTAATCCAATATCAAATCGTAGGTGCTGGGTATGTCGGTCCAAGATCTCTTCGTTTGAGGTGAGCAGGTCAATCAGTAGGGTGGCTAAACCTGCATTGTTTAAGACGTGAGCCACATAGCGATTGCGGGAGCTACGGCGACTGCTGCCGCTGCCATGGGCAAACAGGACAATACCCTGGGCTTCTGCTGGAATCACCAGACTCCCGTAT
Source organism: Leptolyngbyaceae cyanobacterium MO_188.B28 (assembly GCA_030065175.1). Classification (GTDB taxonomy): domain Bacteria; phylum Cyanobacteriota; class Cyanobacteriia; order Phormidesmidales; family Phormidesmidaceae; genus JAKSDM01. Next base: position 4,323 of record JASJDH010000217.1, on the reverse strand, counting down.
AAGGTCGCCGAGTCTGCTGTCACAGAAACTAAACTTGCATTATCGCTTTCTCGTAGGGTTCTCATGGGAGTATCCTCCATGACGGTGGAGAGGGATCGAAGCGTCAGCTGTCATCAGTCGCCAATAGTAACCAGTGTTTTACCAATTGCAGCAATCATGATTTCGCCTTCTGTTGAGGAATGGATGTGTTTCAATGCATCTCATTAACCTGATAGAGCGACAGATTAATTCAGACACCCCTGCCAAACTCCAACTGGAGGTCTCTATGATAGGCAATGTTTTAGCCTGGGCGGAACTCATAGGCGCTAATCAAGAATCACCGTCGTTGCGGCCTTAATAATCAAATTGTCCGCCACCGACGCCAGCTAGCATTTTTTCTTTAGTTTCTGGCTTCTCTGCTGCAATGCACTCAGTTGTGAGCGTCATGGCCGTAAGATTTCCCTCCTGCTGTTTAATGACAGATAAGCAACACAGTTTAAACACGAGTTTCAGAGGAACCTTAACCTAATGGCCTTCAGATTTGAGCCACTGTAATTAACGCTAAGAAAACAATATGAGGAAGTTGTGAAAGTCAAAAAGTCATCGATCCGCTATCAGTTTTAGTCTTGGTCCGTCAAATTCTTGAAAGGGCGTTCGATGCTTTGGTTCAACGCCATCAAGCAATCACTTATGGACTTGCGGTTTAATAATGTACCGATTAAGTCTTGCATCCTTAGAAATATCGACTTTTTGACTGGAATTTTATTTTTCCGCAACTTCCTTGGGATACACTATTGGCTCGCTTGATGCAGGGCTGCTTTTGTCATCGTTGCGATCGCACTATCAGTAGCCTTGGGAAGTCGATAATATTTGCCCCCTGCCTGCTTTGCGAGTTCCTCAATCAGCCCAGTAGACACAAACTTACGTTCGGTGTCGATCACCAGCAAACGCATATCCAGTGCTCGAATTCTGGCGGCGATTTCCAGGAGTTCGGCTTTGATGTCAGGTTTTTCTTCTCGCATCAACGGCTCCCTTAGGGAGCGTGTCAGTGGAATGCTAGCGCGACCATCAGTGATCAGCACAATAATGACCTGGCTGATGTCTTTGGTCTGCAGGGCATTTGCGCCAACCCGGATAGTCTGAGCCAACGCATGAGCCAGCGGCGATCCGCCGCCACAGGGCAAACGGTCTAGTCGTTTGCGAGCAGCCGTAATCGAACGGGTTGGGGGCAACAGAACCCCTGCTTGTTCCCCCCGGAAGTAGATGAGTGCTATCTGATCACGATGGCGGTACGCCTCTGTCAAAATCTGTATGGCTGCTCCTTTAGCCGCTAAGCGACCGTTCAGGGCGGCGTGGGCCTTGGCGATGCGGACAGCGAATAATTCAGCCCGATGTCCTTCCACATCCTCCCGAATGGCTTCATTCACAAGATATTCAATTTGCTCAGGCTTAATGTTTACCGTCTTCAGCCACTCGCGCGCCAGGACAATCTGGGTTTTGAGATCCTCAATCTCGTCGACATATTGCTGCAGAAATTGTTACGTCTGTGCAGTCGCTTGGATTAACGGTTGTAGCGCTTTAGTCAGTTGAACTTTGCCGCCGTATACTCGCTCCACGATGATTCCGTTGTAGCCAGTGGCCAACACTCGACCACGCTGACGGCCTCGACGGTTCCGCTTTCCGGCAAAGTAGCCTTTGGTGGCGAAGTCCGCCTTCTCGCCGCAAGGCTGACCGCTTATATCCACGTCTAGCACTTGGATTGTTTTTGCGTAGTTGTGTTGATAGCCTTGTCCATTTAGCCGATAGAGCTCATCCATCGCCCCCTCCATTTGCTGGACATTTTCGACATTGCTCGCGTCCAAGGTTTCCTGAATCACCGACTGCTCCGCACAGCGCTCTCGACCAAACGCCTGCTGCAGCCTTTTATCACTGCGCACCAACTTATTGACTTCCACCATGCCTTTGGCCCCGCATAGCATCCCAATAAAGCCATCGTAGAGCTTCTCTGTGGGGCTATCCTTCACTGTCTTTTGGTCTATCTTCACCTTCCTGGCGATCGGCTCAAAGATATTCAGAGCCCTAATCTTAGCGCCGACGCCAGCTAGATAAGCACGGGCGGAATAATGACTTTGCTGACCCGACTCATCAGCATCACTGGTGGAGGAATAGACAGGGGAGGTGGACTTTAAAGCAATCATTGTGATGAATGATGAATAGTGAGTTTAACTCAAAGAATTCATCACTTTCCTTCTTTTGGCCATCCTGCAGCGTTTTAGGTCAAAGCATGATGCCCCTTATTTGGCCGAAATTTAGGTACTTAAACATTAGAAGAGAGTCAGTATATACAGAAGCGTAAACAGGATAATCCAGATAATATCGACAAAGTGCCAGTAGATTTCAGCCATCTCTATGCCGGTATGTTTGCTAGCGGAGTAATGGCCAGGTCGGCGCGATCGCCACAGCACGCCCAGAATGATTAGCAGACCGACAAACACGTGTAAACCGTGAAAGCCGGTCATTAGATAAAAGCAATTTGAAAACACATTGGTGCTTAGACCATAACCCAGAGTCAGATACTCGTATATTTGGCCGCCCAGGAAAGTGGCTCCCATCAGCGCAGTCACGATGTACCACGTTCGAAATCCCTGGACATTATTGGCTTTGATGGCGGTATCCCCTTTATGAATAACAAAGCTGCTGGAGACCAGAATGAGGGTGTTAATTGTCGGCACTAACAATTCAACCTCAGTTTCTTCAGGCGGCCAAGCAGCAGCGGCTCCTCGAAGCAGTAAGTAAGTGGCGAAAAACCCACCGAACATCAAGGACTCGGACGCCAAAAAAGTGAGAAGTCCAAATACCCGATAGTCAGGATGTTCTTCATGGTCGGCAACCGCTACCGTGGCTGCGGTTGAATTTGGGGTCGTTTCACTTGCGTTAACCATGGGTCTCTTTTTGAATGGAAATTTTGTTAATCAGAAGCGTCTCAACTTAAGTTGGAATGTGTGGTTGAGAGGGGAGGCATTAGTCACTTGTCACTTGTCACTTGTCACTTGACTAATAACCAATAACCAATAACCAATGACCAATGACCAATGACCAATGACCAATACCTAATCAGCCGGAACCGCCGTCGCCTCCACTGGCTGTTTTTCACCCTGACCATAGGCATAGGGTCCATGAGTCAGCACAGGCAGGACTTCCCAGTTTTCGATAGCGGGGGGAGAATGGGTGGTCCACTCTAATGTCATGGCGTTCCAGGGATTGTCGGGGGCTTTGGGGCCGTACAGCCAGCTCCAGGCGGCATTGATGAAGAAGGGAATCACCGAAAGGCCCAGCACAATAGCGCCAATGGTGCAGATCTGGTTGACGGCCTCAAACTGGGGATCATACATGGCGACTCGCCGGGGCATTCCCTGAAGACCCAACTCATGCATCGGTAAAAAGGTGAGATGAGCGCCAATGAAAGTGAGGACAAAATGAATGCGGCCCCAGGTTTCATTCATCATTCGTCCCGTCATTTTGGGGAACCAGTGGTAGATACCGGCATAGATGCCAAATACTGACCCGCCGAACAGGACATAGTGGAAATGACCCACCACATAGTAGGTGTCATGGACATGCATGTCGAAGGGGGCGGCGCCCAGTGTGACGCCGCTCAGTCCGCCAATAACAAACATTGACAACAGACCAATGGCGAAGAGCATGGCGCTGGTGTAGCGAATCTTGCCGCCCCAGAGGGTCGCCACCCAGCTGAAAATCTTGACGCCTGTGGGCACCGCCACAATCAAGGTGGAAACCGTGAAAAAGATCCGCATCCAGGCGGGGGTGCCGCTGGTGAACATGTGGTGAGCCCAGACGAACAATCCCACAATGCAGATCGCCAGATTGGAGTAGGCGATTGCTTTATAGCCAAAAATAGGCCGACGAGCATGGGGGGGAATGACCTCTGACATAATGCCAAAAATGGGCAAAATCATCAGGTAAACTGCCGGGTGGGAATAAAACCAGAACAGATGCTGGTAAATCACCACATTTCCGCCTGCTTCAGGTCGGAAGAAAGAGGCGCCGAAGTTGATGTCAAAAAGGAGTAATATCAAGTCGGGTTAAATACCCATAATTAAGCAGCCTCCTTTGCACCAACGCCTGGCCACCAGTGATAGGCGGTCAACCCGCGAATCAGCTCTTGCTGTTTGAATAGCCGTCGGCATCGCTGATAGACTAACTCTTCCACCTCTGCAATGGTCTTAAATGACTGATTTGCTAACGGTTCATTCACCAGCGGCCACAATCGCTCAGCCGGTTGTAGCTCCGGGGAGTAGGGCGGCATTAGCACTATATGAATGC